>CAZZVI010000007.1:0-37908 GCA_964657335.1 uncultured Terriglobus sp.
CACAGGCAAGGTGAACAGCGAGCCCCATGCCTGCCAGCCGTTGTTGTTCGCGTCTGGTGCGCCCCAGCCGGGAGCCGCGGAAGCAGGCGCGCCTGTGGGACCGCTGGCTATAACGACGGTAGCAAGGTTGGCGGGCGGCTGCGGCACATGTGGAGGAACCACGCGAACCTCGCCCTTGTCGACGCGACGCCATAACTGGAAACCGCCCGGAGGAAATCCGAGCGCAGACAGGAAGCTCCAGCGGAGATGCGTTCCAGCCTGCATCGGCTGACCGTCAAAGGTCGGCTCGGCGCCTGAAGCGATTCCGCCCTGAATCGCTAACGAAAGATTCGGCACACACTACCTCCCAGACGGAAAGCTCCTGAAGCATCAGCAAGCTCGTCTGCTTCTTTCGCAGACAAGTTCGAGGGGCAGATGAAGCCGCCACACAACCGAACACAAGAAAACTGAGGACCTGGTGTTAATGACTTCAGTGTTGAAGGAGATCACACTATGACTTCGACAAAACGAGGAAATACAACGCCCTTTTTCGCTGTCGTTCTCTACGCTGAAGTCAACCCGGCTAATAGTGTCCCCGCCCCGCCGCTTTGTCAACGAACAAAGTGAGTCGATGCGCAAGTATTTTCTTCAGCGCTCTTGTGTTCGTCCCACTTCTGCAATAAGTCACGCGCGGTTACCTGATGCCAGATATTGCACGATGCACGTGCCTGGCTTGAGCTGCTCTTCCCGCTGGTGAACTGCCGCGCTAAGCTGGCTCTGCTTGAAATTCACGAGGATCATCGGCGTTGCTGCCATTGCGCTGCTGTTTGCGGCCGGCGTGTTTGTCATGTTGCGCGGAACTCGATTGCAACGCTTAAGCATTGTCCATCCAACACCGCAGTTGCCGGCGGATGGCCGCTTCCATGATGTTGGGGTAGTTGCTCTGAGTCGCGGTGGCCGAGTACATGCTGACGCGGTTTCGATACGCGGCCTGCCTGCACGCGTTCTGCAGGTGAATGCAACCGCAGCCGAAGTCGCAGTGCAATCGCCCGTTCTTCCCGGAGATCGTGCCGCCCTTATCTCCTACGGCAAGCGCACGGCAACGCTGCAGATTCGGTTCATTCTCAGCACGCAAGATTCAGTTGGCAACGGGACTCCGGATTTCCTTCGCCTACACACCGCCGAAGACAGGGCTGCGTTTCGAAGCTGGTTCACCAAGCTGGCCGAGGCGGCTGCCGATGTGCCGATCGGGAAGCTGCCACCCGAGATCAATGACTGCGCCGCGCTGCTTCGCTGGTGTTACCGCAACGCGCTGCATGCACACGACGAGGCCTGGCTCAGCCAGGCTCCGCAGGCGCTGCAACTCACACAGCCTTCCGTGCGGCAGTATGCGTATCCGTTCACGCCGCTGGGTGCCGCACTGTTTCGCGTGCGCGACGGCGCCTTTACACCGGGTGATGTAAATGACGGCGCCTTCGCGCAGTTTGCGGATGCCGAAACGCTCTGGCGGCGGAACACTTTCTTTGTGAGCCATGATGTGTCTGTCGCTCGACCGGGTGACCTGCTGTTCTTCCGTCAACTGGAACAGAACTCGCCGTATCACTCGATGATCGTGACGGATGCAGCGCAGCAATGGGTCGTGTACCACACAGGCCCCATCGGCCGCGGGCCGGGTGAGATGCGTCGCGTTCTGCTGCAGGATCTGCTTGAACATCCAGATCCACGCTGGCGTCCTGTCTCGTCAAACAGTAACTTTCTGGGCGTGTATCGTTGGAACATTCTCGGAGAGGACCCCCGATGAGACCGCGGCTTGTCTTGCTGCTTGCACTGTTGTTTCTGACCGCCTTCACCCTGCACGCGCAGGACGATGCCGTGTCGTTCAACCTGAGCACGAGCAAGACCTTCGCTCCGGGTGAAGAGCCTAAGATTCACCTGTACACGCACAACGTCGACGCGCTGGAGTTTCGCATCTACCGCGTGAACGACCCGGTAAAGTTCATCGAGAACCTGCGCGAGCTGCACTCGTTCGGCCCGGAGGCAAGCCTGCTCGGCCCGGAACACATAGATCAGAAGAGCTGGCTGGAACGCTTCCACGATTGGAAGTCAGACTTGTGGAGCCGCATCCGTTCCTTTTTCCGCTTCCAGTTTTCTCGCGACGCACGACGGTCGCTGCGGCGCCAGCAGACGAAGCTGAACAAGAAGAGCCGCATCCTCTCCGAAGCCGAGTTCGCACAGATTCCAGTGTTGAATCCATCACAGCTGGTCGCACGCTGGCGCCAGCAGGTACCGTCCACGTATATCTCCGATGCGAACGATTTGCCTGTGCCGAAACTCGACGCAGGCCTGTACCTGCTGGAGGCAACGGACGGCCGCTACAAGGCCTACACGCTGCTGATGGTTGCAGACATGGCGTTGATCACGCGCACAACCACCACCGGCATAACGGCGTACGTAGTCAACCGCGTAACGGGTGCGCCCATCGCCGGTGCGAAGGTGGACGCAGGCTTTAGCCAGAAGCAGTTCGCCTCGGCAACGACGGACGCAAACGGCATCGCAGACCTGGAGCTGCAGGGCAAGAAGGGTGAGGACGACAACTTCTGGATTGTCTCTGCGAAGGACAAGGACGTTGCAGTCTCCACGCCCGGCGGATGGATGCTGAACTACGGATCGACGCGTGACATGGTGGGTTACGCCTTCACCGAACGGCCCGTGTACAGGCCCACACACACCGTGCATTGGAAAGCCATCCTGCGCGAGAAGAGCGGTAACGTACTCACCGTTCCCAAAGCAGCAAAGGCGCACGTAACCATACTCGACGGCGCGGACCAGTCCGTCTTCGAGAAAGACCTGGGGGTCACGAACGGCAGTGTCTCCGGAGACTACGAGCTGCCGAGAGATGCCGCTCTGGGGTACTACACGCTGCGTGTCGGCAGCAGCGACAACGTCGTCGTAACGGCCGGCTTCCATGTGGAGGAGTACCGCAAGCCCGAGTATCGCGTGTCGGTGGCCGCACAGCAGAAGCGGGTTCTGGAAGGCGCAACCGTGCCGGTCACCATCGATTCGCGCTACTTCTTCGGCGAACCCGTCGCGGGCGGCAAGGTGAAGTACCGCATCTACCACGAGCGCCACTTCTGGTGGGGCGAGTCGGACGATGATGAGTCAACCGCCGACGCAGACAACAGTGACGACACCAGCGGATACAACGGCGATGAAGAGGCAGAGAAGACCGGCGTGCTGGACAGGGACGGCCTGCTGACCGTGCAGGTGCCGACGCATGCCGAAGGCAACTCGCATCCTGACTTCGATTACACCGTTGAAGCCGGCGTAACCGATGCCGCGAATCGCGAGATCACGGGCCGCGGCCGCTTTCTTGCGACGTACAGCACCTTCCGCGTGAACGTCGAGCCGGTCAGCTACGCGGTCCATCCGAATGAAACAGCGAAGGTGCGCGTCACCGCGGTCGACTACGACAACAAGCCGGTCAGCACCCGCGTGCACGTGCAACTACGCTTTCATCATTGGGAGAACGGCACCAACACAACGATCGAGGGCGCCTCAACCGATGTCACGACGGACGCTACCGGCCACGCCGTCGGCGAGATTGCCGTGGGCACGCCAAAGTACAGTTCCGCAGAGCTGCTCGCGACTGCAACGTCAGTGCGAAGCGGCACGCCCGATCCGGTAGACACCAGCTACCTGTACATCCTGGGTGCAGGTGAGCAGTCGTGGGACAGCAGCAGCGGCACAGCGCAGATCATCACCGACAAGAAGTCTTACGCGCCCGGCGACATGGCGCACATCAGCATCGTGTCAGAGGCGCAGGGCTTCCACGCGCTCGTGATCACAGAAGGCGCATCGCTGCTGAAGCACGAAATGATGCACACCGACGGCAAGACACTCTCGTTCGATCTGCCCATCACGGCAGAGGCGCAGCCAAACATCACGGTCTCAGCGCTCTTCGTCAGGAACAGCACGCTCTACCAGGCGACCAAGCGCATCCAGGTGCCGCCCACGCAGCAGAAGCTGCAGGTCGAAGTCACGCCCACGAAGGACATCTTTCAACCGCAGCAAAGCGCAATCTACGACGTGCTCACAAAGGACTTCGCTGGCAAGCCGGTCAGTGCCGATGTGAGCTTCGGCGTGGTCGACGAGGCCATCTACTCGCTGTACCCCGACGCCAGCGGCGACATGATCAAGAGCCTATATCCGCAGCGCTACAGCAGCGCAGAGGTTACGTCGTCGCTGGAGTATTTCTTCAGCGGCGAGGCGGGCGCGAAGTCGCCCATGCTGGCGGAGCGCAGGCGTCGCTACCGGCCCCAACTGGCGCAGGTCAAGCCGGGCAGCGATGCCGCTCCTAAGGTGCGCAAAGCCTTTCCCGACACTGCGTACTGGGCGCCCGATGTGCACACGGACGGAACCGGCCACGCCCGCGTCACGCTGACGTTCCCCGACTCGCTGACCACGTGGCGCACCACCGTGCACGCCATCACCGACGATTCGAAGGCAGGCTCCGCCTCCAGCAAGGTGCTCGTTCGAAAAGATGTGCTGGTGCGCATGGGCACGCCTCGCTTCATCCTGAAAGGTGACGAGATCACGCTGCCTGTCATCGTGCACAACTATCTCGATACAGCCAAGACCGCGAAGGTGTCGCTCACCGTCAGCGGGCTGGACGTCGTCCATGCCGCGGATTCTAGCGTGACGATTGCAAGCAAGGGCGAGGCAACGGTGTTGTGGCGTCTGAGAGCGTCTCAGGTGGGCACGGTAAAGCTGGTTGCAACGGCCATCACTGACGCCCAATCCGACGCACTCGAGATCAGCTTCCCCGTGGAACCAGCGGGCGTTGCGAAGACGCTCGCATTCAGCGGTGTGATGACGCAGGCGACAACACAGGCAAACGCAAACGTCAATTTCCCTGCAGGGACAGATGCCGCAGCGCATTCACTGCGCATCGAGATGAGCCCCTCCATCGCGGGCTCGCTCTTCACGGCGCTTGATTACCTCACCACCTATCCGTACGGCTGCACGGAACAAACCATGTCCAGCTTCCTGCCGAACGTGATCGTCTCAGAGACACTGCAGCGACTGAAGCCAAATGCTCGCATCGATGAGACCGATCTGCGCGCGAAGATGGTTGCCGGCCTCGATCGTCTGCAGGACTACCAGCACGATGATGGCGGATGGGGCTGGTGGAAAGAAGACGAAAGCCGCGTCTACATGACCGCGTATGTGGTCGGCGGCCTTGGGCAGGGAGCGCAGTTCGTACCGCTGACTCCTCAACAGAAGCAAATGGTGGCGCGCGGCATGGGCTACCTGCGCACTGCATTGAAGCAGCATCCCAACATGCGTCCTGAACTGCGTGCGGCCGTCGTGTACGCGCTTGCGTATGCAGGCGACACCAATCTGAAGGATGCGCTGGATGCGCAGTGGGACCGCCGCAAGAATCTGCAGCCGGAGGCATTGGCCATGACCGGTCTTGCCATGCTGCAGGTGAAAGATGCTCGAGCCGGCCAGGCTGCCGACTTGCTGCGCAGCATGGCAGTTCGCCAAGGCGACCTTGTCTCGTGGACTGGATCGTACGTGCCTCTGCTGGACGCGGAGTACAACAACGACTCGGAAGCGACGGCCTACGCTGTACGCCTGCTTGCGAAGATCAATCCGAACGATGCGCTGCTCCCTCCGGCCGCGCAGTGGCTGATGCTCGCAAGGAATAGCGGCGGTTGGTGGGAGTCGACAGAGCAGACCGCAATGGTGCTCTTCGGCCTGGTCGATTACCTCGCCGCGTCGCATGAGCTGGACGCAAACTTCAGCGTGGATGTCCTGGTGAACGGCAAGCAGGTCGGCCAGCGCAGCTTTACGGCAGACGACGCGATGAGCGGCGCATCGTTGAAGATCGACCTGCCCAGCGCGCAGCTTGCGGGCGGCGGCAACAGCGTACAAATTGTGCGGCATGGCGGTTCAGGCCGCGTCTACTGGTCGACCCGAGGACGCTATTACTCCACCGAAAAGAAGGACTACCAGGCCGGCAAGCTGTCCCTGAACCTGACCCGTGACTACTACAAGCTGCAGCCTGCACAGAAGGACGGCAAGGTGACCTACAACCTGGTGCCGCTTTCGGGCGAGGCGCAGGTGGGCGATGTGCTCGCCGTGCACGAGGCGATCAATGGCTCACCCATGCGCTATCTGCTGCTGGAAGATCCTATCCCCGCAGGCGCGGAGTTCATCACAAACGAGGGCAGCTATCCCATCGAGAAGCGGCCGGGGGGATGGTACGACTGGTTCACGCGACGCGAGTTTCACGATGATCGGGCAGCGTTTTTTGCGAGCGACTTCAACGGGCGGCAGGAGGTCTTCTACCTCATCCGCATCGTGAATCCCGGCAGCTTCAACATCAGCCCCGCGCATGTCGAGCCCATGTATCAGCCAGGCGTGGATGCATCCAGCGACGCTCTGCACCTGAACGTTCCCGCTCCGGGAGGTGCGCAATGACCGCGCCACATCTGTCGACTCGCAGCATTGCGGCCGTTGCGATGCAGCAGATCGCGCTTGGCTTGTTGCTCTTTCTGCTGCTCATCGGATGGCTGCACATTCCAGACGCGAACGCCTTTGAGGTGGCTGCCAGCATCTTGCTCGCGTTGCTCATAGCCGGCATCGCGGGTGCGGGTGAGAGTGCCATCGCACTGCGCCTGGCACACCGGCCGGTCACTGCACGGAACCTGCTGCCTGGCACAGGGTGTGTGTTTGTGTCAGCTCTGCTTTGGTATGGTGTCTCGCTCGCTGTCGACCATTTCAGCGTGAACGATGGGCTGCGCGCAGGCTACCTGAACTCGCGCTTCCCTGCTTCGATGCGCCATGTCTTCTCGTACGAACACCTCGGCGTATGGTTCGCTTGGATGTGGAGCGCACTGCGATGGATCGCCGCAGGACTGTTGGCAGCGGCAGCCTTCGCGTGGATCACCTGTGAGAAGCCCATGCGAGGCCTGCCTGCCGTCCTTCGTAGCGGCCGCTATTGGCTGTCGTTGCTGCTGCTCGCGCTTGTGGGCGCAGTGATCACCGGGACGCTCATGACGTGGACACCAGGGCACGGTCTGCGCGTCGAACTGCTCAGCGTCGTGCTTCGTACCGTAACCGTGGTCGTGTTGTATGCCGGGGCGATCGCATTGCTCTTCGGAGCCATGGCACGCGCAATTCTGCGTGGTCAGTCTGCCGGTACGGGCGAGCCTGAGATCAGCCAGCCACGCACCGCCGACAGGCCGTAACGCTCCACCAGCAACCTTGTCCGCGCGCCTGCTGCGACATGCGCGGCGCGGCTCTGCTGCCAGCTGGCAGCGTTCTTCAGAAGCCGGTCAGTGTCCTCTCTCGCAAGCGATGGGCTCGCGTACGAGGCTTCACCTGCCAGAACCTCTACCAGACCTTCGCGCAGCCACAAGGGAGCCTTTGCGCTTGCGCTGGCCTCCACGGCGACATGCAGCATCTCGTGCTGCAGCGCCTCCTTCATCGAGAGGTGGTTTGCCGCAAACACTGCTGCCGGCTGCAGAACGATCACGCTGCCGGAGGTGCTTGCCACCTGCCATCCTGGCTGCGAGGTGATTTGCCGGAACACCTCGGTTGTGGGTGCGAAGGTGACCGTCGGCGCTACGGGCCGCAACGGCGGAAAACGGCTCCTCGCCAGCCTCCAGGCGTTCGCAGCTTCTGTCACCTGCGTTTGTGGCGGTGCCATCGTGCCGACAAAGGTGATGCCCTCCTGCATGCTCCGCGTCCAGCCCTCGTCGGCCAGCGTGACGCGCACGACCGTGCCTCGAAAATAGAACGCGAGGATTTCGCGATGCCACTTTCCCGCGCGTGCCATCTCTGTTGCACCCTGCTGACACAGGCCGACGCCATGGCCGTAACCGTTCCCGTCGAAGACCAGCACATCGTTGCGCAGGCGGACTTCGTACGCGTCACTCCTCAGGACGTTCCAGCCGAGTGAGCGTCCCACGGCAAGCCGCATCGCCGATGCCGATACGGCGCTTCGCTCGCCGTTCCCGCCTGACAGTAGGATGGTCTTTGCTCGCTGTGACGAGGTCCGCTCCGCAACCTGTGCCGACACGATGCGCGACGGCAGGCGCCAGCCTTCATGCCTCGCAATCTCCTGCAGAGAAGCAACCGGAACTTCGCCATGCCAGCTCGCACGGTCCTTGCGCACGCAGTAGGGGTCAGCTATCGATTGCAGATACGGCACACCAGCAAGTTTCGGCCATACGGCTCTGGCGGTTTCCGTGACACCGCCGCAGCTTCCACTGAAGAAGACCTGCGCTCGCTGCGAACCGAACCAAAGCGTCTCGCCGGCGGTGCTGCGCACAGCTTCATTGACAGCATCAGGAACGGGCCCAAACCGCACCGCTTGGCACGCCGTGCTCTCGCAGACGTCGCTTGCCAGGTGTCCAGCGGCAGGCCTCGCTGCAGGCAGGCGCAGGACAAACGTCCGCGCCACCACGGCCAGGGCGCGCAGCGATTCGATCGGCTCGTCTGGTAGGGTCTCGCCCATGAGCACCGCGGCCACATAGCGCTCGCTCGGCAGCGTGAGCACAACGTCAACGCTGCCCTGAGCTGTAACTTGGAGGTGCCACCCGCCGTTCGTGCTGCGGACCTGCCCATCTTCCTCATCGCGCACGCTCAGCGGGCCACCAGCGATGACCTCGTGCACGGCAGGCATGTGCAGTGCCGCCGTAAGCGGCTGGTGACGGCACGTAAGACAAGGCGCCCACCATGCTCCCGGCCCTGCCGCGGCAACCGTTACATGTGATGGTGGCTGCGCCGAAAATAAGGCGATGCTCACGTCCCGGCCGCCGCCATCCGCCTGCGCGTCGCATGAGAGCACGCCGGACAGCAGCATTGGCAACGCAAGCCACTTCATCGCGCGTCCTTCAGCATAAGGTTCCGCAGGGTAGTGCCGGCGAGCGCAGCAGCAACGCCTCCATCCCCGCGCGGTACATAGACGACAAGCACGTAACGCCCTGGCACAGCGCCGGCAAACCAGCCGTGCGACCACCACTCGCCGCGATTGCTGGCTGTACCTGTTTTGCCGAGCACTTCCAGACCCTTCACGCGGGCGTTATTTGCCATGCCGTAGCCTACGGAACTTCGCAGGCCGTTCCACACCGCACTTGTACCCGGCTCCTTCAGGAGCAAGGCACGAAAGGCCGTCGCGATCTGCATGGGAGTAGCCGTGACATCCTGCAGACCAAGCGCAGTCAGCACGCGGGCGTCCGCGTCCTCCATGTGCTCCGAAGTGTGCGGCAGGCCTGCCTGCGACAGCGCCGCTCCGAAATCCTGCGGCGTCATGCGGCGTGCCAGCGCTGCGAACCAGGTGTTGCAGGATGCGGCCAGCGCTCCCTCCGCATCCAGCATCGGCTCGTCGTTCGGGTGAGTGCACGGGAGCGAACGTCCCGCAACATGGAGCGAACGGCGGCAGTACACCCGCGTGTTGGTCTCTACGATACCGTGCTGCAGTGCGTAAGCAAGTAGAAGGGGCTTCAGAAGCGATCCCGGCGTCTCCTTCCGCTGTTCGCCCTGCACCGCCAAGACCTTTCCGGTGCTCCAATCCAGCAGCACGCCCGAGGCCCTCGCCGCACGCAACGGTCCCCGGAATGCCTCTTCCTTTCCTAGAGCGTGCACGCGGGTTGTCTGTCCCTGCATGGAACCCGGGCAAAGCCCCAAAAAGAACGCCGCTGCAAGCAGGAAACGCATGGCATAGTTCTACTCGCATGGAGCCGGCCAGCGCATCGGAGTCAGCGACCCCGCATTTGAGGTGCGGGTCACGGCGCCCTCGCATCACCGATTCATCCGTTCATGATTTGCCGCCTGAATCCAGAAACAATTGCGGCGCCTGCGACGTCATCTCAGCATCGACCCTCTTCACCCAAACGGCCACTCGAACGCTTAAATGAGTTCCGGCCGAGCGTTACACTGGCTTTTCAGCAGACAGCAACCCCGCGGGAACGCGTTCAGGAGAGTTTTCTTCATGGCATGTCGCATTTCGTTTGCCTGCGTCGCGGTGCTCTCTGTAGGCCTGCAAGTTATCGCCGCGCAGCAGGTGCCGCTGGTGCAGCCCGGCGCGCCGGGGCAGCCCAATAAGGTGGTTACCAACACCGTAGGAACAGCGGTGAAAGACCCCACAGCCGCGGACTTCTCCTTCATGCAGGACATGATGATGCATCACAGCCAGGCGGTCGAGATGGTAAGCCTAATGAAGGGTCGCACCAGCAATCCTGACCTGCTCGACCTGGGCAAGCGCATCAGCATCTCGCAGGGTGACGAGATCGCCTTCATGAAGCGCTGGCTGGCCTTCTACGGCAAGCCCGTGCAGGACGGCGGCAGTATGGCCGGCATGGACATGGATCACGGCAGCATGCAGGGCATGGACCACAGCCACGCCGACATGAAGATGGATACGCCCATGATGCCCGGCATGTTGAGCCCAAGGCAGATGGAAGCCCTTCGAAATGCCAAGGGAGCCGCGTTCGACCACCTGTTTCTGACAGGAATGATCCAGCACCACACCGGCGCGCTCAGCATGGTGAAAGACCTGTTCGATACCCGAAGTGGCGGCCAGGAGCCGCAGCTGTTCGACTTCACCGCCGACGTTGACGTGACCCAGCGCGGAGAAATTCAAATGATGCAAAGCATGTTGGCCAAGGAGAACAAAGAGTGATGACACGACGTACGATGTTGCGTGGCGCTGCCCTGACGCTGAGCCTCGTTGCTGGCTTACCCGGCGTTTTCGCGCAGGTTGCGCTTCCGGCAAAACCGACGGTCTACAACAATCCGCAGCAGCCGAATGATCCGCGCGTGGGCCTGAAGGGTGGCATCACCGATGCCGGCGTTGCCGAATCGGGCATGCACCTGGTGCTGAACCTGCCCAAGCCGCCGGGATTTGCGGCGGGCACCACGCCGCAGGAGAAAGCTCCGCCGGTCACGCCACCACCCACGCCTGCGGCCGGTCCCGGTGGCGGCACGCCGCGTCCCCGTGCGCTGCAGCTTGGATCCACCAATTCGGACCTCGCCTTCAAAGATCACTACGTGATCATGGGCAACTACAACGGCTTCAACATCTACGACATTGCCAATCCTGAAAAGACGGTGCTCAAGACGTCCGTGATGTGCCCGGGCTCGCAGGGTGACGCCACGGTGTTCGGCAACCTGCTGTTCCTCTCGGTGGAATCCACCAACTCGCGCGTCGACTGCGGCACGCAGGGCATCCCGTTGCCCCCAGGCTATGTGCCGCCGGCTCGCCCGGCGCGGCCGCAGGGTGGATCTGCTGCACTCGGCGCTCCCGGAGCTCCCGGTGCCGGCGCGCCCGGTGGCGGCGGCGGACGTCCCGCACGCGCGCCTGAGCCGCCCAGCAAGGAACGCTTCCGCGGCATTCGCATCTTCGACATCAGCGACATTTCCAACCCGAAGCAGCTGCCCGGCGTGCAGACCTGCCGTGGATCGCACACCAACACGCTGGTCGTCGATCCCAACGACAAGAGCAACGTGTATCTCTACGTTTCGGGCTACTCGGCGATCCGCTCACCGGAAGAGGTTCCCGGCTGCTCAGCTGGTGGCGTAGATGATCCCAACACCGCGCTCTACACCATCGCCGTCATCCAGGTGCCGCTGGCACATCCTGAGACAGCAAAGGTCATCGACAGCCCGCGCATCTTCTCTGACCCGAACACCGGTGCGATGAACGGCCTTGCCGTCGGCAACCTGCACGGCGAGGGCGCTGCCGCGCAGCCCGTCAGCGGATGCCACGACATCACCGCCTTTGCCGATATTGGCCTTGCCGCCGGCGCGTGCACACGCGTTGGCATTCTGCTCGACATCAAGAATCCGGCCCATCCGAAGCGCGTAGCCGCTATCTCTGACCCGAACTTCTCGTTCTGGCACTCGGCCATGTTCAACAACGACGGCAGCAAGCTGATCTTCGACGACGAGTGGGGTGGCGGATCGCAGCCACGCTGCCGCGCAACCGATCCCATGACCTGGGGTGCGGATTCTGTCTTCACGCTGAAAGGCATGGAACTGACGCTGGGCAGCTACTACAAGATGCCCGCGCCGCAGACCGAGATGGAGAACTGCACCGCGCACAACGGATCAATCATCCCAATTCCCGGCCGTGACATCGAGGTCAAGAGCTGGTACCAGGGTGGCGTTTCGATCATGGACTTCACTGATGCCACGCACCCAGTCGAGATCGGCTACTTCGACCGCGGACCGCTGGACAGCGTGAAATTCATCGATGGCGGCACATGGTCTTCCTACTGGTACAACGGCTATATCTACGGCTCTGAGATTGCACGTGGTCTTGACGTCTACAAGATCGTCCCAAGCAAGTTCGTCACGGCCAACGAAATCGCGGCTGCCGAGCAGATACACATGTCGATCTTCAACGCGCAGGCTCCGTCGAAGATCGCCTATCCTATGAACTTCATTACGGCCAAGGCCTACGTGGACCAGCTCGCGCGCAGCAACGCCCTGCCGCAGGACAAAGCCACGGCGCTGGAAGCAGCAATGGATAAGAAGAACACGAAGGTGCTGAAGACCTACGCAGCATCCTTCAAAAGGGATGCTGCCTCGGTCTCTTCGGCTGACGCAGCCCGCATGACCGCGCTCTCCGAGATCCTTTCGAAGTAGTAATTCTGTCAACGAAGCAAAGAGGCATGGCCACCAAGGCCGTGCCTCTTTGCTTTAGCGGCAATGTCACTTGCTCTAGAGCGGCTCTTTGAGCAGAACGAATATCAGAACAGACGACCCTGCACAGGAAAGTGTGCATACTGGCTTTCCATCTCCCTTTGCGTTACGCTGAGCATCCAATAAGGCGAACGAAAGGCGAATACGATGCGGGTTGCAGCTGCTGTTTTGAAACGCGACATTGAGTCCAAGTTGACAGGCCGCATTTCCGGCGCATTGTCGCCTCTTGCTCAAGCAGCACCGCGCTTGCACCCGGTCGGCAATGCCGCGATCGATGCACTGCTTGGAGGCGGGCTGCCGCTCGGTACCCTCTGCGAGCTGACGGGGTCGGAATCGTCCGGCAGGAGCACGCTTGCGCTCTCGTTGCTTGCGAACGCCTCTGGTGATGCAGCGTGTGCCTACATTGACGTCAGCGACGCATTGTCTCCGCACAGCGCCGCAGCCGCGGGTGTCGATCTCAGGAACCTGCTGTGGGTACGCTTCACGGCTTCTACGCGGGCCCAGGCTCCATCCTCGGGCGCGTCAGCACCTTCGGAGCCGCTCGAGATCAAGACCCATCGGCCCATGTACGGCGGCTGCGGCAGCTGTCACCCGCGAGGCGAAACGAAGGGCGTGGCTCCCGCGCTGGAGCAGATGCTTTTTTGTAAAGAAGAGCGCAGACGCCGAAAGATGGAGGGTACACCCGGCTATCCGAACCAGCCGCTCGGCCTGCACACGGCTTCGCAGGACCAGGTGGATTGGGAGCGATTTAACCTGCGCCGCGTCGACGAGACAGATCCTCTCCGGCAGATGGACAGGCAGGCAGCTGAAGCAGCGAGGCTGCGTGCTTCTTCCAGCGCTCCCTCTGCGCCTGCACGTGCACGCGAGCAAAAGCCATGGAGCCGGATCGATGGGGCGCTCAGGGCCACCGACCAGGTGCTGCAGTCGGGCGGCTTCCGCATCGTGGTGCTTGACCTTGCATCGGTGGATCCTGTGCAGGCCCAGCGCATACCCTCTGCGACATGGTTCCGCTACCGGCGCGCAACACAGGAGGGGGATGCGATTCTGCTGTTGCTCACCCGGCACCAGTGTGCGTCTTCAAGCGCAGCATGCGTTCTGCAATGCTCCCCGGGAGCGCCGCCTTCGATTACAGGCGTCATGAAGCAGGCGACGCACATCGCCGAAGTCGCGCGACAACGCACGACGCAGGCATTCGGCAAGAAGGCTCCCGGCCGCGCCTCGTCGTGGGGTGCAGCGCCAGCGTGGATGCGGGCCGCTGGGAGGTAACGTGACCTACGCCGCGGTCCACATCCCGGAGTTCCCCGTAGCCGCATGGCAGCGCAGTTCACCCGAGATGCGTGCCCAGCCGTGTGCCGTGCTGGAGGGTGTGCCGCCGCAGGAGAGGGTCGTCTCCTTATGCGAAAGAGCAAGGGCAATCGGCATCGAGCATGGCATGAGCAAGGCGCAGGCTGAGGCAGGCTCGAAGGCCTGCTTCCGCACGCGCCAGATCGAACAGGAGAAGGCTGCCTTTAAGGTCGCGATGGAGATCGCGGAGCGTTTTTCTCCGCGCGTTCAGGCCATCGCATCGCCGTTGAATCAGTACGCCGAAGCCGGCCGGCTTGCGGCAATTCTGCTGATCGACAGCTCCGGGACAGGCACGCTCTTCGGTTCACACGAGAGCTATGCGCAGCGGCTGTATCGTGAGTTTCACGCATCTGGATTTCCTGCACGCATTGGTGCAGCACCCAATGCGGAAGCCGCGCTGATACTGGCTCGCAGCGCCCAGCGGATCGTCTGTGCCGACCGGGACAGTGTGCGTGGCAAGCTGGCAATGCTCACCACTTCGTTGCTGCCCTGCGAAGCGAAGACGCTTGCGGTCCTGGAACGCTGGGGCATCCGCACGCTGGGTGAACTCGCCGCCCTGCCGGAGACGGCGCTTGTCAGCCGCCTGGGGCAACAGGGCCGCAGGCTGCAACTGCTCGCTCGCGGCGAGGCCGAGCATCTGCTTGTACCGGAAGAGCCGGAGTTCACGCTTTCTGAAACAACGGCGCTCGACTCACCGCTGGAACTGCTCGATTCCCTGCTCTTCGTGCTGTCGCCCATGCTCGAAACGATTCTTCGCAAGGCGATGGACCGGGCCTATGCGCTTCGCTCCGTACGACTTACCCTGCAGCTTGAGCGTGGGGAGCCGCACTACCTCGAAGTGCGCCCGGCAACGCCGACGCAGAACCGCGAAGTTCTGCTGAAGCTGCTGAACCTTGAGCTGGGAGCGCACCCTCCGCAGGCCGGCATCGTGAGGGTCACGCTGGACGCCGAGCCCACGCAGCCGCAAACGGCGCAGCGTGGCTTGTTCCAGGCACAGTTTCCTGATCCGGACAGGCTGGAGCTCCTGCTGGCGCGGCTGCGCTCCATCGCGGGGCAAGACAGTGTTGGCTCACCCCAGTTGGCAAACAGCCATCGCGAAGACGCCTTCACGGTGGCGCCGTTCCTGCCCAGCGTTCATGCCGGGGCCGAACGTGACGCAGTTCCGTCGCGGCTTGCGATCCGGATGTTTCGCCCTCCCCATGCGGTACGCGTGACCTGCTGGGATCGCCAGCCGCGATCCATGTTCTGGCAGGGATCTCGCCTCGCCATCGCATCGTGCGCCGGGCCTTGGCATGCAAGCGGCTCGTGGTGGAGCGGCCAGCCGTGGGATCACGAGCTCTGGGACGTGGTGACGTCCCAGCCCTTACAGGCCTTGCGCCTTCGGCACGATCATCCTTCAGGAAACTGGTTTGTGGTGGGCATCTATGACTGAGCGTTATGTCGAGCTGCATGCCCGCTCCGCGTTCTCGTTTCTTGAAGGAGCGTCAGTGCCTGAGGCGATGGTGCAGCAGGCAGCGAACCTTGCGCTGCCTGGTCTCGCCATCCTCGATCGTGACGGTCTCTATGGATCGCCACGCCTGTATACGAGCGCGCAGAAGCTCGGCCTGCGTTCGCACATTGGTGCAGAGGTTTCAGTCGATGCCTTCGGTCATCAGGTGCAGCCTCCGTCATGGCAGCCGCACTCCATTCAAGGCAGGCCGGTGCGCTTGTCCCTTCTTTGCGAATCGCAGCTTGGCTACAGGAATCTTTCCCTGCTCATCTCCGGTTACAAGCTTGCGCAACGAACGAAGGGCGACGGCATTGCAAGCTTTCGAAATGTTGGGGAGCATGCGGCAGGCCTTGTCTGCATGACCGGTGGCGAGGAAGGTCCGCTTGCGGCAGCGTTGGAACGCGGCGGCATGGACGAAGGACGCAGCACCATCCAACGGTTGATCCAGACCTTTGGACCAAAGAACGTCTATGTCGAGTTGCAGCGGCACGGCATTCCCGAACAGGAGGCGCGAAACCAGGCAGCCATCTCGCTTGCACGCGAGTTCCACCTGCCGCTGCTCGCAACCAACGGCGTCAGCATGGCTACGGAGTTCGAGCGCGAGATCCTTGACGTGCTCACCAGCATCCGGCATGGCTGCTCGCTCGATGAGGCAGGCTTGCTGCTGCAGGCGAATAGCAAGCGCCACCTGCGCTCCGCAGAGCAGATGTGCGAGCTCTTCCGCGATGTTTCCCAGGCCGTTGCGACAACGGGCGAACTGTCAGACCGGCTGACCTTCCAGATGAAAAACATGGGTTACGAGTTCCCTCGTTATCCCACGCCACGCGGCGAAAGCATGGACAGCTTTCTGCGGGAGCGCACCTATGAAGGTGTCGGTCGGCGTTATGGCTGCAAGAGGAGCGCGAAGCTCCGTGCGATGGCCGACAAGCAGGTCGATAAGGAGCTTGCGCTGATTGCGAAGCTAGGCCTCGCCGGTTACTTCCTGATCGTGTGGGATATCGTTCAATATTGCGAAAAACACAGCATTCTTGTGCAGGGACGCGGTTCTGCCGCCAACTCCGCCGTCTGCTATGCGCTCGGCATTACCGCGGTCGATCCGGTTGGGATGGATCTGCTCTTTGAACGGTTCCTCTCAGAGGTGCGCGGCGAATGGCCCGACATCGATCTTGATCTGCCATCAGGCGACGACCGGGAGCGTGCCATCCAGTATGTCTACGACCGCTACGGTCAGCTTGGTGCTGCCATGTGCGCCAACGTCATTACCTATCGCGGCCGCTCTGCCGCGCGCGAGGTGGGCAAGTCGCTCGGGTTCGACGCGGACATGCAGACACGCCTCACACGGCTGGTCGGCAACTTCGAGTGGAAAGGACCGACCGACACGATGGAACACCACTTCCGCCAAGCCGGGTTCGATCTGCATCACCCGCGCATCGCCAAGTACCTGGAGCTGTCCATCCGCATGCTCGACCTGCCGAGGCATCTCGGTCAGCATTCTGGCGGCATGATCATCGCGCAGGGCCAGCTTGCATCGGTTGTACCCATTGAACCGGCCAGCATGCCAGGCCGCAACGTTGTGCAGTGGGACAAGGAAGATTGCGCCGACATGGGCCTGATCAAGGTCGACCTGCTCGGCCTGGGCATGATGGCGGTGCTGAAAGACTGCGTGGAACTGATCCCACGCCATTACGGCACGAAGGTCGATATTGCACAGATCCCGCATGACACCAACGTCTACGAATCCCTTCAACAGGCCGACACGGTGGGTTTGTTTCAGGTAGAGAGCCGCGCCCAGATGGCCTCGCTGCCGCGCAACAAGCCTGATAAGTTCTATGACCTTGTAGTGCAGGTCGCCATCATTCGGCCAGGACCCATTGTCGGACAGATGATGAACCCCTACATGTTGCGCCGCCAGCGCAGGCAGGCTATCGAATACCCACATCCGTTGCTGGAGCCGGTGTTAAAGCGAACGCTGGGCGTTCCACTCTTCCAGGAGCAACTTCTACGCATCGCCATGGTGATCGCCAACTTCACGGGCGGTGAAGCGGAAGAGCTGCGCCGCGCGCTCGGCAGCCGGCGTTCCGCGGACAAGATGCGTGCGCTTGAGATCAAGCTGCGTACCGGCATGACGGCAAACGGCGTCGGAGACAAGGCGCAGGAAGAGATCATCCTCTCCATCAGCTCGTTCGCGCTGTACGGATTTCCTGAAAGCCACGCGGCGAGCTTTGCCTTGATTGCCTATGCCTCCGCATGGTTGAAGTTTCATTACCTTGCAGTCTTTACGGCAGCCATCCTCAACAACCAGCCGATGGGTTTCTACTCGGCTGCAGTGCTTGTGAAAGACGCGCAGCGGCACGGCCTGCGCATCAAGCCGGTCGACGTTTTGCGCTCGGAATGGAACTGCATCCTGGAACGTGAACAAGACGGCTCGTACTCATTGCGGCTTGGCATGCGGTATGTGCGAGGCCTCCGCTCGACCGTTGCAGCGGAAATCGAGCGGGTACGTGCCCTGCGACCATTCGGCTCCATCGAGGAGCTTGCGCGCCGTGTGCCGTCGCTCTCGCAAGCCGATCTTTCCACGCTTGCCGAGACCGGTACCCTGAACTCACTGGGCGAGAAGGTGCATCGCCGCGATGCGCTGTGGCAGGTCGAGCGAGCCGGACGCCAGGCGGGGCCGCTGCTCTCAGATCTCGACCGAGACGAAGAGCAGGTCTCGCCGCTCCACCCCATGAACCCTGAAGAACGCATGGTCGCCGATTACGCTGGAACCGGCTTGACCGTGGGTCGGCATCCCATGGCTCACTGCCGAGGCCGTCTTCGCAGCATGAATGTCTTTCGTGCCGGCGACCTGAAGTTCGTGCGCCATGGAGTGCAGGCGCGCATTGCAGGCCAGGTCATCGCCAGGCAGCGGCCCGGCACAGCGCACGGCTTCATCTTTCTATCGATCGAAGACGAAACCGGCATCGCCAATGCTATCGTCGATCCCGATCTCTACGAAGCGAACCGCTCCCTTGTAACGTATGCAAAGTTCTTAATGATTGAGGGTGCGCTGCAAAACATCGACAAGGTGATCCACATCCGCGCGAAGCGCATCGAGGAGTTGAATATCACCGCGGCTCCCATGGTGTCGCATGACTTCCATTAAGAACAGCTAGACGGATCAGAGATAAGTGGTGGCCCGGGCAGGAGTCCAACCTGCGACCTTCGCGTTAGGAGTGCGCCGCTCTATGCGTCTGAGCTACCGGGCCTTGAGCCCTAGTGTATCGCCAGTTTGGTAAACTTACCGGTGAGGTTCTCATGCCCGAGATCGTTCGCCGCAAAGCCGTTTCCGTGAAGATTGGGAGCGTTCGCGTCGGCTCCGATGCACCGGTCGTCGTGCAGTCGATGACCAACACCGATACCGCGGATATTGAAAGCTCGATCCAGCAAATCGCCGCACTTGCCCGCGCCGGCTCTGAGATGGTGCGCGTCACCGTGAACAACGATGATGCCGCGAAGGCGCTGCCGTACATCGTGGAAGGCATTCAGAAGAAGGGCTGGAACACGCCCATCATCGGCGACTTCCACTACAACGGCCACCAGCTGCTCGCGAAGTATCCTGACTGCGCCCAGGCTCTGGCGAAGTACCGCATCAATCCCGGCAACTGCTCCATCGGCCGCAAGGATGACGACAACTTCCGGACCATGATCGAGGTCGCGGTCAAACATCAGAAGCCGGTACGCATCGGCGTGAACTGGGGCTCGCTTGACCAGGCCCTGCTGACGAAGATGATGGACGAGAACAGCCGGTCCGCCAATCCCCTGCCCGCCCGCGATGTCATGCTGGAGACGATGGTTCGCTCTGCG
Organism: uncultured Terriglobus sp.; assembly: GCA_964657335.1. Lineage (GTDB taxonomy): Bacteria > Acidobacteriota > Terriglobia > Terriglobales > Acidobacteriaceae > Terriglobus. The sequence continues at coordinate 19,373 of CAZZVI010000007.1, forward strand.
CTCGACAATGCCGCGGCAGCCGAGCGGTACGGCCTGCGCCGCGACCAGATCATCCTTTCGGCGAAGGTTTCCGGCGTTCGCGACCTGGTGGATGTGTACACCGAGCTCGCCTCGCGCTGCGACTATGCGCTGCACCTTGGCCTGACCGAAGCGGGCATGGGCATGAAGGGTACCGTCGCTTCGACTGCCGGTCTTGCGCCGCTGCTGCTGAAGGGCATTGGCGATACGATTCGCGTTTCGCTGACGCCTACGCCAGGCGGCGATCGCGCGGAAGAAGTGCGTTGCGCGCAGCAGATTCTGCAGGCACTTTCCATCCGCAGCTTTGCGCCGCAGGTCACGAGCTGCCCCGGCTGCGGCCGCACCACATCGACGTACTTCCAAATGCTGGCGGAGCAGGTGCAGAACTACATCACCACCTCCATGCCCGAGTGGAAGCAGCACTATCCCGGCGTCGAGGAGATGAAGCTGGCTGTCATGGGCTGCATCGTGAACGGCCCCGGCGAAAGCAAGCACGCCAACATCGGCATCTCGCTGCCCGGCACGTTTGAAGAGCCGAAGGCGCCCGTCTATATCGACGGCAAACTCGCCATGACGCTGAAGGGCGACCACATCGTGGATGAGTTCAAGGTGATCCTCGACGATTACGTGAAGAGCCATTACGGTAAGGTGCAGGTCGAGGAACTGGTCACGGCGTAGCGTCTCTTCTGCGAATCGCGGCATGCCCGATAATGGGTGTGTGGCCGAATTGCAGAGCAAGCTCGACGAGATCACCCAGAACACCCGCAAGCTGGTGCAGCCCGAACGGCTTGCCATCAGCGAGCAGTCCATCGCGGAGCTGTTTGCCAGCGGCATCGAGAACACCGTTCTGCCTGTCGGCGCACGAGCGCCGGAGTTCGCGCTGCCGGATGCCATCTCAGGCAAGCTGATCCGTTCGTCCGACCTGCTGGCCCTTGGACCGCTGGTCATCAGCTTCTTTCGCGGCCGTTGGGATCCATACTGCGTCACCGAACTGGAGACTTGGCGCGATCTATATTCACGGGTTCGCCTGCGTGGCGCGCTGCTTGTGGCCATCTCCCCGCAGACGTTGCGCCAGAGCGACTTTGCCGTGCAGCAGCATGACATTCCGTTCCCGCTGTTGCAGGATGCGAATTCAGCGCTTGCCGAGCAGTTCGGGATTGCGTTTCCTGTCTCGGAGACCATGCAGCGCTACTATCGCTCCATCCTGGTGAACATTCCCTTCATCAACAGCGGCAAGAACGTGATGGCTGCGCCGGACGACGCGGTGTGGAAGCTGCCGATGCCGGCGACCTTTGTGGTGAACCAGGCGGGCGTGTTGACGTTCTCTGAGGCGCATGCGGACTTTCGCGTGCGGCCGGAGCCGGAGGATGTGCTGGCGGCTTTGTAAGACCTTCAGGATGGCGAGCAAACAAGAGGCGTGCCCGCAGGCACGCCTCTTTTGCATTGCAGATGCTACCGTGCCAGAGCAGTCGTGATCGCAACGCCGAGCGCGTTCAACCCCTTCGTCACATCCTTACCGAGATGCACGCGCAGGGCGCGCCGTCCCCGCTGCTGAAGCACGGCAAGGTCGCCCGCGGCCTGGGCGTCGATCACCACGCCAAAGGTGTACTTCGCGTTCGGGATGGCCAAGTCCTGCGCGTGATCCGCAGTGATCTGCAGGAAGACGCCGGTATTCGGGCCGCCCTTGTAGTCCTGGCCGGTGGAGTGCAGGAAACGCGGGCCAAAGCCAAGGCACGTTGCCACCTTTTCGTGGTCGCGCACCAGCATGCGGAAGCGCTGGATCAGTTCCTCGTGCTCCGGTGTCATCTCGATGTAGGCGAGCGTGGCAAAGTAGTCGTGCGGCTTGATCTGCGCGAGATGCGCCTGCAGGTAGTCGATCAGTGTCTGCCCGCTTGCCGTGGTCTTCAGCGTCAGGCCGTAGCTTTCGTCTGCGTAGAGCTTGACACCATCGGCATCCAGGATCGGCTCGTGCTCGGCCAGCTTCCCCGTCTGTGTGTACTCATCGGTGAGCTTGCGGGTCTCGATTTTCGCAGCTTCCACATCGGGCTGGTTGAAGGTGTTGATGCCCATCACCGAACCAGCTACAGCAACGGCAATCTCCCACAGGTACATGATCCCGGGCAACTCGTAGATGTCGTCAACCGTGAAGCGCACCACCGGATGCCCTGCGGCTGCGAGCGCGTCCACCGCAGCGTCCTGTGCGGCGTTATCTGCAGTCGACAAGCGGATGCACGCGAAAACGCGGTCCTTGCCGTAGACACTCGGCGGTCCAACCGGCTCGCGATCGACCGGCGTAATCCCCTTGCCGAGCTTGCCCGTCGATTCTGCAATGAGTTGCTCGAGCCACGCGCCTAGGTCGAAGATGGGTGCCGAGGTGAAGAAGGTGAGCTTGTCCATGCCGGCATTGTGCGCATCGCCAAGGATGATGCCCAGAAGCGCGCCGGGATTGCTTGCTATGTCCGTGATGTGCGCGGCATCCACGCCACGCTTGGCCTGCGCAAGAAAGCGCGGCACATCGAGGCCCGCAACCACGGCAGGCACAATGCCGAAGTTTGACAATGCCGAGAAGCGTCCGCCGATCGTCTTGTCGCCGTAGAAGATGTGGCGGAAGCCGTCGGCCCGCGCGACCTGCTCCATCTTCGAGCCGGGATCGGTGACGGCGATGAAGTGCTTGCCGGCATCGCCCGCGCCCACGGCCTTGGTCATTTCGCTGAAGAAATAATCCTTCAGAATGTTCGGCTCGAGTGTCGATCCGGATTTCGAAGACACGATGCAGATCGTCTTCTTCAGGTCGACTGCCGCACGAGCAGCAGCGACCTGCGCCGGGTCGGTCGAATCGACAATGTGTAGCTTGGGAAAGCCGGGTTGCTGGCCATACGTCAGCGACAGCACCTCAGGGCACAGCGACGATCCACCCATGCCGAGCAGGAGAGCGTGCGTGAATCCAGTTCGACTGATGTCTTCGCGCAGCGCAGCGAATGCGGCAAGATCCCCTTGCTGCCGCTCCACGATGTCGAGCCAACCGAGCCATTTCGACTCATCATCACTGCCCTGGCCCGAGGTCCAGAGCGAAGCGTCGTGCGCCCACAGGCGGCCGAGTTTATTGCCGCTCTGCCAGTCGGCGGCAGTCGTGGCGACAGTGCTTTGCAGAGACGACGGGAGAGAAACCTGCAGATCGAACGAACTCATGATGCGCTCCATTCTATGCCGTCGTAGATGCGCGATTCGCTGTCACAGATGCGCCGTTTCGTTGACAACACCATCATGAACGCCCATTTCGCGATTGCGGCCACTGGTTGACCCACGTACACTAAAGGTGCGTTTATCGCTTTGTTGGGCGGTAAACGAACGATCTTTGGGGAGGATCAAGCGGTCATGGCTACAGCAGCGGTACTACCTTCGGAAACAACTCTCAAGCTGCTGCCCGCAAAGGCGCTGGAAATCTACACGGGTGATGCCAACTTCATGACGTCGCTGGCGCGCGGCCTGACCGTACTTGAAACCTTCACGCAGCAGACGCCGCACATGACCATCTCCCAGCTCAGCAAGAAGACCGGCCTGAGCCGCGCGGCCGTGCGTCGCTGCCTGTACACGCTGTCGAAGCTCGGCTACGTGGGTTCGGAAGACAGTCAGCGCTACTCGCTGCGCCCCAAGATGCTCACATTGAGCCACACTTATACGGTCAGCAACACGCTCTCCAGCGCGGCGCAGCCGATCCTCGAGCGTATGAGCGAGAAGCTCAACGAGAGCTTCTCTGTCGCGACACTGGACGGGGACGAGATCGTCTACATTGCGCGCACCCAGGTGCAGCGGTTGATGAGTGTGGACCTGCACATCGGCAGCCGCCTGCCCGCGTACTGCACCAGCATGGGTCGCGTACTGATTGCGTCGCAACCACCCGACGAGGTCGAACGCTACCTATCCCGCGTGGAACTGAAGCCCTTCACGGTGCGCACGGTAAACACCGTTGAGAAGCTTCGCATGTTGCTGCGCAACGTGCGGCGCAACGGCTACGCGGTGTGCGATCAGGAGTATGAAGTGGGACTACGGTCGATGGCCGTACCCGTCTATGCGCCCAGCGGCAAGGTGATTGCCACGGTCAACCTGAGCGGTCACGCGCCGCGCATGCCCATGATGGAGATGCAGACGAAGTTCCTGCCGTATCTTCGCGCAGCGGCGAACGAGTTGAGTGTTTTTCTGCGATAAAGGGCGCCTCTAGGCTCGCATAGTGGCATTGCAACGCACAGGATCTTCCGGCTTCTATTGCGTTATGTAACCGTTTGAGCGGCGTTCACCGTCGAAGTTTTGGCAGTGCCGCCATTCTGTAGCCATACCGGGACAAACCCTGGAAAAAAACTGGGCAAAAGGTATGATGTGCCCTGTACTCTCCTGTTGAAGGTGCTGCGCCAGACACGATGACGCCTGATCTCTCCATTGTGATACCGACGTACAGCGAGCGTGAAAACGTTCCGCTTGTCATCGAGCAGCTCAAGGCCGCGCTTGAAGGTGTGCGCTGGGAAGTTATCTTCGTCGACGACGATTCGCCTGACGGAACGCCGGAGGTGGTTGCGGCATGCGCTCTGCAGTGTTCCTCCGTGCGTCTGCTGCATCGCATTGGCCGACGCGGGCTCTCCTCGGCCTGTATTGAAGGGATGATGGCGTCTCAGGCTCCCGTCGTTGCTGTTATGGACGCGGATCTGCAACATGATGCCTCGATCCTCCCTGAGATGCTTCGCCGCCTTCGCCGCGAGTCGCTCGAAATCGTTGTGGGGTCGCGCAACACCGCGGGCGGCAGCATGGGCGAGTTTGGCAAGGCACGCGTGCTGCTGAGCCGCTTGGGACAGAAGATCAGCCACACCGTGTGCAAATGCCGCCTGAGCGATCCCATGAGCGGCTTCTTCATGCTGCGCCGCAGCTTCCTGATGGAGGTGGTGCGCGATCTTCGCGGCGAGGGCTTCAAGATCCTGGTGGACATGCTGGCGTCGGCGCGCCATCCGGTGCGCATCGCGGAGGTGGGCTATACCTTCGGCGCGCGGCGCAACGGCGAAAGCAAGCTGGACGTGGTCACCGGCATCGAGTATCTCTTTCTTGTCGCAAACAAGCTACTGGGCGACGTGATTCCCGTGCAGCTGACGCTCTATCTTCTGGTGGGCGCGCTGGGTGTGCTGACGCATCTGACGCTGCTGGTGTCGCTGGTCGATTCGCACAAGGTCCACTTCGTCACGGCGCAGATCATTGCCACCTCGCTCGCCATGCTCGAGAACTTCTTCCTGAACAACTTCATCACCTTCCGTGACCGCGGCCTGCACGGTCGTCGTGTGCTGCCCGGCATGTTGCGCTTTGTGCTTGCCTGTTCGTTCGGTGCGTGGGCCAACGTGGTGTTCTCACGTGCGCTGTGGCAATCGAACGTGGAGTGGATGCTGGCAGGCTTTGCCGGTATCGTGATGGGTTCTGTGTGGAACCTTTCGGTCAGCAGCTTCGTGACGTGGCCAGTCAAGCGGCGCGATGAAATCTTTCGGTCCGCGGACTCACTCATCGATGCGGTAGAGGTTATTCGTTGATGCCTGTGAAGTCGCCGGTTGCGGGCGTCGCGCGATGGTTTCCGAAGCTCCCGGTCTCAGTGCTCCTCCTATGGTTGATGGCTGCGGTGGCGCTGCCAGTGTGGATCATGCACGACTCGTCCGCGTGGGATCTGCAGATCTACGGCAAGGCGCTACAGAGTCTTCAGGCTGGGCACGATCCGTACAGTGATGCGATCGCCGTGCAGAAGCAGCACCATGAGCAGGTGCTCGCGCATGGTGGCGTGGATACGGCCAGCGCTCCACCCTACAGCTATGTGTACTCGCCCGTCACGCTGTCGCTGCTCGGCACGTTGGGGCGCCTGCCGCTGCCGCTGCTCCTAGGGCTTTACTGGGCACTGTATGCGGGTGGAGTGATCGCTGCGATCGTTGTCGGCGTTCGACTAGGCGATCGGAATGAAACTCGCGTCCTGCTGTACTGCGCTGGGGTAGCCGCGTTCTTCCCCGGACTGCTTGCGAATGGCATTCTGCTGAGCGGCAACATCGCTTACATTCTCTACGCAGCGGTGCTGCTGACGGCGGTGTCTGGATGGCAGCGGGACCAATGGTGGCCGTTCTACCTCGCGGTCATAGCAGGGTCTTGTGTAAAGGCGCCGTTCCTCAGCTTTGCTCTGTTGCCTGCGCTTTCGGCTCGCAGGCAGTGGTGGCCCGCCGCGGCGGCTGTGGCCACAGGCCTGGTTCTGTTCGGAATTCAGCCGCTGGTTTGGCCTTCTCTCTTTCAGCATTACCTGCAGGCAGTAGAACTGCAGTTCAGCTACAACCATGACTTCGGCTGCGCACCTGCGGGCCTGTTCAGCCAGATGCTGGACGCCCACGGCGTCGCTTACGCGCCGTGGGCCTACTTTGTCTACGCCGCGTATGCAATTCCGCTGTTTGCCGGGCTGGTCTATCTTTCCCGGCGGTTTCTGCGCGGTGACTTTGCCCTGACGCAGTGGGCACCGGTGCTGCTGCTTGGCATCCTTTTGCTGAACCCTAGGATCATGGAATACGACGTTGCGCCGTTCACCCTGCCGCTGGCGCTGATCGCGTGGCGATTCGCTCGCATGCGGCAGCACCCCAGCCGATGCATCGCCGCCATGCTCGCGCTGTTCGTGCTGATGAATGCCGGTGCGCTCTACAGCTGGGAGTTGCGAAAGGCGCTGGACGGACCGCTGATTGTCGCGATTGTGCTTGCAGGCACTTGGCAGCTGCTCACCATGGTGCGCCGCGCGCGCGAACGCCCGCGCTCTGCACGCACGGAAGAGCGGGGCGGCTATACGGATCGTATGGGGAACGCCACGGAACACGCCGTCACGTTCGCGGCGTCCTCTCCGCTCGGCCGTTCTGCTTAGAATCGGGAGATGGACCTCTCTACAGCTCTTGAGGCAGACCGCTCCAAACTGATTGCGTTGATCGCAAAGCTCTCTTTCCATCTCGGCGACTTCACTCTCGCGTCCGGCGCGGCGAGCGACTACTACATCGACTGCCGCACCAGCACGCTCAACGCCGAAGGTGGGCGCCTGAGTGGGCTCGTCTTCGCGGAACTAATTCGGCGGTACGCGCCGCAGGCAGAGGCCGTTGGCGGGCTGACCATGGGCGCGGACCCGCTCGTCTCGAACACAGCTTCGGCTACGGCATGGTGGCGAATCGCGCATCCCGAAGCGCAGTTGGTGCATGGCTTCCTCGTGCGCAAGGCGCTAAAGGCGCATGGCACCGGTCGGCAGATCGAAGGGTATGTGCGCGAAGGCGCGGAGGTCGTCGTCGTCGACGACGTCTGTACCACCGGCGGATCGACCATCACGGCGATTGAAGCGGTGCAGGCTGCAGGTATGAAGGTGGCGGCTGTGCTGTGCCTCGTGGATCGCGAGCAGGGCGGCCGCGCGAGCATCGAAGCTGCGATTGGCGGTGCTCCGTTCGTCTCGGTCTTTACGGCTTCCGACGTTCGCGCAGAGAAGCTGCGGCAGGATTGAGCTTCCCCTCCGTTCCTTGCTAACCCTGCTTCCCTTCCTTCAAGACTGTCATCCCGTAGCGCAGCGGAGGGATCACCGGGTTCGAGGCACGATATTCTTCGCCTTTTCATCGCCTATACTGGGAATGATGGATCGCTCTGTCGAACCCGACTTTGAGGTGCGCAGCGCGTCGCAGTTGCGCCGCGAGATCAGCGCGCGGAACCTTGTGATTGCGGCTGACGTAGCGCATGAGACGACCTATGGCAGCGTGGCATCCGTCCTCTACCAGCAGGACGAGGCGGGCAATCACGGCAACTTCTTCCCTGCTTCCTACCGCCGGATCATCGCGAGACCAGAGTGGGCCAGGCGGCTCGACAAGGTATACACCGCCTCCAGCCGCATTGTGCGTGGGCATGAGCGGCAGCGGAGCGAACTAGACTGCGCGAACAGCTCGGACGCGCTGCTAATGAACGTCTTCTGCGCTCCCAGTGTGACTCGCGCGAAAGGCCTATGCACGCTGCTGACTCTCCCACCGGGAGAGACGCCAGAGTTCGGTGTGCGCGTGCGTACGCCGCTCCGAAGCGACCATGAGGACCGTACTGAGGTGGACATGCAGATCGGTGACTTGTTGGTGGAAGCCAAGCTGGGCGAAAGCAGCTTCCAGACAGCACGGCCTGACCTGATGGAGCGATACGAGCACTTCGAGACAGTGTTCGACGTAGACCGGCTGCCGCGGCTACGGGGTCACTTCCGCTCCTATCAAGTGTTGCGCGGCGGGCTTGCCGCCCTGCACCAGGGAGCGCGCTTCGCTGTCTTCTGTGACGCGCGACGGCCAGACCTGCGCGAGGAGTGGTTCGCCGTCCTCTCTGCCGTACAATCAGCCGAGCTGCGCAGCCGCATGCTGCTGATCACCTGGCAGGAGATTGCTGCCTGTCTATCCAAACCGCTGCAGAACTTTCTCGCGATGAAATATGGCATTGCAAAGCTGGCCCGCTGACCTCCTACACCGCCGACCGGCTCCTTCCGAGCGGTAAACTGGTAGGCGATGATTCCTACACTCGAATGGACCGATGAAGGCGTTCGCTTTCTCGACCAGACCAAGCTCCCGCTCGAAAAAGTTTACGTACTCGCCACCGGCTACGAAGAAGTTGCCACCGTCATTCGCGACATGATCGTGCGTGGGGCGCCGGCGATCGGCGTGTCTGCGGGCATGGGCATGGCACTCGGCATTCAGAAGTCGTCCGCAACAACTGTCGCCGAACTCGCGAAAGATGTGGACGTGATGGCCGGCGTGCTCGCCGCTACACGACCCACGGCGGTGAATCTGTTCTGGGCCATCGAGCGCATTCGCTCGCTCTTCCGCAAGCTGGTCGCGGCGCAGCCTGCAGACCGCAGTGAGGCCGACAAGCTCGCGAACATCCGCGAAGAAGTAATTACCGAAGCTCGTCGCATGTATGACGAGGACATCGCCACCTGCCGCACCATGGGCCGCGTGGGCGAACACCTGCTGCCGCGTGAAGGAACCGTGCTGACGCATTGCAACGCCGGTGCACTTTGCGCTGCGGGATACGGCACGGCGCTCGGCGTGATCCGCGCGGCTGTAGAGGCAGGCGCGAAGATCGATGTACTCGCCGACGAAACGAGGCCCTACCTGCAGGGCGCGCGGCTCACCGCATGGGAGCTGCTGCAGGACAACATTCCGACGACCGTCCTGTGCGACAACATGAGCGGCTACCTGATGAGCAAGGGCCGCGTCCAGGCCGTCATTGTAGGTGCGGACCGGATCGCTGCGAACGGCGACGTCGCCAACAAGATCGGCACCTATTCTGTCGCCATCCTGGCAAAGGAGCATGGCATCCCCTTCTACGTTGCCGCGCCCTGGGCCACCATCGACATGAAGACTGCGAGCGGCGAGGACATCCCCATCGAGCAGCGCAGCGCCTATGAGGTGACACACTCCAACGGCAAGCAGATGACGCCGGATGGTGTCGGCATCGAGAATCCCGCATTCGACGTAACCCCGTCGCGGTACGTGACGGCCATCATCACGGAGCGCGGCTTGCTGCGGGCGCCCTACACCGAGAGCATGCTGGCCATGCAGGCCGGAGCGGATGCCATCGCCGTCTAGCTTCTCGTGGCGGGCCATGGCTGACTGGCGGCAGCGGTCGCTTGTGCGTGCGAATCTGCTGGTATTTGCGAGTCTGCTGGTTGCATTCCGGCTGTCGCATTTTCCGCAGAATCACGCTTCGATATGGATCGCAATCCCGCTGCTGCTCTCGCTGGTCGGCACCCTGGACACGGTGCGCTGCATGCGCTCGCGCTGGAGCTGGTACCACGGCGGTGTCGTGCTTTGTGCCTATATGGACCTGATGGCGATCTGCCTGATCGCCTTCTTCCTTGTGTATCCTTTGTGGCTCTGACGAAAGATGCGCCCCGCAGACCATCTTGCCAGTTTCGCAAATCGGACACAGCAAGGTAAGCTGGCTGCACCCAGGAGGCAACACGGATGTTCAAAGGATTTCGCGACTTCATCTTGCGCGGTAATGTAGTGGATCTGGCAGTGGCAGTGATCATTGGCGCGGCATTTGCCACCATCACCGCTTCGTTAACGGCCGATGTGATTACGCCCTTCATTGCGGCGCTGGTCGGAGCGCCGGATTTCTCCAGCCTTGTGATCCACATGCCGGTACTGCACGCGGTCGCGCCCCCCAGTCCGCTGCCGGCAAACTACATTCCGCCCGGTGAGATTCACATCGGGAAATTCCTCAACGCGGTGATCAACTTCCTCATCAATGCCGCCGCGATCTATCTCCTGATTGTGTTGCCCATGAAGAAGCTGATGGCGCGCTTCACCGAGCCGGCTGCGGTGACGACCAAGACGTGCCCGCAATGCCTGTCCGACGTCCCGCTAGGCGCGACCCGGTGCAAGTTCTGCACGGAGCCTTTGCCGTTGACTTCCTAGTTTGCTGAGGCATCGACTCCGGAAGGGTAACATTCCGGCTGTTTGTTGTTGCGACAATTATCGAACTGTCATCTTGAGCGAAGCGAGTATCCCTGCACACTTAAACCCGCGGGAAACTCTCTAGCTTCTTGCAAGGAACCTTCAGCAGCTTCGTTGCTGCATGACCCCGGCGGGATCCTTCGCTGCGCTCAGCATGACAGTCTTGATGTTTTAGGGCGATTTAGCCGATGACACGGCGCAGAAAGCCGCGCGTGCCGATCCACGTGAGCAGCACGAGGAAGACCGTGAGCATCAGCAGGATCAGCGCAGGAGCCATGTGCGGCAGCGTCGGCGTCAGCGCCGCGCGCAGTCCCTCGCTCATGTAGACGATCGGGTTCACCAGCACGCCCATCTGCAGCCACTTGATCGCGCCGAGTGCACGCCACGGATAGTACACACAGCCAAGGAACGTGATGGGCATGACAACCACGCCGAAGATCAGACCGATCTGCTGCGGCTTGACGCCCGTGCCGATGGTCAGGCCGAGCGCTCCCGCGACCAGCGATGCCAGCACGACAACCGCGATGAGGAACGGCCAGCTGGTCACGTGCGCATACACCGGAGTGCTTGGGATGTAGTACGCCAGCGGAAAGACCACCGCGGCGGCAATCATCGACTGCAGTGCCGAGAAGATGATCTTCTCGAATGCGACAAAGCTGGTGGGCAGCGGGCACATCACGCGGTCGTCGATCTCGCGCGTGCTGCCAAAGTCGACCGCAAGCGGCAGGGCCACGGCCGCGATGCCGCTGAACATGATGGCGACGGCCATCAGGCCTGGCAGCAGGACCGTGGAGAAGTTCGCGCCGGTCGACTGCGCCATGGCGGCAGTCGGGTTCATTGCGGCGCCGTTGGTCATGTGCGGCATGATGTACGTGAACACGAACAGGAACAGCAGCGGATTCATGATGATGCGAATGAGAAACGGCCCGAGCTCACGCCGCAGCACGTGCAGGTCGCGAATGAAGAGGCCAAGAAAGGCGCGGGCATACTGCGCCTTGGGCGATCCGGTTGCAGTGACGGTGGCGGCCTGCTGGGGTGCGGCAACGGCGGTCGACATAATGTTCTCCAGACTACTCGCGAAGGTCGCGGCCGGTCAGGCGGATAAAGACAGTTTCGAGCGTCGGCTCGGTAATGCTCAGGTCGCGCAGGCCGTATGCATTAGACGCCGAAACCACCTGTGGCAGCAGGCCGTCGGCGTTCTCTGCCATGACACGCAGGCCCCGCGGCGTCGGCTCGACACCGCTGACGTGCGGCAATGCTTCCAGCAGCGGAACCAGGCTCTGCGAAGGCTCGCGCAGATCGAGCTCGTAGATCGTCTTTGCTCCGACGGAGTTTTTCAGTGCCTCCGGCGTGTCTTCCACCAGCACGCGTCCGCCATCCACGATAGCGACGCGGTCGCAAAGCTCGTCGGCTTCTTCCATGTAATGCGTGGTCATCACCACGGTGATGCCTTCCGTGTGCAGGTGCTGCACGGCCTCCCACATGGCGATGCGGCTCTGCGGATCGAGCCCAGCGGATGGCTCATCAAGGAACAGCACCTTGGGCCGGTGCGCGATGGCACGGGCAATCTGCACACGCTGCGCAAGGCCGCCGGACAATTGCGCAGGATAGGACTTCGCTCGTTCTGATAGGTGGAACTGATCCAGCAGCTGCGCAGTGCGCACCTTCGCTTCCGCCTTGGTGAAGCCGAAATAAAGGCAGTGAAACTGGATGTTCTCGGCCACTGTGCAGGACCGCTCCAGCGTGTTGTACTGCGGCACCACGCCCATGTAGCGGCGAGCCTCGGACGGGTTACGAACGACATCGACACCCGCAATGTGCGCCGTGCCCGCGGTCGGCAGAACGCGAGTCGTGCAAACCGAGATGGTCGTGGTCTTACCCGCGCCGTTCGGCCCGAGCAGTCCGTAGATCTCACCTTCCCGGACGTCCAGGTCGATGCCGTCTACTGCGGCAACGGGCGGCTTGCCGTCGTAGACCTTGCGCAAACCGCGCAGGCTGACAATGCCGGAGTTGTTGTTGTCGCTGCTCACACTTCTCCCGTGCTCCAGCGGCGTACGCTGATGCGTCTACTTCAACTGCTGCGGATCGACCTTAACGTTGTCGGTGACAGCATCCGAGGGCGACAGCACAACGGTATCACCCGGCTTTAACCCCGTGACCACCTCGGTGAAACTGCCAAAATCGCGGCCAAGCGTCAGGCTGCGCAGATGTGTGATGTTGTTCGAGTCCACCACAAACGTCTGCGGCCCAGCCGTGCGAACCAGCAGCGCGTTCGCCGGAATCAGCACGGGCGGCCTTGCGTCGCGCGTGTTGAACGAGACGGTCGCAAACATGCCCGGCAGAATGGTGTTCGCCGGGTTGGGCAGATCGATCTCCGTCAGCATCGTGCGGGACGCAACATCGATCGAGCTGGAGGACCGCGTGACTTTTCCGCTGAAGGATTGGCCCGGCAGCTCGCGGAAGGTGACCTTCGCCGTCTGCGTGCCCAGCACGTCCGGCGCGTTGGCCTGCGGCACGTTCACGAAGACGCGCACCGTGCCCGACTCACCAATGGTGAACAGCTGCGTGACGGAGTTCGCGGAGCCCGACGTGATCAGCGATCCGACGTCGATGCCACGCGAGAGAATCACACCGCTGAAAGGTGCGGTCACTCGGGAGAAGCTGGCCTGCTCTTCCAGCGATCTCACGTTGGCCTCGCCCGCGGCAATGTTGGCGACCGCTGCGGTGACGGTCGCATCGTTTGCGCCGGCTTGCGCCGTGAAGGTGTCGGCCGATGCCTGCGAGATGACACCTTCCTGCTGCAGCTGCTGGTTTCGCACGTTGTTCAACGTCGAGAGCTTCGCGTTGGCCTGTGCCTGTGCCAGCTGCGCCTTTAACTGCAGCACGGTGGCCCGTGCCTGACGCAGCGACTGCTCGGTTTGGGGATCTTCAATGATCGCGAGCAGTTGCCCTGCCTTGACGTGGTCGCCGATGTCGACGAAACGCTTCGTGATGTATCCGTTCGTGCGGGCAAAGATGGGCGTCTGCGAGAACGCCTGAACGGTGCCTGGCAGCTCCAGGACATTGGTCGCCTGGCCCAGACTGACCTTTGCCACGGCCACGGGCGGCGGCCCGGCGCTGGCACGAACGTCCTCCTGCAGGGTCTCCTTGTGGTGCAGCTTCGGCAGAAGGAAGGCGATGCCAATCAGAATCAGCAGCAAGAACGCCGCGACCGCAGTGATGATGGGTCCGCGACCCACGGGCTCCTGCTTCGAAGGTGTCGTTACCGGACTATGCTCGCCGGCAATGGCCGGTGCGTCCGTAAAGTTCTGGGCCATCGCTAAGCGGCTCCTTGCAGATTTTGGGATACCGGCGACAGCGACCGGAACGATGACAAAGGCAGGCGGAGCGTACCGCCGCTGTTAAGCATGCTCAAAATACTCCTCCTGCTCCGTGTTGGCTTCTACCTGCATGCCCAGCGGCGGCGTCTTGCGCAGCAGCGAGTAGAAGATGGGAACGATGACAAGCGTTGTCGCCGTGGCGACCAGCAGGCCGCCGATCACGGCGCGGCCCAGCGGCGCATTCTGCTCGCCGCCTTCGCCCATACCCAACGACATGGGCAGCATGCCCAGGATCATTGCGAGCGCCGTCATCATCACCGGCCGCAGGCGGGTAAACCCGGCCGCGGCCGCGGCCTGCACACTGTTCAGCCCAAGCGCCCGCTGGTCGTTCGCGAAGGTCACCATCAAGATGGAGTTGGCCGTAGCCACGCCCACCGTCATGATGGCACCCATCAACGATGGCACCGAAAAAGTGGTGCCGGTAAGGAACAACATCCAAAGAATGCCGCAGGCAGCGCCGGGCAGCGCCATGAGGATGATGAACGGGTCGAGCCAGCTCTGGAAATTGACGACCATCAGAAGGTAGACCAGCAGCACGGCAAAGATCATGCCAAGGCCCAGGCCGGTGAAGCTGTCTTCCATGCTCTTCACCTGGCCGCGCACCGTCAGAGTCGCGCCCTTTGACAGCTTGCCTTCAAAGCCCTTCAGCACCTTGTTGACGTCGCCCGCAACACCGCCGAGATCGCGGCCCTGCGTGTTGACGAATACATCGTAGACCGGTTGCACGTTGTAGTGGTTGGTGATGCCGGGGCTGGCGGCGTGCTGGATCTGTGCGAGATTCGACAGCAGTTGCGTGTTACCCGGCGTCGGCGTGCCGCCGTTCGCCTGCGGAGTGGTCACGGTGGTTCCGGTGCCGGAGTTGATCGGCAGACTGTTCAGGCTGGCGACGGAGTTAATCTGCGCCACTGGCACCTGCACCACCACCTGGTAGTTGACGCCATTCACCGGGTTCAGCCAGTAGTTCGGCGTCGCAGTGCCGGAGCCCGACAGAGCGAACAGCACGCTGTTGGCCACGCTGGATTCCGTCAGATTCACCTGCTCCGCGCGTGTGCGGTCCACATTCACTCGCAGTTCCGGCGCAAACATGATCTGGTGGACATGCACGTCCACGGCGCCAGGGATCTGCGCGACCGCCTTCGAGATCGCCTGTGCCGAAGCATAGTTGGCCTGAGCAAGCCGTCCGCTGATCTGGATGTCGATCGGCGCCGGCAGACCGAAGTTCAGGATCTGGTTCACGATGTCCGACGCCTGGAAGTAGAAGACTTCTCCAGGGAACTTGGCACGCAACGTCTCGCGCAGCTTCGCGCGGTAGCCTGCCGTCGGCTTGTGGTGTTCCGCGTTCAGGCTGACGAGGATTTCGCCATCCTGCACGTCCGTCAGCGAGCCATCGCCAAAGGCAAGGTTGAAACCCTGCGGAACGCCGATGTTGTCCAGCACCCCATCCAGCTCGTTGGCTGGAATCAGATCGCGAATGGCCTGGTCCACCTGGCCGAAGATCTGCTCCGTCGCCTCAAGCCGCGTACCCGGTGGGCAGCGGACGTGAAGGCGGAAGCTGCCGGCATCGACATCCGGAAAGAAGTCACGACCGATGAATGGAATCGTGCAGAACGACAGAACAATGAAGATCCCGAAACAGCCAAGAACAAACGCATTGTGTACCAGCGCCCAGTCCAGAAAGCGCTGATATCGCATCCGGATTGCCTCGAAGACGCGGTTGAAGGCAAAGTGCGTCCGCCAGATCGCGCCCAGGCTGCGGCGTTTTTCTTCGATCTCCGCCAGCTCTGCCGCAGACAGCGGATGATCGCCATGCTCCGCCTCGGCCAGCGCGTACACGTCCACTTCCTTGGCCAGCAGGAACTTCACCATGGTGGGCACAAGCGTGCGCGAAAGGAAGTACGACGCCATCATGGCGAAGACAACCGCCATGCCGAGCGGCGTAAACAGGCTCTTCGCTGCGCCGGACAGGAAAACGACCGGCACAAACACGATGCAGATGGCCAGCGTGGAGACGAACGCGGGAACGGCGATCTGCGCCGCTCCGTCCAGGATGGCGGGTTCGATCTCTTTGCCAAGACCGAGATTGCGATGGATGTTCTCAATTTCGACGGTCGCGTCATCAACCAGGATGCCGACGGCGAGGCCCAGGCCGCCGAGCGTCATCGTGTTCAGGGTCTCCCCCAGGAACTTCAGCACGATGACCGAGACAAGGATCGACAGCGGAATGGACACGGCAATGATCACCGTAGATCGCCACGATCCGAGGAACAGCAGGATCATCACCGCCGTCAGGCCTGCTGCAATCACCGCTTCCTTCACGACGCCCTGAAGCGCTGCCCGCACAAAGATGGATTGATCGAACAAGATCTTGATATCGGGAGCTGGAGGCGGCAGATTGGCAAGGATCTTCGGCAGCACGGCCTTGACACGCTTGACGATGTCGAGCGTAGAAGCGGACGACGCCTTCAGGATGGTGAGCAGAACGGCGCGCCGGCCGTCCTCACGTACAACGGACAGCTGCACCGCGCTGCCCTCATGCACCTGCGCCACGTCCCGCATGTACACGGTGGCGCCATTCACAACCTTGATGGGAATATCGTTGAGCTGGGCGGCGATCAGCGGCGAGGCATTCGTTCGAACCAGGTAATCCCGGTCACCGATGCGCGCGTCGCCGGCTGGTAGGATAAGGTTCTGCGCGGTCAGCGCATTCACCACGTCGGTAGGTGACACGCCCTTGGCGAACATGGCGCTCGAATCGATGTCGACCGACACCTGGCGCGCCCTGCCGCCATACGGATTGGGCACCTGCGCACCCTGCACTGTTGCCAGCTGGGTGCGCACAAACTGCGCCCCAAGGTCGTAAAGGTCTGTCTCCGACAACCGGTCAGAGGACATCACGGCCTGCAGAATCGGCACATTCGACGCGGAAAACTGCAGGATGAAGGGCGGCGTGGTGCCTTGCGGTAGAACCCGCAGAATCGTCTGGTTCACGGCGGTCACCTGCGCCACTGCCGCCTCAACCTTGACGCCCGGCTGAAAAAAAATCTTGATGACAGAAATGCCGGAGACCGACTGCGACTCGATGTGTTCGATGTCGTTGACGGTGGTCGTCATGGCGCGCTCACTGATGGTGGTGAAGCGCTTCTCCATCTCGTCTGGACTGGTGCCGTTGTACTGCCAGATGACCGTGACAACAGGAATGTCGATCGACGGAAAAATATCGGTCGACATCGTTTCAATCGAGACGATACCCAGCACAAGAATCAGGACGGCCATGACCACGAACGTGTACGGACGTCGAAGAGCGAGGCGAACGATCCACATGAGGGCTCAAACTCCCGATTCTGCCGGTGCAGCAAGGCGAATGGGACGTCTCATTGCCTTACGATCCGCGTTAAAGTTCTTCTCACCCTCGAGGCGGCTGGCCACGTTTCAAGGCTCATGCAGGGGGTACATACGTCCAGAGCGTCAACCCTTAGATTGTACGGTAGCGAACTCGCTGCAGCTTCGAACGCGTAGAATCGCGACATGGCACGTGGATGGGAAAAAGAAGATGCCGGTCCTCCGGAGCGAAGCCCGGAGCAGCCTCCCGCATCGGCCGAAGTCAAGCGCATCGAAGAGAGGGACCGCCAGCGCAAGCTGCAGGGTCTGAAGCTGCAACGGGAGCGCATCCTGTCGGAGCGCACCAGCAGTCCGCACCGGCGCTCCGCGCTTGAGGCAGCCCTGCTCGAGATCGAAGAGCAGTTGGCGCAACTCGGCTGGTCGGTCCACATCTAGGCGAACCGCATGCTTTCTCGCCAGACGTTGATGATCGACGCCGACGACACCCTCTGGGAAAACAACATCTACTTTGAGCGAGCGATTGAAGCGTTCGTCGCCCTGGTCGATCATCCCGAGCTTGCGCCCGCCGAAGTCCGCGCCGCCTTCGATCAACTGGAATCCGCACGCATTAAGGTCCACGGCTATGGCGCAGATGCCTTTCACCAGTCGCTGCTGGCCGGCTACGAGCACCTGACCGGCACACCCTGCAGCGAAGCGCACGCGAGCCGCATTGCAGATTGCGTTGCCTACATCAAGAACGGCCACCTGGCCCTGCTTGAGGGCGTGCCGGATGCCCTTCCGCAGCTTGCCCAGCGGCATACGGTCATCCTCGTCACCAAAGGCGATCACGCCGAACAGGCGGCAAAGCTCGCCCGCTCCGGCCTCGCGCATCACTTTCACCATGTTGAGGTTCTGCGCGAGAAGCACAGCGTCGCGTATCTTGAACTGCTGCAGCGCTACGGCTGCGATCCCGCCTCATCATGGATGATCGGCAACAGCCCGCGCAGCGACGTCAACCCGGCGCTCAAAGCCGGCATGCACGCCGTCTACCTGCCGCACCACAGCACATGGGTGCTGGAACAGGAGCCCGTTGCAGCGCCGCGCCCGGGCCGGCGGCTGCTGCAAGTTGCCAACTTCCGCGAACTTCTGCTGTACTTCGCCTGAGCTCCGTGCAAGCACATCAGGCTCAATCGCTTTGTTATACTTGCCTTCGGTACGGTTCCCACCGGCTGCGCAAAAACGATCATGCACAGCAACGCGGAGGTGGCGAAATTGGCAGACGCACTAGCTTGAGGTGCTAGCGGGTAACACC
>CAZZVI010000008.1:0-17492 GCA_964657335.1 uncultured Terriglobus sp.
GTGTTAGGCACGCCGCCAGCGTTGATTCTGAGCCAGGATCAAACTCTCGTTTGAATGCTGGTTGCACTTACCCACAGGACGGAGGTCCGGGGCATAGGTGCGCCGATCAGCCTCGAAATGCTGACCGGTTTAAAACTAGTGAGAATGACTAAACCAAGGTCTTCGTCATCTCACGACTGGCACGTTCAACTATGTTGTCAAAGATCCTCGTCAGATCAGGCCTAAGCCGTCTGCTTTGGATCAAGGACGCCGTCAGTCATCGACTCGACGGTTGTGTCCTCGAACTTTATGGGCTGCTTGTCTTGCTTGAGCTACTTGCTCGCCGTGTACCAGCCTTTCGGCCCCGTACCGCGTCGCGTTCACCTTCGACTGCCTTGCGCCAACCTTTTAAGAGTATCGCGAATTCGCTTGCGTGTCAACCGCTCGACTTCTATACTGTCGGTCCGTTTCTCGATCCTCTTGGTCGACGCAGCCCCTCGGGCACGGATGAACAGCACATCAGCAGCGGCGATTCAGAGAATCGCACTCCTACCGCAAGTCCTTTCGGAGTCGCAGCAATGGCGCAGTGCTTACAGCTCCCAAATCTCAAACCAACTCAAAGCGAAACGTAAGACGTTTCACCCAGGGCGTCTGCCCTTCTCTTGTATTGCAGTGTCTTGGGTTTGTTGGGTGGACCGGAGCCGTTCGGCTCACCGTCGTCGACCGCGTGTAACAAACGCTTGGACTGCGTTGCGCTTAGCGCTTTCGGTCGGACACCTTCCGGCGTCCTGCCCGACTCACCATTTATACAGAACCCTCAGGGCCATGTCAAACAATGAGCGCTACCGCTTACCGCCGAGGACGTTCTTTCTGCCCTCGACCTCACCCACCTTACCGAAGGCGCGGCGGCGGCGCAAGTGCGGCCGGAGGAAAAGCAGAGGAAAACTTGCCCTACACCGTTGCCAAAGCAGGCCTACGACCCGCAGACGAACTACGGAGACCCTGCCGGATATACTTGTACTCTCTTCGCGACTGCGAACTTGGGGAGCCACCAACCATGCCCATCCAAACCACAGACAAGATCTGGCACAACGGCGCGATGATCCCGTGGGCTGATGCAAACATTCACGTGATGTCGCACGTGGTGCACTACGGATCGTCCGTCTTTGAGGGCATCCGCTGTTACACACAGGGCGAAGGCTCTCCGGCTGCGGGCGCGGGCATCTTCCGGCTGCGGGAACACATGCAGCGATTCATCGACTCCGCGCGCATCTACCGCATGCCGCTGCCGTACTCGCACGACGAGCTTTGCGATGCAGTGATCGATGTGGTCGAGAGCAATGGCGTCGCCCCGTGCTACATCCGTCCCGTGGCGTTCCGCGGTTACGGTGAGATCGGCGTGAACCCGCTCAAGTCGCCGGTTGAGATTTACATCGCGAACTTTCCCTGGGGCAAGTACATGCCCTCACACGGTGGAGCGGATGTGTGCGTCTCCAGCTGGAACCGGCTCGCTCCGAACACGATGCCCTCGCTCGCAAAGGCCGGCGCAAACTACATGAATTCGCAGCTGATCCGCATGGAAGCCGAGATCAACGGCTACGCGGAAGGCATTGCCCTTGACCGTAATGGCTACCTGTCAGAGGGCTCCGGCGAAAACCTGTTCCTGGTCCGCGAAGGCAAGCTGCTCACGTCGCCCTTGGCGAACTCGGTACTGAACGGCATCACGCGCGCGTCGGTGATCCAAATCGCGAAGGAACTTGGCATGGAAGTGGTCGAGCAGGCGATGCCGCGAGAGTTGCTCTACCTCTGCGATGAGGCCTTCTTCACCGGCACGGCGGCGGAGGTCTCGCATCTGCGTTCGGTCGACCGCATCCTGATCGGCGACGGCTCAATGGGTCCTGTCACCAGGCTGCTGCACGATGAGTTCTTCGCTCTGGTCAACGGCAGCAAGGCGGATCGCTTTGGCTGGCTCACACCGGTGAAGGTACGCGTCGCGGAGGCGGAGCCCGTCCACGCCTGACACTTTTCGCAGTGCGAGAGAGGGGCAGCCGCGAAGGCTGCCCTTTTGCTTTCCTGGATGCTATTCTCAGCGCGCCATGCAGAACGAGCCCAACTACGGCATCGACGCGCCTGCGGTGTATCGCAATCTTTGGATCGGCGCTGTCCTTTGCTTATCGATTGCACCGTTCCTGCCTGCCGTGACGCATTTCGGGCACGCCTTCAGCATGAACCTGAGGCTCAGCTTGTTCATCACCGGCTTCATCTGCCTGGGTGAAGCTCTGCTGTTCACGCTGTATGTGAAGTACGGTAAGTTCAGGCACCGCGACTTCATGCTGGCCATGCACACCTGGCAAGGGGATGAGCAGGTGCTTGACGTCGGCTGCGGACGCGGCCTGCTGCTGGCCGGTGCGGCACGGCGGCTGACGACCGGTCATGCGACGGGCATCGATGTCTGGTCGAACGTGGACATGGGCGGCAACTCGCCTGCAGCGACCCAGCAAAACCTGGCAATGGAAGGCGTCGCCGATCGATGCACGCTGGTGAGCGTGCCGGCACAGGACATGACGTTCCCAAGCGCAAGTTTCGACGTGGTTGTATCGAATCTCTGCCTTCACAACATCTACAGCAGCAGCCAGAGAAGCTACGCTTTGAACCACATTGTGCGGCTGCTCAAGCCGGGTGGTGTTGCCATCATTTCGGATTACAAACTCACCGGCGAGTACGCGGCATACTTCTCTCGAGCAGACCTTATCGTGAGCCGGAAGCGCGGCAGCTTCCTGACCACGTTCCCTCCACTTACGGTGGTCATCGCGCGCAAGCCGTTGTGATCTCTATTGCTTCTTGTGTCCAAGCGGAAAAACCAGGGCGACCTTCGCGTTAAAGCTGTTGCGGGGATCACCATCGGGATACGTAAAGACGTACTCCGCGGGGATGATGGAAAACGAAACCCATGAGCGTAACGGCGTGGTGAAGTTGATGCCGGTCAGCATCGCATAGGCGTTAACGATCTTGCCTGCGTTGCTGTTCCGCGAATCACCCATCTGCAGAAACAATGCCGGCTTGAGTCTTGGCTTTGCGAAGAGTTCCTTGCTCAGGCCGAGCGAATAGGTGTGCAGATTGATGCTGCCCTTCGGGTTTTTGCCATAGTAGTTCGAGGCATCGGCGTACACGGCCCAGCCGCCCGCCAGGTTGAAGGTGGGCTTGATCAGCCATCCATTCAGGTTGACGTGCGTACCGTCGCCCTGGTCCGCGAACAAGTAGGCGTAGCCGGCGCTGAGCGTCGCAACCGGCGGCGCGGGCTTCGGTTTGGCCGCTGCTGTGTCCTGAGTTGTGAGCGCGTCTTGCGCACTGTCGCTGAAAGACGTGCTCAGCATCGTGCTGTCCTCGGGAGTTCGCGGGCCCGACTGCGCGCATGCCATGCCTTCGATCAAACAAAGGCCCATCGCAGCCACTACTGTTCTCGACTTCAAAGAATGCAACATCATCTCGGGTCCACAACCGTTTCTTTCTTCGCTATGGCGTTCAGCATGGCTTCGCCCACATGAATGTGACTGTCCACCAACCGTGCGGGCGTGTGCGCCAGCCACTCCGCCAGTGAAATGTCCTGATAGGTGGAGATGGGAAACACTTCGAGAAAGACCAGGTCTTCCGTGCCGGTGTTTTCGATGTAGTGCGGACGCGACACGCCGATGTAACCGACATCACCCTGCTGAAAGTCGAAGGTGCGCGCCTTCGATCCCGCTTCGAAGATGGTCATGCGTCCCTTGCCGCTGACATAGTACTGCCACTCATCGCTGAGCGGGTGCCAGTGCAGTTCGCGCAGGCCTCCGGGTTTGAGCTTGACGATCGCAGCGGCGATGTTGGTGATGGGAAAGTTGCGATTGTCGATGATGCGGACCTCTCCGCCCGATGTCACCTTCGTGGGCGGCATCTTGCTGGCGAAGAAGCTCATCGATTGCGGCACAATGCCTGATCCTGCGGATGCTGCGCGGACTTCTTCGTTCAGCGGCCGGGGCAACTCCGTTGGAAAGATGAACAGATCCTTCTTCGGGAGGTTGTCGAAGGTGCTCTCGGGCACGCCGAAGTTCTTCGCCAGTACCTCTTTCGGCGTATGCGCCATGAAGTCCGTCAGCAGGAACGTGCTGAACTCGTCGAAGTCTCCCTGGTCGAACACCAGCAGGAACGTCGCGCCGTCGTCGCCCACGCCCTGGATGGAGTGCGGGACGCCGCCCGGAAACAGCCACAGATCGCCCGCATTCACATCGCTCACATGGCTGCGGCCTTCGGCATCCACCGCGGTGATGCGAGCGGTACCGGTGATCATGTAGGCCCACTCCGAGCTGACATGCCAGTGCAACTCGCGCACACCGCCTTTGACCAAGCGCATCTCCACGCCGGCCATGCGCTTTGAGACAGCCAGTTCGCGCGAGGTGACCTGCCGCGTCCACCCTCCATCCGTGATGCGCTTGTGAGCCAGTTCGAATGAGTACCAGAACGGCTGCACCGTGCCGTTGTCCGTTTCCGGCGGCCAGATGGAGCTTGGGCTTTCGCCTTCGATGGGCATGTTGCGCTTGAGTGGTTGCTGTTCATTCGGCAGGTGATGGTCGTCCGAGCGCTGCACCGGCCGTTCCTGCGCGCCCAACGCCGGGGCCGCTGCCATGGCTGCAGCCAACCCTGCCGCGCTGCTGACGAACTTCCGCCGTGTCAGCTCTTCTTCTGAGTGGTTCATCGTGTCCTTCGCTTCCGGTAAGGAACTTCACTGCCCTTCGCTGGGTTTGTGGGCGCCGACTAGCTCTGGGGTCTTCACCGGGCTTAGCTTCTGCACCTGATCGCTGATGGCACGACGCGTGCGCTTGTACGGTTGCAGCTTCACCGGCAGACCAGTCTTCAGCGACTGCTCCGCCGCGACGAGCACGCGTACGTCGAGCATGCCCTCCTCGCCATCGGGCTCAGGGTCTTTGTCCTCGAGGACGCACTCGGAAAAATACTTCAACTCGCCGCCGAACTGGTCGGTCTTGTTGAAGCTCTCAGTGCTTTCCTTTTCGCCGATCTTGACGATGTGCTTCACACCGCCCGGCATGGCATATGCAGGCTCGCTGAAGATACTGCCCAGTTCACCCACGACGCGGAAGTCGTCGAGATCCTGCCCGTCGTACGCCAGGGTGAAGGCGGCGATGCGGTCTGCCTCAAACTTCAGCGTGACGGAGACGACATTCTCGAAGTTGAACTTGTCGCCTGTTTGCACGCCGGTCGCGAACACTTCAATGGGCTCGGAACCGAACAGCGTTCGAACCATGTTGATCGGATACGGTCCCATATCCGGCACCGGACCTGCCCAATAGCCGCTCTTGGCGCGGTGATTCTGTCCGCTTACCGGCTGCGAAAAGGATGAGTTGAAGTAGCGAAGCTTTCCCAGTTCGCCGCTGCGAACCCGCTCCAGCGCCTTGAGCGTGCCCGGCTCGAAGTGCAGGCGGTAGGCAATCATCAACTTTGCGCCGGTGCTCTTCGATGCAGCAATGATGCGCTGACATTCTTCTACGCTGACGGCCATCGGCTTTTCCAGCAGCAGGTGCAGTCCGGCCTCGAGCGTCTTGACCGCAAGCTCCACGTGATCGAAGTTCGGTGTGGCGAGATAGACAGCGTCGGCAACATCATCTTTGAGGAACTGATCGTATTCCTCGTAGCTGTAGCCGTGCTCGATGGTCGGGTACTTTTCCTGGAGCCTTTCGGTCTTGTACTCGTGACCGGTCACGACCGTGGTCACGACCGAGTTGCCGGTGTGCTCCACACCGGGCAGCAGCGCCGTCTGCGAGATCCATCCCGCACCCACGATCGCGTAACGAACCTTGTCGCTTGTAACCTTCTTTGCTGTCGCCATGTGTTGGTGGTTCCTTCCAGGCATTAAGAAGGAAGGGCGACGGAGCAAGATGCCCGAACGGCGCGAAGCTGCGCAGGCCGCTACGGCTCAGGCGTACCGGCGATCGGCTGCGTCGTCAGCCGGCCCACGCCTCGATCGCCTGCATCCCATCCCGGCAGCGTCTGGTTGCCCACGATCAGCCGCGAGCCTTCCTTGAAGAACGCGTAGGTGTAAGCCCAGCTGCGAAAGACCGAAAAGCGATTGCGAAAGCCGATGAGAAAGAAGATGTGCACTGTCAGCCATGTGACCCAGGCCGGAAATCCGCTGAGATGCGCCTTGAACGGCCACTTGACATCGGCGATGGCGGCCGACCTCCCGATGGTCGCCATGTCACCCTTGTCGAAGTAGTGAAACGGCTTCTCCATGCGTCCGCCCTTCACCTCGATGGCAATGCTCTTGCCGGCGTACTCGCCCATCTGCATGGCGGGCTGAGCGACGCCCGGGACGGCCTTGCCGTCACTCATCGCATGCGCAAGATCGCCACAGACGAAGATCTCAGGATGACCCTTCGGGTGGAGGTGTTCATCCACAACAACGGCGCCCTTCTTGTCGACCTCAACGCCCAGCTTTGCGCCCAGCGGCGATGCCTGCACGCCCGCACCCCAAAGCGTCACGACCGCGTCGATGCGCTCCTCGCCGACCATCACGTAGCCCGGCTGCACATCCGTGACGCGGGTATTCGTGCGTACCTTCACGTCCAGCGCGGCAAGCTGCTTCAACGCACTTGCCTGCAGATCAGGCGGGTACGAGCCCAGAATGACAGGCGATCCTTCCAGGATGAGCACCTGTGCCATGGCTGGGTCGATGTGGCGAAAATCCTTGCGAATATAGAGCTTGGCAATGTCAGAGATGGCGCCGGCAAGCTCCACGCCGGTGGGGCCGCCGCCGATGATGACGAAGTTCAGTGCAGGGTGCTTGCCGGTCTCCTGCATCTGCCGTTCGGCAAGCTCAAAGCTCAGCAGCACGCGGCGGCGAATCTCAACCGCATCCTCAATCGTCTTCAGCCCTGGGGCCTGTGCCGCCCACTCATCATGCCCGAAGTACGAGTGCGTCGAGCCCGTGGCAAGGATGAGATAGTCATACTCCAGCACGGTGCCGCTCGCGAGGGTGGCACGGTTCAAGGTCGTGTCGAAGCCGGTGACCTCGTCCATCAGGACTTCCGTGTTTGGCGCGCGAACGATGCCGCGAATCGGTTGCGCGATCTCATTCGGCGCAAGCACGGCAAGCGCCACCTGGTACAGCAGCGGCTGAAAGGTGTGATGATTGCGACGATCGATGAGGGTTACATTCACCTCTGCGTGGGCCAGCGCTTCCGCTGCTTTCAGACCGGCAAAGCCGCCGCCGACGATCAGCACACGCTTGCGCACACCACCTGCTACACCATCTGGCATTTGGACTCCTGGAGGGAACCTTCGCTCCTTCAGATGCGCGGCGCGGTAACCGGGTGCCCCACATCTCGCTTCTGAGATGTGGCTGACCGTCCCGGGGCTCAGATTCCTCATGTCTCATGAAAGGAACCTGTAAGCACCTGCGATTTATGGCGTCTTCTGCAGCGTTGCCGTGGCTGTCCCTGAAGTTCCAACCGAGAGTGTGATCGCCGTCACCGCAGCTGTGTTCGCGTATTGCAGCGGAGTGACCGTGACCAGCCCGTCATCGTCACTCGTGGCCGATGCGGTGGAGGCGCCATATACCGGCGGCACGGGACAGCGTCCGTCGCCCGCGCAAGGCGGCTGCCAGGCCGTCACCTGCTGATAGATGGTGACGGCTGCTCCTGCAACCGGATGCGATGAAGTGTCAACAACACGCAGGACAACAGGCCCGAGTGTGCCGCCCACCGCCGTGTTCTGCGCGTCGCCGCTGACAACCACGGCACGCAGGCTTCCGGCTGGAACCGCGATCAGCGTGCCCGTGGCGCAGACGTTCGTCCACGCACACGCCTGCACCGTGGCTTGTTCGTTGTCCAGCAGAGCGCCCGTCGCATTCACCGTCGAACTGCTGCCATTCGCCTGGGCCGTGCCAAGGACCACACGGGGCGACGTGGAGCTCCACGACACACCAGGCGCAGCAGCCGGCGCGCCGCTTCCCACCAGCACTGCCGCCGGATGAAAGATCGCGCCCATACCCGCGGCGACATACTCCGCTGGGCGCAGCAGCGAGATCGCCTGCGGCGGCTGCGCAGCGTTGTAGGTGACCTGCACGGCCGCGCCGCCAGCAGTCGCGGCACGCAGCGTGACCGCTCCCGCGATCTGCGCGGTCGCAGAGGTCTGCGCGATGCCGCTCGCATCCGTCGTCAGCATGCAGCTTGCGAGGCCGCACACGCTGAAGAGCGCGGCGCCGCTTGCCACCGTGATGGTGACCGCTGCGTTCGGCACCGCGCTGCCGCTCCCATCCGTCAGCCGGACAGTGAACAACGCCGGAGCACCCACCGCAACACTTCCAGACGGGCCATTCACAAGGGTCAGCACATCGGTCGATGCACCGCCATAGTTCAGGCCCGCCGTGATGGTTGTGGATGCGCCAGTATGCGGGTCGGTCACGGTGACGTCGACCGTACCCGCGCTTCCCAGAGCTGAGACTGAGGGCGCCACCGCATCGATCTCTGTTGCGGACACACCGGTCACGTTCGCCAGCACACCGCCGACGGTGACCATATTGCCTGGCGTGAATCCTGTACCAAGAATGCGGAACGTACCGCCCGCCGGTCCCATGCGCGTGGGCGACACTGTGTCCGCGTAGTACACGCGCGCGTTGAAGGTGTAATCAGGACGTCCGTCGCCGCGCTGGTCTGCGATGGCCAGTCGCACGTCCTCATCAGCCGAGAACGCAACCTGCAACTGTGTCATGCCGGCGTGGACTGCGTTAAACGCGGACGAGGTTTGTGCCAGCGTCGGCTGCGTTCCGGTTGCGTCCGAGGCGTGCCAAAGGCCGAGCACCGGCATCGCCTTGGCCGTGGTGGCTGCGCCAGTCTCATCGGTCGCCGTAGCTTCGATCGTGGCGGTGCGTCCGGCGCGCACGGCAAAGTTGTTCCACGGTGTGTGCTGCACGCCGCACAGGCGGCCGCTCCACGTGCCGCCAGCCGCCAGCGGCGTGGGAACAGCCTCCGTTCCATCCGCCGCTCCGTTGCACACGGACGCTGCGCCCTCCGGTCGAAGGTAGCCAATGCTGAACAGCCCACCGGGATACATCGCCTGCAGAATCCCGGCAGGGCTGCCAGAAGGCGCGACACTGCCCAACCGATAGGGGCCGACAGCATAAGCGCCGGTGTACAGCGGATTGATCGTCTGCGTGCTGATCACGGCCGCCGTGTAGCTGAACTGCAAGAGCCCGGGCACGCCGCGCAGAAGGAAGTATCCCGGTGCGAAACCCGCGGTGCCGCCGCTCATGGTGCTCGCGGGCGGCCCGGTTACCGGGTTGCCAAAATCGCTCTGCGCGAGAAAGCCGCTGACGCTTGAAACGTCTTCATACGGCTCGGTACCGTAGTTGCCCCACGGGTAGTTGCGTTGCACCACGACGTTGACGCCATTCATGCCGAGGCCACTGGGAAACTGTACATAGCCGTTGATGACGAGTTGGCCGGCAATCGGGCTCCACATGGCAGGCGCGTAGACGATCTGCAACGCTGCGATGTCATCGTCGCGCAACGTGAAGGGCTGCGGCAGGCACTGGTAGGTATACGCTCCGCAGACAATGTCGATGGGGTGCATGATGGGCCAGTGCTGCTGCTGCGCATACACCGGCGCGGGCGTGCCGGTAAACACGTTGTCATTCGTCTGCGACCAGCCCAGCCCGATCACGCGGCCGAACATCCGCATCATCTGATAGCGAAGCTGCAACTGCTGCTCCGGCGCAGGTCCCGTGCACCGCCCATTCACGATCAGCAGCGCATGTGCGATCTTGCCGGGCTGGATGAACAGATCCACGCTCTCCGTCACCGCGTTCTGCCTGCAGTTCGCTGGCGCGCTCGCGCCCGAACCGAGCAGCGTATCGGTGATCACGCCGTCCGCGTCGAAGATGACGGCGATCTGCTTCGCCGTGTAGTTCGCGCTGCTGACATCGGCCGGCCACACCGGCCCACTCGATCCGAGATAGACATTGCTGCCGCTCACATCCTCGGCCAGCGAACCGCCATTCGTCAGCGTGAACGGAATACCCTGCACGTTCCACACCGCTGCCGCCGCGTCCACCAGCGCGGTCGCACTGGGATTATCGACGTAGCTGCTCAGCGGGCCGGCATCTATGAAGTACCGCACGTCGGGTCGATACCAGCCTATCGGGCTGGTATCGTTCGTCCACTGTCCGCCTGCAACCCAGCGCGGCCCGGCAGCGGATGCGTTGAGCACACATGCTGCAAGCAGCAGGCACTGCACCATCCGACGCAACAGGCTCATCGGCCGGATGTCCCCGTCCGCTGCCAAGCGTGCAGCATGCCCAGGATCATCGCTCCATCCACATGCTCGTTCGCGTTACCTGCCGACGTGTCCTCTGCAGACGGGCCGCTCGTCACGGCACCATTGTTTGCATCGTTGCCGTCTGAAGGCAGGCTCATCAGACCACGAGCGCGCGGCACACTGGCTGCTTGTGCAGGTCGCCTTAGCAGTGCATCGCTCAAAGCAAAGTCACCGCCCGCAGCCCGCAGGGCCATCATGGGCCTCAAACGTGCCGCGTCGGTCA
Organism: uncultured Terriglobus sp.; assembly: GCA_964657335.1. GTDB lineage: Bacteria > Acidobacteriota > Terriglobia > Terriglobales > Acidobacteriaceae > Terriglobus. The sequence continues at coordinate 10,568 of CAZZVI010000008.1, forward strand.
CCGCGACCTGCCGTGCCATCCATCGCAGGTCCAGCGTGCCGGTGGTCGCATCGCCCCGCAGCGGAACTACGCCATCCGCGACCGGCGACGCATAGCCGCCAACGGAAGGCGCATGCAGCAGGACGAGAGCGCGCTCGCCCACCCGATAACGCGCATTGCCATCCGCCCAAAGACCGTCCCATTCCTTCTGCTCATAGATCGCGCCCGCGGCCACGCCGTGCACCGCATCCTCCACGCGCCAGCGCACAACGACTGCGCCGGGGATGCGTTCGATCGAAACCACTTCCCCCGTGAAGATCACACCGGCGTTTGCGAACGCACTTCGCAGAGCATCTTCCAGCGAGGCCGCAGGCTGTGCAACGCTGTTGCTTCCATCGGTCCCGGCATCCGTCACGGGCGCGGTGCGCGCAAGCATCGCAGCTGCAATACTCGTCTGTGAAAGCAGCGGTGCGCCCACACAGGTCGCACAGAATGCAATGGAAGATACTACCCCTCGCCAATGCCCCACTCTGCAACACCTCCCGTGTGTCCTTTATCGACACACCGGGCGCAGCGCTTGAGGCTTTCGTCACGCTTTTGCCGCGTCGCCATGATGAACGACGCGACGCTCCAGCGGCTCTAGCCGCCGAGGTAGACGCGACGGAGATCCATCCGTCGCGGCTTTAGCCGCGGAGGTAGGCGCAACGGCATTCATTTGCCGCGGCATCAGCCGTCGAGATGGCGCACCGAAAGCACATCGCTCAGCGGCTTTAGCCGAGGAAAATCAGCTCATACCTAAGCCGTACCAGCGGCTTTAGCCGCCGAGGTAGAACGCGTCAACAACCTACGCAGCGGCTTTAGCCGCCGAGGTGATGCGTTGCGCCTGCTGCTCTCACCCGCGTCGTCCCTGGAGCAGACGGTAGGCCCTCATCAAAGGCGGACTTTCATTCGCCGTGCGCCAAATTCGCGAGCACGAGGCATACCCGAACGTTCACGGTAATCCGGTTCCAACTCACCTCGGCGGCTGAAGCCGCTTTGTAGGTTGGTCATGGTTTCTACCTCGGCGGCTAAAGCCGCTGAGCGGATGGGTCTTCGGCGCGCTACCTCCCCGCGGCTGAAGCCGCTTCGTGGTGGTCATGGTCCCCACCCTTGTCGGTTGAAGCCGCATGATGCGTTTGCACGCTAACATGCAAAACACGATGTGGCTTGACCTCAATCGGCAGCGAAGGGTCGCAATTGCTCCTCGCCTGGAGGCCGCGTCAGCAGGCTGATCACCACCAGAGCGGCAAGCGAGACCAGCAAAGCCGGCACAATTGCGTCGCGCTGCGCGATCACCGCCGGCAGCAGGCGCGCCACGATCGGACTGTCCCATCCCACCGTGACCACCGTGCCTGAAGCAATCGAAGCCACCGCGCCCGCAGCCGTTGCGCGCCGCCAGAAGAACGCCGCCAGGATCACCGGCGTCAGTGCCGCCGAGTAGATCGTGTAGGCATACAGGCTCTTCTTCAGGACACTTTCCGTGTGCAGCGACTGCCACAGGGCCCAGACACCCAGCAGAACGACCATCAACCGCGAGACCAGCAGTACCTCATGATCCGCTGCTTTCGGCCGCAGGTAGCGCACGAAGACGTCATTGACCAGGTTCGTGGCGGGCGAGAAGAGATAGTTGTTTGCCGTGGAGATGATCTTCGCGAAGATGGCGCCGGTCATCAAAGCGCCAAGCAGCTGCAGGGCGTACGCTCCACCAAGCGTCCGCAGGCCTGTCCCGTCCACGGCTGCGCCGATGCCGGTAAAGCTCCTCGGCTGCAAGCCATGCATGGCCGTGTACGCCAGGATCTCGCGCGGGTGGTCGTGCACCTCGCCCGTCGGGAACAGCGCGGATCCTGTCACTGCAAGCGCGATGATGACCGTCTCCAGGATGACCGTGCCGATGATCCATCCGACCACCGCGTTGCGCGCATCGCGCTCACTCTTCGCCGAGAAGAACTTCTGGTACATCGACTGGTTGCCCAGCATCAGCAGGCAGGTCGGTAACAGCAGCTCCAGCGCCTGGATGCCGGACAGATCGCCCAGCACCTGGAAGTGCGTGGCGGGCAGAGCGGCATGAACCGCAGCCCAACCGCCAGTCAGGTGGATGAGGATCGGCAGCGCAACAAGCATCGTCACGGTGGTGAGTGAGCCGATCACCACGTCCATGTAAGCGACCGATCCCATGCCTGCAATGGCAGTGAACACAATCACAAATCCTGCGATGATGTAGCGCCCGGTCATCGCGCTAATCGCGTCCGGGAAGATCAAGTGCAGAATGTCACCGCCGCCGATCAGCTGGTAACTCGTGATGGCCGTGTAGGTAAACAGCACTGCGATCACGCCAAGCACACGCGCTGCCTGGTTATAGCGGGCCTCAAGCAGATCAGGAATGGTGAACTGCGCAAACTTCCTTGCACGCGGCGCGATAAAGAAGATCAGGATCAGACCCAGCCAGCCGCCGCCGCCCTGCCACAGTGCCGCAAAGCCATGCCGGTAGGCGTTCTCGGCCCCACCCAGCAGGGACCCGGAACCGATCCAGCTGGACAGCAGCGTAAACACCAGCACTGCCGCCGGCAGCGTGCGCCCCGCCACCAGGTAATCTGCCTTGGTGCGCACCTGGCGCAGCCGCGACAGCGACACCGCCAGCAGCGTCACTACGATCACGCCAATCACAATTCCATAGAGATTCATGTGATGAGCAGTCTATACGGGCGGCCTGGTCGAAGCCGGTCTGGCCTGCATCTGAAGACAGGAACGATACTTCATGGCAAAACAGACACCCGATCCAGCAACAGCGGCGGTCCGCGTCGACGGCCGGGCCAAGGTCACCGGCAGCGGCTACTACACGGCTGACCTGCTCGCCTTCGACGAATACCTGCACCCCGGCGAAGCGCCCACGCCCATGCTGCACGCTGCTGTAGTGCCCGCTGCGATTGCCTTCGGCAGCGTGCTGCACCTCGACACCGCGGAAGCGGAACGCACACCCGGCGTTCGGCTGGTAATGACGCCCGCGAACGCACCGCGCCTGAAGAAGTTCAACTCGCTGCTGATGAGCGAACAGACGAAGTATCTGCCACTGCAGGACTCCGATGTGCGCTACCACGGCCAGCCCCTTGCGCTTGTCGTTGCCGACACGAATGAGATCGCGCAGGACGCCGCAACTCGCGTGAAGGCGACGTACTCGCCGCAACCAGCGCTGATCGACTTTGAAGCGAATCTCCACAAGGCGGAGCCGGTCAAGAAGGTCGGCGCTGGCAACAAGGGGAAGATCGAGCGCGGCAACCCGGCAGCCGCCTTCGCCGATGCGCCCGTGAAGGTAGAAGCGAAGTACATCCTGCAGCCCGCGCACCACAACGCCATGGAACCCGGCGTGAGCATTGCGCATTGGCACACGGAAGACGGCCTGCCGAATCGGCTGACGATCGTCTCGTCGACACAGTTTGTGTATGGCGATGCGATCGCGCTAGCAGAGGCGTTCGAGCTCCGTCACAAGGACAAGATGCTGCGTATCGTCGCGCAGGTCGCCATCGGCAAAGAGTGGGAAGGCAGTGCCCGCGTGATTGCGCCGCTGGTAGGCGGAGGCTTCGGCAGCAAAGGCGGATCGAACCACACGATGCTGTCTGCCATGGCCGCGAAGCTGCTGCGGCAGCCCGTGAAGCTTGTCCTGACGAGGCAGAACACCTTCAACCAGATGCCGTATCGCGGCGGACTGGACATTCGCCTTCGGCTGGGCGCCGGCTATGACGGCAAGCTCACGAGCCTGCTGCAGGACACGGTCATTCAGTCCTCCGTCTCCGCCAGCTTTCTCGAGCCCACGGGCGAGGTGACACCGCACCTCTACGCGGTCGAGAACCTCTCGATCGAGCACAAGGCGCTGCGCCTGAACACCAACTCGCCCGGATGGATGCGCGCGCCAGGCGTCGCTCCCGGCCAGTTCGTGCTCGAGACCGCGATGGACGAACTCGCGAGCAAGCTGAATCTCGATCCGATCGATCTGCGCCTGCGGAACTACGCCGAAAGCGACCCCGAGAGCGGCAAGGAGTGGTCAAGCAAGTCGCTTCGCGAGTGCTATGCACAAGGTGCCGAGAGCTTCGGCTGGCATCGCCGCACACCACGCAGCACCGAGCGCGAAGGCGCGGAGCGCATCGGCTATGGCATGGCGACCGCGGCTTACCCGACAAACCACTTCCCCGCGACCGCGCGGCTCACGCTGCGTGCGGACGGTTCCGTGCTGGCCGAGACCGCAACCCACGAAATCGGCCAGGGAGCGATCACCTCGCTATCGCAAGTCGTCGCGAATGCACTCGCATTGCCACTCTGTCGCGTCGCCATCGCGATTGGCGACACCACGCTGCCCTTTGGCGCGTTCTCCGCAGGATCATCGACCTCGCTGTCCGTTGGTTCAGCCCTGATGGAAGCCGCGCACGAGCTCACCAAAAAGCTTGCGCGCATGGCGCGTGTGGATCGCAGCAGCCCGCTGTACCAATGCTCGCTGCGCGACATCGTCTTCCGCGAAGGCAACCTGCGGCATCGCATCGAACAAGCCCGCGTTGAGCCTGCCACCGCGGTGCTCGCGCGCGCAAGCCTCGATAGCCTCGCGGTCAAAGGCATCAGTGGACGCCTCTTTGGCAAGAGCAAGTACGCACGCATGGCCTTTGGAGCGCAGTTTGCGCGCGTCGCGGTGAATGAGTTCACCGGTAGCGTTCGCGTCACGCACATGACCGGTGCGTTCGCCGGAGGCCGCATCCTGAACGCACGCACCGCGCGCTCGCAACTGCTTGGCGGCATGGTGTGGGGCGTGGGTCACGCACTCATGGAGGAGAGCCTGCGCGACCCGCACCTCGGCGCATGGGTCAACGCAAACCTCGCCGAAGCCCACGTGCCCACCAACGCCGACGCTCCGGAGATCAACATCCTCATGATCCCCGAAGATGACAGCCGAGGCAGCGAGATCGGCGCAAAGGGCCTCGGCGAAATTGGCATCACAGGCGCGGCCGCAGCGATCGCCAACGCAATCGCGAACGCCACCGGCGGACGCATGCGCAACCTGCCGATTACCGCGGATCAGGTGCTCGGCCTGCTCTGAATTGTCGGGTAACAGGACAGACCAAGCTGTTCCCTGTTTCCCGCAAGCCTACTTGGCCGCCAGATCCACCTTCGCCAAAGCATCGGCAGACGGTAACGCACATTCCCCGCTCCTGATCTTCTTCTCCGCGACGGCGTGCTCAATCTCTGAGTTCACCTCGCCGCCCAGCAGGATCATCGCGCCCGTCAGGTAGAACCACAGCAGAAGGATGATGACCGCGCCAAGCGAGCCATAGGTGACCGAGTAGCTGTTGAAGTAGTGCAGGTACACGCGCAACCCAAGCGAGCCGGCGACCCATCCCGCAAGGCCGATCAAGCCACCCGGCGTGAACCACCGCCACCTGCTGTTCGGAACGTCCGGGCAGAAGTAGTACATCACCTCGAACGACAGCACCATCAGCAGACACGCGAGGGTCCATGCCAGCACGCGCAGGACGATTGATAAACCGAACGAGCCGCGGAACAGGTGCTCCAGATGGTCGGAAGCCCAGTCGCCCGAGACCAGCGTCAGCAGAGCGAAGATAACGATGGCCGCCACCAGCAGCGTAAGTCCGATTGCCTCAAGCCGCGCCTTCCAGAACGCACGCGTCTCCTTCACCTTGTAGACAGCGTTCAGCGTGTCCTGGATGGCGGAGACACCGACACTCGCGGAAAACATGGCGAACAGCAGTCCGAATGTGACCTTGCCGGTGGTGCTGGCCTTGGTCGTCTGCTGAAAGGTCTGCGTCACCAGGGCAAACGCGCTGGGAGGAATCAACTGCCCGATGCGGTCCAGCAGCTTGAGGTAGAGCTGGCTCGACGATTGCGCGACCAGTCCCATCAGCGAAGACATCGCAATCAGCGCCGGAAAAATCGCCGAGAAAAATGAGTACGCCAGCTGCGACGCCCGGCCGAACAGGTTGTCTTCGTCCATGCCTTTGAACGTCCGCTTGGCGACCTCCTTCAGCGGCACGCCCTGCAGGTCCCACATGCTCGCCAGCGGCGTGTGCTGCACATGCGCCCAGACGTGCGCCTCCAACGCATGGTGGCTCAGGTGGTGCGCCTGGACCGCCGCGTTGGCCTCCTCAGGCGTCTGTACTTCAGGCTCGCGGGGCGAGTCGACCTGCTGAAACATGCTTGCCTCCTCGGCTTGAACACGGTGCGTCCGTCAACCACTGTCAGTGGGATGCGAAGCGGCTCACAACGCGCTGTATGCCGCATCCGGCGCCCGCATCCTGCGTACGCATGACCTCATCCAATTCGTATGAGTCGCGTGCATCCTCCTGTCTGGCGCAAATTGAAGCAGCTATGGGGCGTCGTTCGTGAAAGCCATCGCCACCCGATGACCGGCCAGCCGGTGCAACCGAACCTGGTGCAGCCGGAGGGGCTTGGCATTACCTTCATCGGTCACTCATCCTTCTTGATCCAGATGGCCGGCCGCAACATCCTGGTGGATCCCGTATTCGCCACCCGGCTGATCCTTCTACGCCGAGCCCGCCGTCCCGGGGTTCGCATCGCAGACCTGCCGCCGATAGACGCAGTCCTGCTGACGCACGCGCACATGGATCACCTGAATGTCCCCTCCCTGCGCAGGATCGTGCGTCACGCGAAGCGCCTGACCGGCGTTGCGCCGCAGGCCATTGTGCCGAGCGGCGTCAGCGACCTGGTGGAGAAGCTCGGCTTCCGCAGTGTCACGGAGTTGGAGTGGTGGCAGTCCACATCGCTCGAAGCCGACTCGCCCGAGCAGCAGATCCAGGTCACCATGACGCCTTGCAAGCATTGGGGGGCGCGCATGTTCAGCGACACGCATCGCCACTACGGCGGCTACGTGCTGCGCGGCGGCGGACACAGC
>CAZZVI010000008.1:17592-36562 GCA_964657335.1 uncultured Terriglobus sp.
CGCCTGTTGGCTGCTGCAGAAAAGGCCGGCATCGCTGACCGCGTCCGCGTGCTCACCGAGGGTGAGACACTCGAAGTCCAGCATGCGCCAGCCCACCAGCGTCGAGTCGAAGTACTGGATCGATAGCTTCCCCGTCGACCTTGCAATCGGCGCCGCAGCGGGTTTGTTGACCGCAACGCTGACAGCCATCACGACGGATGTCCTCGCGCTCCGTTACTACGTGCAACACCGCGTGCTCGATCCCGGTCAGCACCGCATCGCAGCCCTGTTCCTGGCATTGCTGCTGGCCTGCTTCGCCTTCTTCGCCACGATCGCCCTGGTGCTGATCGCACGGCTGCTGCTTCGGATGTACCGCAATCCGCTCTGAGCTCAACAAGCTCTCACCACAACGCTGTCATTTCGACCGGAGCAGGACGGCGTTATCGTCCTGCGGAGCGGAGAAACCTGCTTTTGTGCTGCCGGAGATGCTCAACAGCAGGTTTCCCCACTTCGCTTCGCTCCGGTCGAAATGACAGATTTGTGGGACTTCGCTGCACTGCGGTCGAAGAGTACGGACTTTCGCAACGAATTGGCATATCGTCGCAGGATATGACGACCACACCTAGGTTGTCTCGCGGCTTCGCGCCCCAAAGATGGCCGAACCCACGCGCACACACGTTGAGCCCTCCTCGATCGCGACGGCAAAGTCGTGCGACATGCCCATGGAAAGCTCAGGCATGATAAGGCCCTCGATCTCCGCAACGGCCTGATCGCGCAGCTCGCGCAGGCGGCGAAAATAGGGCCGTGCACCTTCGGCATCGTCCGTGTAGGGAGGCACGGTCATCAGGCCGCGCACCTCGATTCCTTCAAACTCCTGCAGGTTCCGCAGCAGGCCCGGCAGAGCGTATTCACTCACACCCTGCTTGCTCTCTTCGTCGGACAGCTTCACCTCGACCAGCACCGGCAGCACCTTGCCCACCTGCGCGCAAACGTCATGCAGGCGCTGCGCGACTTTGATACTGTCCACCGCATCCACCGCGCTGAACAGCCACGCAGCCTTGCTGGTCTTGTTCGATTGCAGGTTGCCGATCAGGTGCATATCGATCAGACCGACGTCTTCGCCCAGCAGTGAATGCAGGTCCTTCTGCTTGTGCTCCCACTCCTGCACGCGGTTCTCGCCGAACAGGCGTTGGCCTGCGCGAAACGCTTCCACCAGCGCAGGCGGACCCCACGTCTTCGAAACCGCCATCAGCTTCACATTTTCGGGCGCACGCCCGGCCTTGGCGCAGGCTGCGGCCATCTCAGCCCGGACGCGCTCCAGATTCTCTGCAATCGACATGCCTTCAGCTTAGAAGAGATTGGTCGCGAGAGGTATCTCGAGCAGATCGTGCGCTCAGACGGAGGAAGCGACGGTGCCTGACTCCGGTCGGCGGCGCAGGATCAGGACCGCTGCGATCATCACCAGGCCGGTGGTGAGCAGCACCCAGGTCGAGAGCTCAGGCGTGACGGCGGCGGAGGCCGCACCGGAGGTCAGGCTTCCGCCGGAAAGGCCGGCCTGGTAGTTCGGGCTGTAGAGATGCACGTAGGACGCCTGTGCGCATCCGCTCCCAGCCTCGCAAAGATTGATGCCGCCCGATGGGTTCAGCGTGGTGAAGTAGTAGATCACCGCCTGGCCGTTCGATCCGCTGAGATACACGAAATCCGCAGCCGGATTGCTGCCGCTGGTGCCGGTGGAAGAGACCGTGCTGAAGGTCGTGCTGCCGTACACCAGGCTCGCCGCCGTCGCGAGTCCGCTCGCATTCAGCGTAATGGTCCCGCTAAGCGCCGTCGTACCGGCGGAGACGCCCGTAAGCGAGTAGGTTCCCGCCGGGATGGACGATGCGTAAGCAGAGAGAAACAGGACAGAACAAAGGGAGAAGAGGGTACAAACCTTTACAACAGAGTTGCGCATAGTGCCTCGTGTCCGATGCTCTCGTACCCATGCTTCAGGCAGGGCACCGGATGTCGTCCTTATGCTTAACGGCACAATCGCGAGGGCAGATGTCGCATTCCCGCTGACTAAGGTCAGAATTCCATCGCGGTTCCCAGATTGGGAAACAAGAACGCAGGAGACGCGCTGAAGGCCTGAATTCCGAGGTTTGCCCGCGCTATAGAAGCGCGGCCCGTCGGCCCGCAACTCTGCGGCAGCCCACAGACGATGCCTTCGATGAGGTTCCGTGTTCTCAACCAGCGCGGCTTCAGCCCCCGAGACAGCAACCAGCTCACAACAAAGGGCTTCGGAGGGTGCTGAAAGAAGTGTTGTTTTTCGGAAGGGCACAGCTTCAGCTGTGCCGTAAAGGCTTTAACATCAACGCGGCTTTAGCCGTCGAGGTCGGCTTGTGGACTTTTTCAGCACCCTCTTCAGCCCCCGAGGGAGCAAGCACACTCACAGTAAGAGGGCTTCAGCCCCCGAGGTAGAGAACGCAATGCCGCAAGCCAAACGGCTTCAGCCGCCGAGGTGAGAGAGGTTCCGGGACGTGCCGACAGCACCACAGCAAGTGCGCCCTAGGCGGTGCTTCCATAACCAGAGGCAGAGCCCGAGTTCCATGCAACCAGAGCATGCGGGCTGACGGCGCGCGTTCAATTCGGACCAAAGATAGCGCGGGCCCACAGACGTCACCCCTGACCGATCTAACTCTCAGGACTGCCTTCGCGATGCAGGCGTGCACTTGCCGACTGCATCGACCCGACCGCCGGCACAGACTCACCCGCCTTCGCCAGGCCGAACAGTGGCATGTTCACGTACACGCTCTCATACCGCCCGCTGCCGCACAGATAGCTCTCGTGGTACACGCCCACGGCGGTGTTGCCGCGTGTCATCTGGTGAAACGCGACCCAAGCAGGCAGGTGCGCCTTGTCGCGGGCGTGCGCATACTCATGCAAATGCTCGTAGGACCGCCAGTACTGCAGCACCATCGGACTGCGCCAGCCAACGAAGAACTCCGCGTGCAGCAGGCCCAGCGCCGGCTGCTGGAAGAGCTCGTTCAACATGCGCGGCATCGCACGCGTCACCGGCAGCCACTTCGGCACATTCCAGAGCTGGTTGATCCGCATGCCGATGATGAAGACGACAAAGTCTCCGTCCACTTTGCCTGCAAACCGTCCTGGCTGGATCTTTGCCATTGAGATCTCCCAGAGCCATCATCGGATAGTCGCGACACGGTAGGTACCGTGGCCCGTCACCCTTGTTCGATGACGGTTGTCACAACCGCTTTTTTCTCTCATCCCGCAGCGATTTTGTTGTCATTAGAGCCCTATCTTTCTCATCCGCAGCCACTCTGTTCCGAAATCCGCCGCTACTCCGTTTGTCTCCGCAGCTTATTTGTTTGTCATCCCGCAGCGCAGCGGAGGGATCTGCTGGTTGTTCTGAACAGGCACTCCTGCCAGCAAACGGCCAGGACAGCAGATCCCAGCGCGGCCAGGACAGCAGATCCCGCCGCTTCGCGGCGGAGGGCGAAAACGAGAGACAAGACGAGCTGCCCCACAAATGTTGTCAAGCCCCAGTTGCCGCAAGTCCAACAAAAACGGGTACTTCCACGTGCCGATAATTAGCTTCGGATTTGCTATCCTGAAATAGAAGAAAAGGCCGCCCACTCGGGTCGGCCTTTTGTTTTCCGCTAAGTTCCTTATTTTCAGGAATCTGTGCGTAAGTCTTTTGCTCAGAATAGTTTGGCTCTACAAGAAAGCTAACTCGCAAGAAATGAGGAATTTGCACAAAGAACCAAAATAGGGGGCCTACCGTCCGTGTTCCTCGAGATACTTCTCGACCTCAAGCGCGGCCATGCAGCCTGTACCTGACGCGGTGATCGCCTGCCGGTAGCGGCGGTCCTGCACGTCACCCGCGCAGAAGACGCCTGGGATGACCTTGCCGTCCAGAGTAGTGAAGACATTATCCGTGCTGCGGATGTAGCCGTCTTCGTCCAGGTCCATTTGCCCCTCGAAGAACTTGGCGTTCGGCGTGTGCCCGATCCCGAGGAAGAAGCCGGCAAGCGCGATCTCGCGCACATCGCCCGTCACCGTGTTACGGATGCGGATGCCGCGCACCTCCTTCTCCTCGACGCCGAGCACCTCTTCCACCACGGTGCTGGTGAGGAACTCGATGCTCGGGTGCGCCATGGCGCGCTCCAGCATGATCTTGCTGGCACGGAAGCTGGCGGAGCGATGGATCAGGTACACCTTCGTGGCGAAGCGCGTGAGAAACATCGCCTCCTCCATGGCGGAGTCGCCGCCGCCGATGACGCAGATCTCCTTGCCGGAGAAGAAGAAGCCGTCGCACGTCGCGCAGCTGGAGACGCCATGGCCGATGAGCGCCTGTTCGCTGGGCAAACCGAGCCAGCGCGCGCTCGCACCGGAGGCGACGATGAGGGTGCGCGTGTGGACCGTCTTGCTACCGAAGTTCAGTTCGATCGGCGACTTGCTCAGGTCCGCGCTTACAAGATGCCCCATCTCCATCTCGGCGCCGAACTTTTCCGCCTGCTTGCGCATGTTCTCGACCAGTTCCGGGCCTTGCACGCCGTCAGGCCAGCCGGGAAAATTCTCGACCAGCGTGGTGATGGAAAGCTGGCCGCCCGGCTCGTGCCCTTCGATCACAAGCGGCTTCAGGTTCGCGCGCGCCGTGTAGATCGCAGCGGTGAGTCCGCTGCAGCCTGAGCCGAGAATGACGGTGTCGCGAATGCCTGTGCTGAAGGTGTCTGCCATGAGGTCCGATCTTTGGAGGTGTCGCGCGCGTCTGATCTTGTCCGGCGGCGCAGCAACCCTCATTCTAAATGCGCCAACCGGCGAAACGATTCATCGCGGAGTCGCCCTGAGCCATCCCGCACCGTTGCCGCGGCGTCCCAATGCTTGTCATGGCAAAACCAGTCAAACCGCTCTCCCGCCCGACCCAAAATCTGCTGAAGGGCGCCCTCGCCGGCCTGGTCGGTGGCCTGATTGCGACCGCCGCGAAAACTGCCGCGGAGCGGATGTATCCGCCACGCACGCATGGCGAGCCAGAACCGCCGGCTGTGCTGGCCGAGAAGCTCGGCGAGCCCAGGCAAGAGACTACGGAAAAGAAGGTCGTGGAGGAGAGCATCCACTGGACCTTCGGTGCGCTCGCAGGCGCGGCATACGGCATCATGGCCGAACTCTATCCGCAGGTGACGGCTAAGGGCGGCGCGACGTTCGGCCTGGCGCTGATGACGGTGACGCATGAAGGCGCACTGCCCGCTCTCGGCCTGGCAGCAGCCCCCGAGAAGCAGGAAGGCCGTGAGAGACGCAGCGAGATGGCCACCCATGTCGTCTATGGTGTGGTCTGCGAGACCGTGCGCAATCTGGTGCGCAAAGCCCTGTAAAAAGTCTCAGGCCAGAGCATCGCGTTGGAACACGGAGTACACGGCGGTTGCACGGAGGACAGCGGTACATCTACGCCGTGGACTCCATGAAACTACTGCGAACACCGTGTTCCAAGCACTAGATCTGCGAATAAGCCGCAGGTGTCAGCACCAGATTGTCCACATTCGACACCGTCGGAGGATCGGTCGCGTAGCGCGGATCGTGCGAGAGCTTTACCCAGCCTGGCACTGCGGCGAACGCCTTCCAGTGCGCGTCCATCTCCGCCAGATCCTTGTGCGCCAGCATGTAAGTCAAGCTCGGTCCGCGCGCGCCGACCAGATTATCGCTGAAGAAGACGTTCTTCGCACCGGACTGCGCAAAGAATTCGAACTCGCCCTTGTGGAACATTTCGACTTTGCGCACATGCGCGGCGTAGGTCGGGCTCTCATAGGTGCGCAGCTGCAGGATGCGCGGTTCCTTCGCCGGCACGACTAGCTTCGGGAAGCCCTCAAAGGCGATCGACAGCGAGCTATTCACGCGATCGAACGGCGGCAGCGGCGCGGTCACAGACCAGAAGTCGCCGGCCGCCTTGAGGAAGACATCGTCCTGCGCCAGCAGAAGATCAAGCTGGGCGAGCTTCGTCAGGTCCGTGCTCGGAATGATGACAAACGTTGTCGGCGTTTCGGCTCCGTAGGTCAAACCCATGACGCCAACGGGGCCAAATCCCAGCCGCCCAAGCGCTGGCAGCAGGGCGGTTCCGAAATACTTCCCGGCCGCTGTACCTTGCGGCCCGCTGCTCAGTTTGTATCGGCGGATCAGGTAGTATTCGCGCGCGGTGCCGGCTGGTGTGCTCTGTGCCCCCAGCAAACCAGTGTTCGCTGCTGCGGCCGCGGCGGCCGCGAACGCGCTGTTTTTCATCCACTGACGTCGGTCCATACGCAGCATCCTCCGCCTCAAGTATAGTGAGCCGGTCTGACCGCGGTCCATGCTGCGCACAGATTGGTAGTGACTCAGCTTGAAACTGAGTCACTACCCACACATTCACCGACAATTTGCAACATGAACCCGTCGTGGGTAGTGGGTCAGTTTGATTTACCCGGTGTGGCGCGGTTGGCGGCGAGCAACTCATTCTTTACTCGTTCCATTTTTTCCATTTCGCGCCGCACCGCGTGTGCCTCGCTGACTAGGTCGTAGTCCTTGTGGAGGCAAGCAAGTTCTGACTTGATGGTTCGTAGAGACGAGGCACAGTACACGAGAACTAGCAATATGAATAGGAGCAACACGCTTTCCATAGAGTCATCCCCTCACCTTGGCGATACACCTCTTCCTCAACAGAGATTTGCGCAAAGGAAACGGCTCTTCGGGACCGTCTAGTATTCAGGATTAGCGACCGAAAAGTCTGTCAAGACCAAGCATTCTGATTGCAGTGAATGCTCGCTCTGAGATGGTTCCTGCTTTCCTTCGGAAGCGCCTTTTGTCTAGCGCTCGGATTTGATCGGTAAGCGCAACACAGTCTACAGCTGCGTCCTTGCCGACCATCCTAATCTCCTCCTTTGGTATGGCCATTAGGTGCGCCCGAGCCTTAGATAGTTCCGTAGTGAGTGGCAGTCCTACCACGCAGTTGCCCCTATGTAAGCGCGCAACAGACAGGACTACCCAGACCCTATCTTTCCTTTGCTCAGACCCGACAGTATCTGCCGGGTCGGGTTCGCACCAGTAGAGATCGCGCTGTTGTATGTTAGCCAGTTCGGCAGAAGTTAACATTACGCGCCTAGATGGATGTCCTTCATAGACGAAGCTAATAGCTCTTCGTCTTCCTCGTCCCATGGAAGGTCTTCCACCGTTTCGCCTATGATCTCTACACGCCGCAATGCCAATCCATCTTGCATGATAGTAAAGGCATTTACCGCCGAGCGCAGGCCATCGCATAGTTCATGTTGAACCGCAGCCGCGATGGTCTTATCGAACTTAAGCGCAGCAATTACTGCATCTAAGTGAAACTGTGCCCAGAGCGCGTTGATGTTGTATTCGGCAGCTAAAGCAGCATCTTCTGCGTGCTTGTCAGCGGGAAGAATTTCTTCAGAAAGCTGCCGAGCGATGGGTCGCATCTTTCCAATCGTCCAAAGGGTAAACAGCGCTTGCTCGGTCAGATTCTCGCCAAACCTCGCATCTTTCGAACGTTCAATGTCTTCGGCAAGTGAGGCGAAACCACGGATAGACACTTCGTCCAGAACGAACTCTGGCACGAGGTTGCTTACAGTATCAGACAGTGCGCGTAGGGCGCGGACGTAACGCGGCCATACCCGCTTCCTGACACTGATAAACTCGGCTTTTGTGCGGCTGTCAATGGCCGCAAGAAGCTGCCTGTCGATCTGCTTGCCTAGATCAACAACGAGGCGCTCTTCCGAGCGCGCAATCGGCTCCGGCAAAGAGGATGGTTCAAAAAGCGCACCCAACGAGCCTATCTCCGAACCGAAGACGGCTGAGTGCGGCATATCTAGAGCTAATGCTCCCATGTGCTGCGGCCCTTCCAATGTTGTCTTAGTACCAGCTACTATGCAGTCGCTTCGACCTTACGCCAGCGCGCCGCGTTTGCCTTGCGAGCAACGATACTCCTCTGTTCGCTGGTCATTGCCTTCGCCCTCGCTTGACCGCCAACAACGCCGCCCTTGCGCGCGGCTTCCCGCTTCGCCAAGGTTGCCGGGGATATTTCCGCAGTTGCCTGCTGCGCTATACGGAAGGCTTGCACGTTCAGATCCATCGACAGCCCCTGTCTTGGTAGACGTTGCTCGTGCCCTGGTGGACGTACGTTAATGCTTGCATCGTCACACCTTTCTACATGCCGTGTTCACGTAAAGCAAGAGTTTTACAGAACACTCAGCGATGTAGATGCCACACACCCAAAGACTGATTGATGCAATGCGTTGTTCCGTATCAGAATCATAGCACTATCTGACCATTATGCTTGACATCGGTTCGTACGTCAAGCATAATGGTCATTATGAGCCGGCTAGAGAAGTCTAAGCAAGTCCAAGTGGTGAAGTGCTTAGTCGAGGGAAACAGCATCCGCGCCACCGTCCGCATGACCGGCGTAGCCAAGAATACAGTGGCGAAGCTGCTAGTCGATCTGGGCCACGCGTGTGCCGAGTATCAGGATGAACACCTTCGCAATCTGCCTTGCCGCCGCGTACAGTGCGACGAAATCTGGTCGTTCGTTGGAGCCAAGCAAAAGAACGTGCCTGACACCAAGGTTGAGGAGTGGGGCGACGTATGGACGTGGACGGCCATCGACGCCGATACGAAACTGGTTCCGTGCTGGATGGTTGGTCAGCGCGGGTATGCCGCTGCTAAAGCGTTCATCGGCGATCTCGCGGAACGCTTGAGCAACCGTGTGCAACTCACCACCGATGGCCACCGCCCATATCTAGAGGCTGTAGAGGCCGCTTTCGGAGCCGACATCGACTATGCGCAACTCATCAAGGTCTATGGCACCTCCGGTGAGGCTCAGACGCGCTACAGCCCCGGCCAGTGCGTCGGAACGGAGTGCAAGGCGGTTACGGGTTCCCCAGATGCTAAGCACATCAGCACGAGCTTTGTAGAGCGCCAGAACCTCACTATGCGGATGTCAATGCGCCGCTTCACCCGTCTGACCAACGCATTCTCAAAAAAGATCGAGAACCACATGGCCGCGATTGCCCTCCACTTCATGTACTACAACTTCGCGCGGGTGCATCAGACACTCCGTGTCACCCCTGCGATGGAAGCTGGCGTAGCGCATCACGTTTGGACAGTCGAAGAGATCGTTTCTCTCCTTGAGAAATCAAACTGACCCACTACCCCGTCGTGTCCTGAAGGGCCATCACCGCATCCTCTATGCTCTCAACTATGCAAATGCTGCCGATCCCCCGCAAGCTTGTAGCCGCACTCTCCCTCGCTCTGTTGATAACGCCGCTGTCCGCGCATGCGTGGTGGGAAAAGGGTCATAGGCTGGTCGGCCGCATCGCCACGGATCACCTGACGCCCGAAGCGCGCCGCAACGTCGAAGCGCTGCTTGGAACGGAGTCGCTCGCAGATGTTGCGTCATGGGCCGACGTCTACCGGCCGCTTGAGACACAAACCAGCGGATGGCACTTCGTCGATATGCCCGCGGACTCCGATGTCTACAACCGCGACCGCGACTGTCCCGTGCAGCCGACGGTCAAGCTCGGCTCGCGCAGCGACGTGTGGCGAGACTGCGTAACGGACCGCATCCTCTTCTTCGAAGGGCGGATCGCCGATCCGAAGCTGGACCCGATCGATCGCGCAACCGCGCTCAAGTACCTGGTTCACTTCGTGGGTGACATTCATCAGCCGCTCCACGCGACGGGTGTTGAGGTCGGCGGCAACACGATCCCCCTAACTGCCTTCGGCTTGCCCGGCTGCAGCACCTCGGGCAAGTGCAACCTGCATAACATCTGGGACGGTTATCTGATCGACCATCGCAGCCTGACCGACGCGCAGTACCTCGAGCGGTTAGAGAACGAAATTCGCAAGGAGAAGCTCGTCGCCGGACCGAACGATCCCGTGGCCTGGACGAATGAATCCAAGGTAATTGCGGACAAAGCCATCGTCGCGAAAGACACAGATATCGACGAGGCCTACTTCAACCGCGAGATTCCTATTATCGACCGCCAGCTTGAACTTGCTGGCATTCGTTTGGCGTCGGTTCTAAACGCTGCATTTACAGCGCCGCCAGTCGAGTTTCATCCGATCGTTCCAGCTGACACAAAGTGATGCAGGCCTGCTCGAACCGGACCGGGCCGTTAGGGCCACAGCCGTCTAGTGGATGCAGTGAGCATGGGCGCACCTTGCCCGCGTGATACGCCAACAATCATAGCGAAGTGATGTCCTCGCGGAGATGAAGTATGAAAGCGGGAGACGAACAAGTCCCACGTAACTCCGGCGACACCCGCGACAAATAACGCCAAACCTCATTGCGCACTGTTGTTCCGGGCGCTTACTATTGGCCGACCTCATAGAGCCTTCTATGAGGCTATTGGGGGAACTATGAAGCAATCAGGCCAGTGGAATCTCGATCTAAATGAACGGGAAGATCAGCACCGCTCTCAAGCGGTCGGCTCCGTTCTGACGAGAGACGCAGCACGCATTAGCTGCCTTTCGAAAGCATTTGAAGTTATCGCAGGCTGCACCCGGGTGTTCGGGAAGTTCTTCCTTTGCATAGTTCTTACGGCGTCGTTCGCGTTCGCCGGCGGGCGGACCATGCTGGCACAAGACACCTCCGGAACCATCCTGGGTGATGTCAAAGATCCGTCCGGCGCGGCTGTGGCCAAGGCCGATGTTACGGTTACCAACACTGCCACGAACGTTTCCACCATCGTTCATACCACTGAGACAGGCGCATACACTGTTCCGCAGCTCATTCCCGGACCGTACTCCATCACCATCAAGGTGCAAGGGTTCGAGACTTCGAACATCACAAACGTCACACTGTCCGCCGGCGACCGCCGCCGCCAGGACGTCACCTTGGTGGTGGGAGCAACAAGCCAGACCATCGAAATCTCGACCGCGGCTCCCGCGCTGCAAACCGACACCTCTTCCATCGGCAGCAACGTGACGGCGCAGGCAGTGCAGGATTTGCCGCTGAACGGACGCAACTTCATCAGCCTGGTGCAGATCACGCCGGGCGCCGCGGAAGCTTCGCCCAACAGTATTAATAGTGGAACGCGGCCGGACGATCGACGTCCCAGCTCTTCCATCTCAATGAATGGCCAGTCTGAGACGCTGAACGATCAGCTCATCGACGGCATTGACAACAACGAACGCATGATCGCATCTATCGGAGTTCGCCCATCGATCGATGCCATTCAGGAAGTTCGCGTCGTGACCAACACGTTCTCGGCCGACACCGGCCGCGCGGCGGGCGCCGTCGTCAACGTGATCACAAAGAGCGGCACCAACAACTTTCATGGCACCCTTTACGAGTTCTTCCGTAACGACGCGTTGAATGCGTACTCATACCAGTTCGGCGCGCACGCACCCAAGCCGGAGTTGCGGCAGAACCAGTTCGGCGGCTCCCTCGGCGGACCTATCTTTAAGGACAAGGCGTTCTTCCACGGCGACGCAGAGTTCTTCCGCCTGATCAAGGGTGGTCTGCCGTCGTCGCTGACTGTGCCGACCGCTTATGAGCAGCAGCACCCCGGCGACTTCTCGGATGCCATTCCTGTGCCTACTCCCGCCCAAATCGCTTCAGGCGGAGCTGGCACAACCTTCGCCTCAGCCACGAATGCCTGCGCCATCGTCGCACCCACCGTGGCGGATCCCACGCAGAGCGAAACAACGGGCTGCGTGTACGATCCAAATCCTGCGTCGCCTGGCTATCTGCGAAATCCGATCGTTAGCAACATCATCCCGACGGGCTTCCTCGACACAACAGCGGGTCTCGACTATTTCAAGCTGTACCCAGCCCCGAACTCAGGCACAAATGGTTACGTCGGCGTCCGCAATCAGGAGCAGTACTCCACTGTCTACGATACCCGCGTGGACTACCACTTCAATGATAAGAACCTGCTGTTTGCGAAGTACATCGTCAATGACGTTTACACCGTGTCGCCAGGAGCTCTGCCCATCACCAACGTGGATGGCTTCGCAATTGACCCCCAGACCGGTAACGGCTTCGGTACCGCGCCGCAGCTTGCCCGCAATGCAACTCTGGTCTATACGCACACCTTCACGCCAAACCTGCTGGTGACGGTCGGCGCGGGCTGGAGCTTCATCCAGAACGGATCCCTGCCGCTGAACTACGGCCTGAACCCGAACACCAAGTTCGGCCAGCCGAACGTGAACATCAGCCAGATCACCAGCAGTCTGGCGCTCGCGTTGCCCACCGGCCTCACGGGGCTGGGCGGCGGCGGCAACTTCGTTCCGCTGCAATACAAGGACAACAATTACATCCTGAACGGCGGCATCATCTACAGCCACGGCAACCACTCCTTCCGCATCGGCGCCGCCGACATCCGCCGGCAGGCTCTCGACCAACAGGACAATAATGGTGAAGGCGCATGGACCTTCCGCACCGGCGGCCCCGGGTTGCTGGAAGGCATCTTCTCCGCAGCAACGCGCAGCAACAATGTCCGGACACCCAACTATCGGACGTCTGAGCCGAGCTTCTACTTTCAGGACGACTGGCACGCCTTTCCGAAGCTGACGCTGAACCTCGGCGTGCGCTACGACGTCTTCACACCGTTCACCGAGATCCACAACAGCATCTCCAACTTCGATCCGACCTGCCCTTGCATCATTCAGGCGGGCGTCAACGGCGTCAGCCGCTCAGCCGGCGTCCACACGGACTACAGCAATGCCGCGCCACGCTTTGGCTTCGCCTATAGCGCGACACCGAGCCTTGTGGTCCGCGGCGGGTTTGGCCTGGCATTCTTCGCCAGCAACTACGAGTCGCCCACAAACCTGAAGAATCAACCGAACGTCTCCGTCTACGGCAATTGCTCGACCGTGCAGGCCGCTGCAGGCACCAACGGCTGCAACCCGGCGTTCACACTGTTCAAGCAGGGCATGCCGCTACCCAACCAGAATCCTTCCATCGCGAATGCGTCACTGGTCGGTGGCATTCCTTCGGTCGTCGATAAGAACTTCGGTTCGGGCTACCTTGAGCAGTTCAACCTCGTTCTGCAGAAGGACTTCAGCGGCAACACCGTGACGCTCGCCTATGTGGGTGCCCTGGGACGTCACCTGTCCACGGGATTCGACATCAACCGCGCTCCGCTGGGTAACACCACCGGCACGCAAACACTGCGCCGCTTCTACTCGCAGCTGCCGGGAGTCACCACCATCGCTGACACGTTCAGCTCGGGCGCATCGTCATACCACTCGCTGCAGGCCACCTTCGACCGTCGCTTCAAGAACGGTCTCGGCTTCAGCGCAAACACAACCTACGCACGCCTGCTGGATGACGCCCCAAATGTCAACGGCCAGAGCGGAAACGGCGTCGGCCAGGTCCTCGGGCAGGCCTATCGCGACTACGGCAACGGTGATCTGGATCTGCGCAGCCGCGTCGTGGTCACTGGCAATTATGCCCTGCCTTTCGGCAAAGGCTCGTCCGGCTTTCGCCAGGCGCTTGAAGGCGGGTGGCACCTGAACCTGCTGGAACTGTGGTCGACAGGTTATCCGTTCACCGTCCTGAACTCCAGCAACGTCAGCGGTACCAGCCCGAACGGCTCCGCCGACCGGCCAAATGTAACCGGCAATCCCTTCACGAACGTCGTTCGACCGGCTAGCTTCAACCAGAACAATCCGCAGTTCTTCAACCCGGGCGTCTTCGTTCCGCAGGCTGCCGGCACTCTTGGCAATGAAGCACGCAATCAGTACCACGGACCCCACTTCCGCCACACAGATCTTTCGCTCTTCAAAGACTTCAACGTCTACCGCGAGACCAGGCTGCAGTTCCGTGCAGAGGCCTTCAACGTAGCCAACCAGACCAACTTCTCCAATCCCACAACGGGCCTGGGCAGCACCACGACCATCGGCCAGTTGACCTCGACCATTGCGACGTACAATCCGCGGCTGATCCAGTTCGCGCTCAAGTACGAGTTCTAAACAGCCGAAGCACAAACAGCAAGGGGCGCCTGATCTCAGGCGCCCTTCCTGTTGCCGCTCATCGAGACTATTGCGCGGGAGCCGCCGCCGCACCCTTCTTGCCGGTGAAGCTGCCCGTGACGGCGAACGGATCGACATCCATCGTGCCGGTCATCGCGCCGTCAGTACCAAGCTTGCCGGTATACGTGATCACGAAGTCGCTGCCGTTGTACTTGCCGGCATGGCTGAACGTGACGGTCTGGCCATCAACCTTGCCTTTGGTGTCGTACTTACCACTTTCGGTCGTGCAGGAGCCGGTCAAAGCCGTGTCGGCCTGTGTAAAGCTACAGGTCTCCAGCACCGGAATTCCTTGCACCTCACCTGTAAGTGACCATGCTCCAGTGATGTCGTTGGGCGCCGCGGCAATCGCGGGCAAAGCCATGAGTAACGCACATGCCATCCACTTCATCGAACGCTCCTTCTTACTCCAAGTACTTACTTTGACTTATCCCGCTTCATGGCAAACGCGCCGCCCGCATTGAACGGCTGCAAGTCCACCGATCCGCTGATCGTTTCCGGGTCATCCAGCTTACCGAAGAATGATACGGTGCAATCCTCTCCCTGGTACGCAGCCGGATGCGAGAAGTTCACGCTTGTCCCGTCCACCTTGCCGCTCAGCTTGAACTTGCCGCCTGACGTGTCGCAGGTGCCGGTCAACTTGTTGTCAGGCGCCTGCAACAGAACGCAGGTCTCATTGATCGCGATGCCCTGTACTTCCGTCTGCGTCATCCACTTGCCGGAGACTTCAGCCGGAGCAGCGGCACGCGCAGCCAGACAGAAAACGAAGCAGCTGATGGCAGCAAACAACTTCATGGGATCACTCCAAAAAGCGCTGCAATCACTCTACCGCAAGAGCCTCTCCTCGCTGACCTGGTGGTAACCGACTTCCCTTTTCAGGCTGCGTGCTTACTTCTTCATCGCTGCCTTGATTGCTTCGGTCAAGGTCTCGTAGTCGGACGAACCATCCTGCCGGTGACCGTTGATGTAGAAGGTCGGTGTGCCACGCACGCCGCTTGCTTCCCCACTCTTCAGGTCGTCTTCGATGCGATACGCGAACTCCTCTTCTTCAAGAGCATCCATCAGGCCTTCCGCGTCGAGGTCGAGCTTCTTTCCAAGCTTCGGAAACAGGTCTTCATCCATCGCCACCTGGTTCTCGTAGAGCGCATCGTGCATCTCCCAGAACTTGCCCTCGCTGGCGGCGAACTCGGCCGTCTCCGCCGCTGGCATGGCAAATGCATGCTGCTCCAGCGGAAAGTTGCGAAAGACGAACCGCAGCTTCGAACCAAAGTGCTTCTGCACTCGCTTGACCACGTCGTACGCATCGCCACATGACGGGCACTCATAGTCGCCATATTCCACCAGTGTGACTGGCGCGTCGTCCGCGCCTTGCACGTGGTCATTCTCATTCACCTGGACTGAAAGCTCTGCCATCCGCAACTCCTGAACTCCGCTCTATGGTGCAGAAGTCAGGCGGCAGGATGCATCGCAGGCGCGCTTTGCATGGACACGCTGAGGCGAACGTCAGCGTGACTGGTAGAGCAGGGTCATGCCGGTCGCAGGATGCGGCTTGCGCAGGTGCAACGGATCGAATCGGAGGAAGATCCATCCGCCAATCAGCAACACAACGATCGCAACGGCGAACAACCCCACAATCAAGCCGAAATTCGGCTTGCCGTAAATGCCCGATACCTTTTCCTTAGCCATCTTTCTTAAGATGCAGATAGAAATCGTGCAGCGCACTTACAGACCGCGTAGATCGAAAGCACCTGCGGGCCGGGTACCCACCCCCTGTTTTCAAGGCCATCTCAAATTGTTCATACCAAGGGATTTACCGATAGGGTGACCGCAAATTCCTCTTGCGAAGGCACTTACAGGCAAATTCCACATGTATAAGGACTTAGCCGCGCGGCCAAGCAGCTTGCTACGGTAGGGTGCGGGCTGAGACATCTCCTACTTCTATGATAGCGGCTGCCGCGGAATACCATGCCAACTTTATGTCGAGCAGAATCAACAGGTTAAGCCCTACACCCACTTGACAACATTTCGGGTGCTGGCTCAGTCCGTGAACTGGGGATCGGGCGCGAGCGGCGTCGCCTCGAAGGTGACGCCCTCCGCTTTGTCTCCGCAAAGGTGGGCGGCGAATGCGGCCTGCTTCACTTCGCCCTCGATCTTCACCGTGATCGCCGTCGGGTTGAAGCAGAGGTTGCTGTCAAACACCTCGCCCGAGACCCAGCGCAGCTTCGACGTCAACTCCGCACCCGGCGCGACGACCACCGGGATGATCACCGGCCCAGGATGCATGAAGCGCCCACCGGGAATCTCACGCCGGATCGGCAGAGGCGTCGCCTTACCAGTTGCTGAACTTCCTGACCTGGAGGGCGTCGATCCGTCCCCCTTCGCATCGCCCGGCGTCGAGACGCCCACGAAACCAATCTCAGGCCGCGCCGGCACACGGCAGGCCATCGAAGAAAGATTGCGCAATACCAGCAGCGTCCCCGAATGCGACATGCCATTGAAGCTGCCATTCTCCGAGTCCGTCCCCAGCGAAAGATCACCCGCCTTGCACATGGGAATCGAAGCCCGTATGCCTGCGACCGGTCCGCCGCCAAGCTGCACCTGCGCGGCTGAGGACAGTGCGATAACAGCCGAACTGAAAAGACCGACTGCCTCGCGACTGAGAGCATTCATACGAGGTTTGACGACACTCGGCATCAGTGGTTGTCCGCTGATGACGTCTCTCGTCAGCGCCAGACCAGATCCGTTTTGGTGCACTCGACAGGAACACCGATATATCCCATTTGGTCTAGCAGAAGCCGAACGCTAATTGCAGTGAAGTGCCGATCGTTACCAGGACCAACCAATATCTTTCCTATTGGCAGCAGGGGCTGTCTACTTTTCATCCAACTTGGAGTACCCAATGCTAGGTAGCGAGCTAGCGTTGTGCCTTTCTGAGCGAATCGAACTTGAGGAAGTTCCGCTATCTTCAATTCGTGGACAAGGCGAAATTCATTCTCTGTACTCCAACGTAGGTCTTTCGCGAGTGGAGCTAGCTTATAAATCCATTCATCCCAAGCGAGAAAAAAATCTTCGGCCCACTGGTCCGGATTTGTCTGTCTCTCCCCTGTTAATCCTTCTCGGTAGAAGTCGTACGTGGCATCAACCAGTTGTTTAGCTGCTGTTCTCTGCTTATCTGGCTCGTAAACTACTTTGTACAGTGTGCTGTTTGGTTCGCGATTGAGACCTCGGGCTTTGAATCCGATGGCATAGCCGTGATGACGACTATAGCGATCCCATTGGGCAACATCGTCTTCATGACCGCTGAAGCTTGTGATGAAGAATTTACTGATTCCTTGCAGAGGACTCGTGGGGTCTTCTTCTGTAAACTTCAAGACCTTCTCAAAGAAAGATACCGCCGTGGGATCATCCTCTCGCTCAGCAATGGTCTCGCGCAACATCGTGTGGAATAGCTCGGTTGCGTATCTCGTTTCACGATTGTCGTTAAGGAACGCGACTTGCGTTGCAAACAGAGTGGCGGACTGCAGGATGCCGAGCAGCCCTGCGTCGTTTGTATAGTGCCATACCAATTGCTCTGGGGCGTAGTCGTAGACTCCCAACGCGCGCGCTACGTTGTTAACGAACTGTCGATACTTTTCGTTCTCTTCGGATGTTATCGGCATCGGGACTCCTTTCCAGCTCACCGCAATTGGATAGAACGACTCGCGCCCATGCTTCGTAATCTGGCCACTTCAATGTGCAGTATGCAGAAGCGATGCGCGTTGCACACCGGCGTTGGGCGAACACCCACGCTGACTTCGCGGGCTTCGCATCGCCTACCTTTCTTCATAGCAAACTATACTGGCGGCTACAGGTAAAGCGGGGGCGATCTGATGAACAAGCAGATGGTGGCGATGGTGTTGTTGGGAGCGGGTTTGGTGGCGGGGGCTGCGACGACGGCGGGTGGTGTGTATGGCTTCCGTATGAAGACGATTGATGGCGACCCGACGACGCTGGCTCCTTACAAGGGCAAGGTGCTGCTGCTGGTAAATGTGGCGAGCGCGTGCGGGTTTACGCCGCAGTATTCGGCGCTGGAGGCTGTCTATGAGAAGTACAAGGACAGGGGCCTGGTGGTGGTCGGCATTCCGGCGAACAACTTTGCCAACCAGGAGAGCGGCTCCGAGGCGGAGATCAAGACCTTCTGCAACAACAAGTACCATGTGACGTTTCCGATGATGTCGAAGGTGTCGGTGCTGGGCGCGACGCAGACTCCGCTCTTTGGCTACCTGACCAGCTCGACCACTGACCCGAAGTTTGCCGGCGACATCAAGTGGAACTTCACCAAGTTCCTGATCGGCCGCGACGGCAAGCCGGTGAACCGGTTTGAGCCGGCGACGAAGCCCGACTCGCCCGAGGTGCTTGCGGCGATTGAGGGTGCGCTAAAGGGTTAGTCCTGCGTTGCTCGTTATGGGAAGGGTCAGCTTCAGCTGTGCCGCCAGACTTCGCACAAGCGAGGGCTTCAGCCCCTGGGGTCAGCTTTTCGAAGCGGACCTCGGCGGCTGAAGCCGTTTCTTCTTGAGGTCCTGGCGGCATGGCTAAAAGCCATGCCCTTCCAAAATAGCGGCTCTCAACGCCCGATCGACGAATCCAGATGGGTCTGGAGAGTTCGTCCGGGAAGCACAAACATGTGAACAAAGCAGATCCTTCGCTTCGCTACGGGATGACAGAGTGGGAGGTAGTGGCGAGCCGGGAGAAGCAGGTTTCTCTACTTCGCTGCGCTTCGGTCGAAATGACAGTTCTGCGAGGAGCGGAGAGCCCCTGAACCAAGGAGCGCTGTGATTGGCTTATCCCGTGAAGCAGCCGTTATGCTGGTGAGCATGAAAAGACTTGTTGCCGCCGCTGTTCTGACCGTTTCCCTTGCCACCTTCTCGCTTCAGGCACAGCAGATCAACACGCTCACTGCGAAGGAAAAGGCGCAGGGTTGGCGGTTGCTGTTCGATGG
>CAZZVI010000009.1:0-15254 GCA_964657335.1 uncultured Terriglobus sp.
AAGTGCTTCAGCGGCTTGCCAAAGTCGGTGCGCGCATGCGGCTCGGCCTGCTCCAACCCGGCCAGCAGGCGTGCAAGCTGACCCTGTGCCCCGGTCGGTCGTACGTAGTCGCGCACCTCATCGTCAAAGACAATCAGGCCCGCGGCATCGCGCTGATTCTTGATGGCCATATAGAAGAGCGATGCGGCGATAAACCGTGCGTAATCCATCTTCTTCGGGCACGCGCCACTGGTGTATTCCATACTGTTGCTCGCATCGAGCAGGATGGTGAGCTGGCTGTTCGTCTCGCCGCGGTATCGCTTGATGTAGGTGCGATCGGTGCGGCCGTACAGGCTCCAGTCCACGTGCCGCAGGTCGTCACCCGGCACGTACGCGCGATACTCCGCAAACTCTTGCGAGAAGCCGAAGTCCGGCGAGCGATGCAGGCCCGCGACGAAGCCGTCCACCACCGTCTTCGCCAGCAGATCCAGCGAGGAGATGGTACTGAGCACCGCGGGATCGAGAAAACGCTGCATTTGGTTAGTCCCGGGGCCTCTGGATTGCTGAAATGAGACGATTCAAAATGTTGTCCGTATCGACGCGCTCGGACTCCGCGTGGAAGTTGAGCAGGATGCGATGGCGCAGCACCGGCACCGTAACGGCCGTGATGTCCTCATACGAAACGTGGTAGCGCTTGCGCGAAAGCGCCCGCGCCTTTGCTGCCAACACGATGAACTGTGCCGCGCGAATGCTGCCGCCGTAGCTCACATACTTCTTCACGAAGTCGGGGGCGTTATCGCTCTTATGCCGCGTCGCGCGAACCAGGTTGACGACATACTTTGCAAGCGACTCCGCAATCGGCACCTGCCGCACGAGTTGCTGGAAGTCGAGCAGCTCCTCTGCATTGGTGACCGCCACAATCTTCGGGGCGCGCGTCGCTGTGGTCATGTCCACAACCTTCAGCTCATCTTCGGGGCTTAGATAGTCGAGGATCGAGTTGAAGAGGAAGCGATCGAGCTGCGCCTCAGGCAGAGGATACGTCCCCTCGAGTTCGATGGGGTTTTGCGTAGCCAGCACGAAAAACGGCGCGGGCAGTTTGTACACATGACCGCGCACCGTGCACGACCGCTCCTGCATGGCTTCGAGCAGTGCGGCCTGCGTCTTGGGCGGCGTACGGTTGATCTCGTCCGCCAGCAGCAGGTTGCCGAAGATCGGTCCCTGTACGAAAGTCCACTTGCGGTGACCACTCACCGCGTCTTCTTCAATGATGTCGGTGCCTGTGATGTCGGACGGCATCAGGTCGGGCGTGAACTGGATGCGCCGGAACTCGAGCCCAAGCGCATCGGCAACGGTTCGCACCATCAGCGTCTTCGCCGTGCCGGGCATGCCCGTCAGCAACACGTGGCCGCCGACGAACAGCGCGATCAGCACCTGGTCCACCACCTCGTCCTGGCCGACGATCACCTCGCGCACCTGGCGCACGATGTTCTCGCGCACGGCGTGGAAGCGCTCAATGCGCGTTTGTAGCTGTGCTGCGTCCGGCTGCAGATCGGTAAACGTGCCCATGCGGTCTAGTCCCTCGTCGGTTGATGTGCTTGTTGCAGTTGCAGCAAAAGTTTCTGTGCGGGCCGGTAGTCCGGTGCGGCTTCCAGCGCGACCAGCACGCTCTCTTCCGCCTTGTCGCGCTGGCCTGCCGCGAAATAGGCCTGTGCCAGGTTGTACTCCGCGCCGGCCTTGTCCAGCGGCGCGGACGCGACCACCGCCGCATACTCGCGGATCGCACCGGGGTACTGCTTCTGCGCCAGCAGCAGGTCGCCGAGCTTGTGATGCAGGTCCGCGTCCTTGACCGGGTAAATGTAGATCACGCGCTCAAGTGTCGCGGCTGCTTCGGCGTTGTTGCCTGCAGTTGCCTGCAGCAATGCCAGTCGCTTCAATAACTCGGGCTGCGAGCCGCCGGCATGTTCATACTGCAGCAGCGCGGTTGCTTCAGCCTTGAGATCGTCTTTCGCCTTGGCGGCATCGGCGAGTTGCTCGTACGCATTGGCGTCACCGACGTACTCGGGATAGAGCGCAAGGACCGCCGGCGCTTGTGCCATCACAGCGTCGTACTGCTTAGCCTGTGAAGCCGCGACCAGCGCCTTAAGCTTGCTGCGCCACTCATCGAAGTGCGCGGCTTCTGCGCCGTACTTCATGTTCACCCACGCAAGGTATAGCTTGTCGAAGTCCTCAGGAGAGAGGTCAAGGTTCTGCTGCACGGCCTCCGCGGTCGTCTTCTGCGCGGTGTACGAGTGGACCATGTCGAGCAGCTTCGATTCGCCCCACTTGCTGCCGATGAAGTCGCAGATGCTGCCGCCCTGGAAGTACGAGACGATCACCTGTGCCGGGTAGTCGGGAAAGACAAAGCCGCGATCAAGCTTCGTGATCGGCAGCAGCTTTTTATCGCGGATGGCGAGCAGCACGTCAGGCGTCACGCGATCGGCCCACTCCGGCGAGTGCTGGCCCTCTTCATGCACTGCAAGGCCCTCGGTGAACCAGCGCGGTACGCGTTGATTGGTCGCCGTGATGATGAAGACATGGCTCATCTCGTGCCACAGCGTTGCGCCCCAGTTGAAGTCGCCGGGCTTGCGGCCGCTGGGGCTGTCCATCGCGACCACCTCGCCGAAGGTGACGCCGAGCGCGCCCAGGCCGGGCATGCCCATGGTGCGCACGGCGAAGTCTTCGTGGTTGGGATACACCTCAACCTGCACCGGCGCCGGCAGCGTCATGCCGTACTTCTTGGAGTAGGTGTCAAGAATGGTGTGCAGCTCTGCCTGCAGGTACGGCAGCAGCAGATCGTTCTCCTTCTTATCCAGACGAATAACCGTTGTGCTGTCGCGCGTGGTGTCGAAGTTCTTGTAGGTCTCGAGCAGCTTCAGGCTGTTGCTTGTTGCAGCGTTTGTGTAGCCGTTGTTGTAGGCGAGCTCAAGCTCCTTGTATGGTTCGTCATCCTTGCCAAGTCGCATCAGTTCGATGCCAAGCGCGGCGTGCGCGGACCATAATCTCGGATCGGCCTCGATCGCCTTCCGGTCATACACTGCGGAATCGTTGAAGCGATAGTGCAGCTCAAGATGATGCGCGACCTGCTGGTAGCCTTCACCGTAGTGCGGGTTGATGGCTGCGATCTTCGCGAACCACGCATCGGGCGAGCGATCGGCGATCAGCGCCAGCGCTGCGTGAATCGCCATGGCATCGAGCGCGTCATCTTCCAGTGTGAGCGCCTTGTTTGCTTCGGCGGCAGCGAGATCCCGGTTGTCGTTCTCCAGTGCGATCTTTGCGGCAAGCTCATGCGCTGCAGCCATCTTTGGGTCGAGCGCTTCGGCCTTGACGAGATACTCGCTTGCCTTGCCGTTGTAATCCTCTGCTGAAACTGTCGCCAGCCCAAAGTAGGCCGCAGCATTGTCCGGATCCTTTGCCAACGCTTCTCCGAACAGGTCCGCAGCTTCCTTATTGTTGAAGCGCTCGTGCAGCAGCATGCCCCAGCGCACCTTGTAGAGCGCGGGCGCGCCCGCGGGCTGCGTCGCATCGCGGAACTGTTCGTTGGCTGCGGTCCAGTCTTCCAATCCCCAGAAGCCTTCGGCACGGTCATAAGCGTTACCGCTTTTCGTGAGTTGCGAGAAGCACTCCTCAGCCTGTGTGCGCTGGCCGTGCTTGCGCATGGTCCAGCAGGAGGCAGGTGTGGCCGCATGCGCGACGGAAGCGCAGAGAAGTGCAGTGGCGAAGAGGTGAGTGTGGCGGATCATTTATCGAGCTCCTCCTGCACCTGCGCAAGCTCCAGCAGAGCCGCGGTCAGCTGCTTGCGATAGTCGCCCGGCTCCATCGCTGCCTTGCCGTACTTCAGCACGTCGATCTTCTGCTCCAGCTCTTCTTTCTTCGCCAGCAGCGCCTGCTTCGCGGGATCGCTTGCCGCCTTCTGCGCCGCGCCGAAGCGAAGGATAGTGAAGCTGCTTAACAGTTGTCCCTGGCCGTTCCCGGCCTCGCGCACCGGCTCGCCGCGACCGATGTCGTCGAAGACAGCGTGCTCCGTCGCGAGACGCTTCTGCGAGTCGTAGAAGGCTGCGGTCTTCTTCGCCGCGTAGGTGTAAGCCTCCATCGCGGTGAGTGCTTCGTTCTTGTCGGTGTCCGCAGCGGGATCCTGCAGCGCTTCGACGAAGTAGCGCGCGAAGACGGTCGCGTTCTTCTCCGTGCCCAACTTGGTTGCGGTAATCACGGCGCGCCCACTGCGCTCCATCGCGGCCATCGCTCCGCCGCTCGCGCTTGTCGCATCCACGATCAGCTGGCGCTTCGCAGCGACGCGATCGCACAAGGCTGCAAGTTCTGCTGCGGTGAGGTCGGGGCCCACCAGGTTGAACTTGTACTCGGAGCCATCGAACGATCCGTGGCCGATAAGGATAAGCACAAGATCGTCATTCGCCGTGGCTTGCTGCGCGACCGTCGCGAAGGTGCTGCGCAACTGCGCCGCCGTGGCCTGTACGCCGGTCAGCGTGTACACGTGCGCGCTGCTGCCGCTCGCCTTGAACACCTTGTCGAGGTCCTTTGCGTTCGCGGTAAAGCGCTGCTCGTAGTCCGGCTCGCCACCGAGTCCTGCGACGGTCACGTAGTACGTCGAGGCCTTTGCGCACATGCACAAGAGCGCAGCTGGAAGAGCGATCGCAGCGACGCGGCGAATCCGCCGCGATCGCTGCGTTCGCTTCTTGCGAAGCATCGAGAGATTCATACGACACCCCACTTGCGCCGCAGCAGCCACTCCGCAACCGGCAGCCCGACCAGCAACAGGAACACGATGGGCATGTTCCAAAGTTCTTTCGTGCTGCGCACCGAGATGCCGGCTTCGGAGTACGAGATGTCGCGCGGCAGATCCTTCAGGTCGCCTGCAGTCCATGCACGACCGCCTGTTTCTTTCGCGAGTTGTTCCAACAGCTTCGGATTGGCTTCGGTATGAAAGTTCTCGGCGACACCGTTTTCGCGCTGAAAGGTGAGCACATCATCGCCGAGTTTTTCGCTCTTGCCACCGGCGGAGTCTGCGGTCACCTCCGCAAGGTATGAGCCGGGAGCCTCCGCGGTGTACGCAGCCTCATACAGGCCTGGCGTCTCCTGCGACGGAATCATGTCGAGAACCGCGTTCGTATTGCCTGGACCGATGATGTGCGCGCTCACGTGCGCGTCGCGCGCGGGCTGGAACTGCTTGTCATGCACCTGAGCCGAGAGGTGCAAGCGGCCCTGGTCCGAAAGCGTGCGTGACGATGCCGATGCAGCCACCGCGCCGGGCGTATCCGCCACCAGCCAGCGCAACAGCTGCTGCCAGAAAAGATTGTGCGACGTATCGCCTAGCGGCTCGCTCATCTGCCAACGCCACGTGCCGCCCGTCGCAAGGATCGCGGTGCGGCCGTTGCCGTAGCTCTCCGTGATGAGCATCGGCATTTTCTTGCTGCCGTACCTCATCTCAGCCAGAACGGTAGCGCCGGGCTTGGGCGAGCCGGGATCTTCGTAGTCGGCCAGGTAGGTCAGCTTGCGCCAACGCTCCGCGTTCTTCTGCGGATCCTCCAGCAGCCGCGTCACTGGCGACTCGACGCCCGACTCCGTAAGGTTCACCGTCGCCGCGTTGCGATGGAAGTTGTTACGGCCGCCAGGCAGGAACGTCGGCAGCAGATCGTTCAGGCTCGACGCGCCCCATCCGCCATCGCTCAGCGCAGACCGTCCGCCGAGGAAGAGCACGCCGCCGCCACGCCGATCCACGTACTCGCGCAACAACTCCTGCTGCAACGGGCTAAAGTAGTCCGCATCGACCGAGCCGATGATGATGCCGCTGTATTGGAACAGGTCTTCAGCCTTGACAGGGAAGCCGTCGGCAAGCTCGTCCGGGCTGTTAATGCCCTGCCGGTAGATCTTGTTTTCGCTGGTGCGCAGCATCGACACGATCTGCACGGTAGGATCGTCCTCTTCCGCGCGGCGTAGGAAGCGGAAGGTCCATCGCGGCTCGCCCTCGATGTACAGGATGCGGCGTTTCGCGTCGCTAACCAGTACGGGACGCGTCATGGCGTTGTTCAGTAGGTTCGATTCGCCCGGCAGGGGCTCGACGGCAAAACGCAGCTGCTTCGCGCCCGCTGCTCCCGCGGCAAAGAACAGCGGCTCGGACTGGATGGTGCCATTCGCGTGTAGCGTCACTTCCTTGGCAGCCAGCAGCTTAGTGCCATCGCGCACGGTAATGCTTGCCTTGCCGTTGGTGTAGCCATGCTGGGTAAAGCTGACCGTCGCCGCGGTTCGTGCTCCTGCAATGACCGTTGGGGCGACGCTGACATCGTCCATCTCGACGTCGTGCGGCTGCTCTGCTGAGCCGAACGCAACCGTGTGCACCGGCAGCCGGCGATTGCGCAGCGCCTGCATCGCTTCCAGTCCAATCGCAGAGCCGGAGCCGACACCCGCTGCATTTTCGCCGCCGTCTGTTAACAACACAACAGCGCCCACCGGCAGATCGGAAGTCTCGTTTGCGAGCTGCTCAAGACCATCACCCAGGTGCGTTGCCGATGCGGATGGAGCGAGACCGTTGAACGAATCCAGCTTTGTGAGCGAACTATCCAGCTTATACAGCCGCGTACGGAAGCGCTTGTTCAGCCCGTCAAGGACACCGCTCTGCAAGGCAGTCAACGCAGAGGCTTCGCGCGTCTTACCGTTGGCGTCCGCGATCGCCATGCTCTTCGAATCGTCCACGACAACCGCGATGATGTTCTGCTGCGAACTCAGTTCTGCCACGGACATCGCGGGCTGCCATAGCAGCAGCAGGAGCAGCGCGACCAGTGCCGACTGCACGCCCCAGATAGCCCATGTGCGACGCCTGCTGATGCGTGGCGCATCGCCGCGCAGACCTGGTGCGATGCGCTGCCAGCGGTACTGGATTAACACCGCCAGCCCCGCCGCCGCAAGCACGATCAGCACCGGCAGCAGCCACACAGGCCAGCTGCTGAGGAACACAAGGTGCCCCCGGGTGAAGACCGGACTTGGATATTTGAACAGCAGCGGAAACATCGTGTATGCCAAGCGCTCGTGTGAGGATCTCAGGGCCTGAAGGCCCGAAGTCTCTCTGGCCTGCTTCTATCTCGGGGGCTGAAGCCCCATGTCAATGCGTCATGCCGTACAGGATGTAGTCAAGACCGACGCGGAAGGCCATGCTCGCGAAGGGCTCGGGATAGTTGGGGTCGTCGGCCCACTCCCATGCATCGCCCAGGTGCATGTTGTGGCAGATGGCGACCATGATGCGTCCGTCGGAGTCGCGGATGGCGCGCCACTTGGGGGTGTAGCCGTCCTTCTCATACGTGCGGTTGGTGCGGATGAAGTGCTCGCCGGGGATCTGCATCTTGCTGTCCACGTCGTACAGCGTATGGAAGATTTCATCGTTGCTGGCGAGGTCTTCGACGGGGCTGTTCGGCAGCACCTGCCGCATGCCGTTCATGAAGTTCTCCCAATCCTGCGTGCCGTGAAAGTCGTCCACCATCAGGAAGCCGCCCTTCAGCAGATACTCGCGCAGCCGCTTTGCCTCAGGGTCGGTAAAGCTCCACGTCTGCACCTGCACCGCGTAGATCCAGGGATAGTTGAAGATCTCATCGGAGTCGAGGTTAACCACTTGCTCGGTGGGCCTGCCGTCAATGCGCGTGAGCCGGTGCATGGCGATGAGGAACTGCCGGTCGGCCTTGGGATAATCGCGCGACCAGGAGCTGCGGCCCCAGTAACCGCCGCCGTAGCCTCCATAGCTCTGCATGTTGCTGGTGTAGGCCAGGCGCGACCAGTAAAACTCCGATTTCACGTTGGAGGGCGAGTCGTCGTTGCCGAAGCCGAAGTCCGCCACGCGCTGCGAGCAGACGAGAGCCGCTGCGCAGCAAAGGCCGGTCGCCGCGGACAGCAGCGCAATACGCGAGAACTTCATCTGGAGCCCTCCCATGTGAGAGTGTGGCGCGAGACTATCAGATTAGCGGCACGTCTTACTCTGGTAGACGAATGGAACCCGCACCTTGTTGCAGCGGGCCGGAAAAGGCGCTGCATTTCCTCTGTCCGGCGCAGGTCGGGTGTGATGAACATGCGGAGACCTGAGACAATCGCTACGCAAGCGAACAGTTCGGGCACCTAGCAGTCAATGTTCCACGTGGAACGTCAGGGCCCCGATCGGAGAACCCTGTGAACCGGCGCGACCTGATCAAGTTCGGCGGCATGGCAATCGGCTCGGGCTCGCTGCATGGGGCTGCGCTTGCACGAAGCCTGGTGCAACCAGCATCGGCTCCCCAGGGCAAAGCAGACTTTGAGCTGCGAATCGCGCCCGTGCAGGTCGAGCTGGACCCCTCGCGCATCCTCTCGACCATCGGCTATAACGGCACCTCACCGGGGCCACTACTGCGCATGCGCGCCGGCAAGCCGGTCACGGTCGATCTCGTCAATGAGACCGATACGCCCGAGCTGGTGCACTGGCACGGCCTGCTGATTCCGCCGGAGGTCGACGGCACCGAGGAAGAAGGCTCGCCGTACATTCCGCCGCACGGACGCAGCCGCATCACGTTGACGCCCGGCCCGGTCGGACTGCGCTGGTACCACTCGCACGCGATGGCCATGGATGACCTGCGCAAGGGCGCCTACAGTGGCCAGTTCGGCCTGGTGTACGTGGAAGATGGCAACGACAAGGGCGCTTACGACCAGGAACATTTCCTTGTCCTTCGCGACTGGGAGCCGTTCTTCAGCTCGGGAATGGACGACGATGACGACGACACGCACGACGGCCCGCTGCTGGAGAAACCGCCGGAGATGAGCAACGACCCGGACGGGCTCGAGGTTGCATCGATCATCTACTCCATCAACGAGAAGGCGCTGGGAGCGGGCGAGCCCATCCGCGTGAAGGAGGGCCAGCGCGTGCTGATCCACTTCTGCAATGCAAGCGCCATCGAGAATCGCCGGGTCGCGCTGGCGGGGCACAGCATGCGCGTGATCGGGATGGACGGCAATCCCGTGCCCAAGCCGCAGCTGGTGGATTCGGTTTTTCTCGGCGCCGGCGAGCGAGCCGATGTTGAGATCACGATGAACAAACCGGGTGTTTGGATCCTGGGCTCGACCGAGAAAACCGTGCGCGAACAGGGCCTTGGCGTCGTGGTGGAATATGCCGGACAACACAAGACGCCGCAATGGGTCGATCCGAAGAAGACCGCGTGGGACTACACCATCTTCGGCAATGCTCCATCGACCGCACCCGCACCGAAGCACGTCATCGACATGAAGTTTCAGAAGCTGCCGCGCGCGCAGGGCAAGTTCAACGTGTGGACGGTGAACGGCAAGCCCTACCCGCACGAGGAGGAGTTCGTTCTGCAACGCGGCGAGCGCTACCGGCTGATCATGCGAAACGCCAGCGACGACGCGCATCCCATGCACCTGCACCGGCACCTGTGGGAGCTGGTCGACATCAACGGCAAGCCCACGAGCGGCATCGTAAAAGACACGGTCGTCGTTCCGTACTACGGCCGCGCCACGGTGGACTTCACAGCAGACCAGCCCGGCCTGGCGCTGTTCCACTGCCACATTCAACAGCACATGGACTACGGCTTCAAGGCGCTGTTCCGCTACGCGTGACTACGCGGGTGCCCCATGTCTCGTACTTGAGACATGGGCTATCTGGCTTCGACAAACTTCCGGGACGGTGCAGTCCCACATCTCAGAATCGAGATGTGGCACCCTCATGATCGAGCTCCGCTACACTGCTGCGTATGCCTGCAACCACCATCTTTGGCCGCATCCTCGCCGGTGAGATTCCGTGCAACAAGGTGTTTGAGGACGAACTGTGCCTCGCCTTTCATGACGTGAGTCCCGTTGCGCCTGTCCACATCCTCGTGATCCCCAAGCGCGAGCTCGCCTCGCTTGCCCATGTTGAGGACGACGACGCCACCACACTTGGGCACCTGCTGCACCGCGCCGCCGAGATCGGCAAGCAGCACGCCCCAGGCGGCTTCCGCGTGGTGATCAACACCGGTCGCGATGGAGGGCAAACCGTCGATCACCTGCACCTGCATGTGCTGGGTGGACGAGCGATGGGATGGCCTCCGGGCTAGCCATGCCCTTCAAACGTGCCGGATAAGGGCTTCACCCCTGAAGTCAGCTTTCTTCAGGTGCGCGCATTCTCTCTGCGGCTGAAGCCACTCCTTTAACGCTTCTCTATGACATGGAAGCCATGCTCCTCCGAAGGCATTTGCTTTCTACCTGCGCCTGAGTCTTGCGTTCCGCTCCAGATCACTCACCTATTGTGAAGAGACCAGCAGCCGCTGAGCAGACGTGACAGCGGCGCGGGGTACCCCGATGCCGGGCAGCAAACGCGACAGCCCGAGGGTTAGCTCTCTGGACGGCAAAGTTCCCTGAGCCGTCTGCATCTGGCCATGCCCCTGCGCATCGCGAAACTTCGCTTCCAGCTGCCTGGCGGTCCCGTGGTCAAAGCCTTCTTCGATGAAGACCCCATTATCTTCGAGCGACAGCCACACATTGCCTTCGGACGTGGTGAACAGCAGGTGGTCTGCATCGCCGCCGGGCAGATCGACCGGCTTAATCGAGTCGTACTTGCGCGACAACTGGCTGGCGTACACCTTTAAAAAGCTGCGGGCAGAGTCGCGGTTCTTCCACTGCGAGTAGTAGAGAATGCCGATGGATCCTGACGTCGCCTTCTGTGCGGGGGTGGCGCTACGGCGCTGGGCCGCGTAGTAGATGCCGCCGTCCCATGCCACCGCGAGCGGTGCTGCCATCTGCTGGCCGCCGAAGAGCTCCGTCAGGATGCGCACATCCAGCTCACCCATCACGCCGACGTCGTACGGCTCCCAGTCCTTGTCGAGCAGCGGATGGATGTCCGGCATGACGAGCACCGGCACTGGTACGTGATGAAGGTAGTCGTCCGGGTGCATCACCTCGTGGGAGGAGGTGGGCGGCCGGTCCAGCGCGCCGGCAAACGCGACATCGACACCGCCGCTGGTCAGCAGCGCCTGCTCGAAGCCGAGGCCGCCGGTGTAGGGAAACATGAGTGACTGCTGCAGCAGCAGCGGAGCGCGCGCGAGGACCGGCGAGCCGGTGGTGTCGGTGGACATCTCGCGCATGCGATCGCCGAACTCCGGCGCGCTCAGCAGCGACTTGTTCAGCGGTTTCAGCTCGTAGTCGACGAAGGTGACCATGGCCTGGCCTTCGGTGACGGCCTCTCGCGCCGTGGATGCCTCGTCCAGTTGGATGTGCCGGTTATCGTCGGCTACAGACTTGCTGACGTTGGTTGGCTCCGGGCTGCCCCACTTGTCCAGGCGCACGTGGTCGTCCTGCACGGCGTGCGTCAGTTCATGCGCCAGCACGGGCTTCTGCTCGTCGGGCTGCACCCAATCGATCAGGTTGACGGTGCGAGTTTTGGGATCGTAGAAGGCGGCGACCTGCTCGGTCAGCAGGCTCAGCAGGAAACTGCGCAGGTGAAAGTCGCGGTCCAGCAGGCCGAACTTCTTCAGCACCAGTTCCGCGCGCTCCATGCGCTTGGTGCCTTCATCCTCAGCCATCTTCTTTGACAGCTCGCGATTGACCTCGTCGCGCGTCAGCAGCTTGCGCTTGACCGGCCGCGTCGCCTTCAGGTGCGAGTCGGTGCTGACGAAGCCGAGGATCTCATCGACCGACCGGAACAGGGCGGCGGCCTGGTCCTTGGTCATGCGCGTCTGGCTGTCGGGCGCCGCCATCGGCTTGGAGTCAACCGTGGCGGGCGGAGGATCGGGAACAGGCGGCCCCGGCAACGGCGGTTTCTGTGCGAAGAGCGCTGAGGGGACGAAGACAAGCAGGGCGAACGTCGGGAGAGAACGGAAAAGGCGCATCAAGACAGTAGGAACTCCACAGGGTGTGGGACGGGCAGCGGGCGCATCCGGCACCGGGCGCGAACCTATAATCAGTGTAGGGCCGCAGGATGGCAGATCCGTTCTACGCCCTCACGAAACTTCTCATGGCAGAACTTTCCATCACGGTAGAAGAAGCAAGCAGCACGACGCATGCGCTGGCCGCGTTGCTCTCCAGAGCGGGAGTGACTGGGTTGGGCCCTGACTCGGACGGTGGCGGATGGATTGCTGTTACCGGCGAAGACCGCGTTCGCTGGCTGAACGGCATGGTGACAAACTCCGTGCAGGCGCTCACTCCGGGGGAAGGCGCATACAGTTTCCTGCTCAGCGCGCAGGGCCGCATCCAGGGCGACACGACGATTTGGGCTGAGGCGGACCGCCTGCTGCTGCAAACTTCTGCAGCGCAGGTCGAGCCGCTGATGACGCTGCTGGATCGCTTCATCATCATGGATGACGTGGAGCTTGCGGACCTGACGCCTGAGGCGCACGGCCTGCTCGTAGCCGGCCCGAACGCAGTTGAGACACTCGCGTCCGCTGGTCTCGCCACGCGGTCGTCCAAACTGCTGAAGCGGCAGACAGTCATCTGGCAGGGGCAGGGCTTTGTCCTCGTCAACGCGTACAGCCCGCTGGTGCCTCGCTTTGAGGTGTGGTCGAACGATGCCGGCAGCATCGCCGCGCTGCAGGCGTCACTGCTCGCTGCCGGTGCCGCTGGCTGCAGCCAGGCCGACGTCGAGCTGCTGCGCATTGCCGAGGGCACGCCCCGCTTCGGTGTGGACCTGCGCGACCGCGACCTGCCGCAGGAAACGGCACAGACGCGCGCGTTGCACTTCAACAAGGGTTGCTACCTGGGGCAGGAGATTGTCGAGCGCATCCGCTCACGCGGCAATGTCCATCGCACCTTTACGCGCTTTGCCCTGCACGGCGACGCGCCCGCGCCCGGCACGCCTTTGATGGTGGAAGATAAGCCAGTGGGAGAGCTAACCAGCATTGCGTCCACGTTGATCAACGGCCAGCGCCTTGCGCTCGGTTTTGTTCGGCGCGAAGCGCTGGAGCGCGGCTCCCCATTGACTTACACGGGCGGCACTGCCGAGCCGCATGTCCCCGCATCGGCCAGCGCTGTGGCTGCATCCTAACGCTAGACATTTCCGAAGAAAAGATACCCACAAACCATGTCCGAGCAAGACAAGCCCTTCGTGATTAACGACCGCCGCAAGTTCCGCATGGACGGTGAGCCGCGCGAGACCCTGCCGGCTGAAACAGTGCCGGCCGAAGCCGCCGATGCGCCAGCCGAAAGCCAGCGCGGTCCGGTTGCTGTGCCCTCGGCCGCCAGGCAGGATGCGCCGGGGAGCGAGCCGATCCCCATCAGCAGCGCCCAGACGAACAGCGCGCATCTGGTCACGCCGGTGCCCGAGCCAGAGGACGAGGCAAGCGAGCCAGCATCGATTAAAGAGGCGGTCGATGAAGAGATGGGGCGCGAACTGCCGCCTCCACCGACTGCCGAGGAGATCGAGCAGGTACGCGCCGCCTACGAGGCGACATCCGAACGAATTGAATTGATGATGCGGTCGCAGAACCTCGGCACTGAACCTGTTCCGCCGATGGACTTCACGCGGCTGGTGCAGTCGATCTACATGTCGGCCATGATGCAGCTCGGCGCGGGCACGCAGCAGGGCCAGCAGGCGCGCGTGGACCTGATCGGAGCCAAGCAGAGCATCGACATGCTCGGCGTGATCGCGGAGAAGGCCGGCAGCAATCTATCGAGCGTTGAGACGCAGTTGATCGATGCAGCACTGTTCGAGCTGCGTATGGGGTTCCTCGAAATCACACAGCTGCTCGCGCGGCAAGCAGCTGCAAAGCAGCCTGCCCCGCCGGCGGGCCCGACGGGCGCGGGTGCGGGCTTTGGCTCGTCCGGTTTCACAGGAGCTGGGCCTAGGATTGTCCGGTAGAGTTCCTCTATTCGTCATCCTGAGCGGAGCACCAAGTGCGCAGTCGAAGGATCTGCATTATTTCCGAGTGCCTCGGGAGCATCGAGGAAGGCCGTCCTGAGGAATATGGAGTGACGTATCGAACTGCAGGATCAAGTCGCAGCGGGGATCAACGCGGAACTGCTCTTCCTGGGCACCGGCACATCGATGGGCGTGCCCACGCTGGGTTGCACCTGCGCCGTGTGCCGCTCCGCCGATCCACGCAACAATCGCCTGCGGTCGTCAATTGTCCTGCGCTACAACGGCCACGTCGTGCTGATCGATACCGGTCCCGACTTTCGCACGCAGGCGCTTCGTGCCGGTATCGACCGTGTGGATGCGGTGCTGTACACGCATGCGCATGCCGATCACATACTGGGCTTTGACGACCTGCGCCCGCTGACCTTTGGCAAGCCGTCGCGGATGCCGCTGTATGCTGACGACTCGACCGCCGCCACTATCGAACGAATCTTCGACTACACGTTCACGCAGAAGGACCGCTATCCCACCAGCGCGCGCGTTGATCTGCATCGCCTGAGCACCGAGCCCGGCACCACGCTACCGCTGTTTGGGGCCGAGTTCGAGCGCATCCCGGTGCTGCATGGACGCCACACCATCGCGGGCTATCGCTTCGGGCGAGCCGCGTACCTCACCGACATGAGCGACATCCCTGAGGCCAGCTTCGAACGCCTGCGGGGCCTGGATATCGTCATCCTGGACGCGCTACGTCGCGAGCCGCATCCGAGCCACTCGCACCTAGACAATTCGATCGCGTTGGCGGCCCGGATCGGAGCGAAGGCCACCTACTTCACACACATCTCGCATGACTTAGATCACGGGTCGACGGAAGAAAATCTGCCGCCCGGCGTCCACCTGGCGTACGACGGTCTGCGGCTGCCACTTTTGATTGCGGAAGCCGCGGCATGATCCTCTATCGCAGCCTCGACGAGGTGCCGAAGAACTTCGGTCCAAGCATCGTCACTATCGGCAACTTTGACGGTGTGCATTGCGGGCACCGGAGTGTTATTCGCGAGGTGGTCGCGCGCGCGAGGCAGGCAAACGGAAAAGCGGTGCTGGTGACGCTCGATCCGCATCCCGCCACAGTTCTCAGGCCCGAACGAGCCACTCGGCTGATCACGCCGCTTAAGGTCAAGCTGGAGCTGCTGGATGGCACGGGCCTCGACGCTGTCCTGCTGCTGCCGTTTACCGAGGCATTCTCGCGCACGACGCCGCGCGCCTTCTGCGAGACGATTCTGCGCGATGCATTGCACGCTGTTGAAGTGCACGAAGGGGAGAACTTCCGCTTCGGTTATGGCGCTGAGGCAGACATGCATAGCCTGCAGTCGATCGGTGCTGATTGCTGCTTCGCTGTCCGTGTCTTTGCACCGCTTGAGATCGGCCGCGAGACGGT
>CAZZVI010000009.1:15354-16804 GCA_964657335.1 uncultured Terriglobus sp.
CTGAACGAAGACACGCCGCTCCGGCTGACCTTCCTGAAGCGCCTGAGGGAAGAGAAGAAGTGGCCTTCAACGGAGGCGCTGAAACAGCAGATCGGCATCGATGTGGCGCGCGCGGAACGCTGGTTCGCTTTGCGGCGTGCGCTCGGCGGCGTTAGCGCGGCGTAGCAGGCGCGGGGGCTGTGTACGGCCGGTACGGCCCGACCGGCGAGTTCACATAGCCGTTCGGTGGAGGCGCGGCAGCGGGTGCGCTTGTCCGTGGCGTTGCCGTAGATGGCGCATCGTTCGGCATCACGTCGGTGTCTGCTGGCTGCGTGGCGGCTGGCGGAACAGCCGGCGCCGCGGGCTTTGCGGGAGCGGCGTTGTCATCGTCATCGTCATCCTCATCCGCAGGCTTCTTGGCGGCCGCAGGCGCAGTGTTCTCGTCCGTGTTCACGTCGAGCGCTTTCTTCGGCGCGTTCGCGGTCGGGAAGCTCTCGACCGGCGTGCGCGCGACCACCACTTTCATGAAGTCGATCCACATGGGCAGAGCCGCTTTCGCACCGGTCTCCTTATCGCCAAGAGACTTGCGGTCGTCGAAGCCGATCCACGTGCCGCAGGTGACCGACGGCGAAAAGCCGATGAACCATGCGTCGGTGTAGCTGTTTGTAGTGCCCGTCTTGCCGCCTAGCGGATGCTTCAGCACTGCGCCGGCCTGTGCGCCCGTGCCATATTGCGTGACGGCTTGCAGCAGCTTCATCATGGTGCGCGCGGTGTCCACGTCGATCACCTGCTTCACCTCGGGCGTCACCTGCTTCAGCGGCAGACCGTCAGCCTGCACCACGCGGCGGATGACGTGCGGCTTGATGAGAATGCCGTCGTTCGGGAAGACCGAGTACGCGCCCACCTGTTCCTGTAGGCGGATGCCGGCGGAGCCGATGGCGACCGGCAGAAACGCCGGGATGTTGGAGGTGACACCGAAGCGGTGCGCAACCTCGATCACCTTGCGAATGCCGACTTGATTGGCCAGCTTCAGCGCGGGAATGTTGCGTGACTCGGCAAACGCGTTGATCAGTGTCATGGTGCCCTTGTAGTCAGCCTCGTAGTTATGCGGCGTATAGGGGCCGTTGGGCGTGTAGAAGCTGGTGGGCCCATCCACGATGGTGTCGGTAGGCTTCGAGTGCAGATTCTCAATCGCCGCCGTGTACACATATGGCTTGAATGACGATCCCACCTGCCGCTCAGCCTGAGTCGCGCGGTTGAACTGAGAGAGCGCGTAGTCGCGTCCACCCAGCATGGCAAGCACTTCGCCATTGGAATTGTTCACTGCCATTAGAGAGGCCTGCACACCGCTGTCCTGCTGCAGCGAGGCATGCATGGTCGCGGTGCCCGAAGCCGCATCTTCAATCCGAACGTACACAATGTCGCCGCGTGTCAGCAGCTTGTCAGCAGAGTAGGTTGTCGTCCAGGCCCA
>CAZZVI010000009.1:16904-18787 GCA_964657335.1 uncultured Terriglobus sp.
TGCTTGGTGAAGTGCCGCTCGATCTGGATCGAAAGCAGGATCTCCTGCAGCTTGCGCGTGAATGTCTGGTCGGCTGACAGAAAGAGGTTTCGGGCCAACTGCATCGTCAGCGTGGACGCGCCCTGCCGCTTGCCCTTCGAGTGCAGATCGACCCAGGCCGCTCCCGCGACGCGGAAAGGATTAATGCCGGCGTTCTTATCAAAGCTTTTGTCTTCGATAGAAAGGATCGCGTCGTGCAGCACCTTGGGGAACTCGCCGTAGGGGACCACGACGCGGCGTTCCAGCGCAAACGATCCGAACGGGCGACCGTGAACGTCCAGCAGGTCCGTCTTGGTGGAGGGGCGGAAACGCTCGAGCTCCTCCATCTGCGGCATGTCGGCGGTGTTTACGAGCAGCAAGCCAAAGAGGCATCCGAAGACAGCAGAGCAGCCAAGCAGCGTGTAAAAGATGGCTCGGCGAGCCTTTGCGCGTGTGGGGAAATACTTCGCCCACCAGGTGCGCGCATAGGGTACGCGATGGCGCAGAGTCTGCCGAAGCACGCCCCTGCGTGTACGCTCTTCGTCCGTCGGCTCGTGGCGCGTGAACAGGCTTGGCACAGCAGTTTTACGGTAGCACGGTGGTGACGTGTGCATGACCGGCCGAGCGGGTCGCTAGGCGGCCTTTGCCTTGAGCAGGTCGAGAGCCTTGTTCAGCTGGTCGTCAATCTTCACAGCGGGTTTGGCAGCGGGAACGACCGGCTTGGCCGAGTTCACCGTTGCGGTGCTGCTGGCTTCGGTGGGCTCATCCTCATCGTCCTCGTCAGCTGCCGCGATCTCGTCGCTTGAAGCGACTGCGACGGGTGGCGTCAGGCCGTCGTCCTGAAACTTTTTGCCGCTGGGTGTCTCGTACTTGGCGACCGACAGGATGATGGCTGCGCCGTCGGGCAGTTCAAAGGTGCGCTGCTGCGATCCGTCGCCAAAGGTCTTCTCGCCGACAAGATCGCTGCGCTTGGAATCAAGCAGAGCGCCGGCGACGAGTTCGGCCGGACCGGCAGTGCCGTGGTTTACCAGCGTGACCATCGGTCCGGTGGGATTGATCGATTTACCCGGGTCGGCGGTGAAGGTCTGCTTGGCGACCTTCTGGCCCTCCAGCATAGCGAGCGTGCCGGTCTTGATGAAGAAGTTCGCCATGCGCAGCGCCTCGGCGTTATCGCCGGAACTGACATCGCGCAGATCCAGCAGGATCTTCTTGCTGTTCGTGCGGCCCATTGCCTTCAGCTTCGTC
This sequence comes from uncultured Terriglobus sp., assembly GCA_964657335.1. Lineage (GTDB taxonomy): Bacteria > Acidobacteriota > Terriglobia > Terriglobales > Acidobacteriaceae > Terriglobus. The sequence goes on from CAZZVI010000009.1 coordinate 18,168, forward strand.
TCCACCTGTTGCACGTGGTCGTGGTCAAGCACGGCCGGCTTAATGTAGAGGATGCTGCCGCTCTCGTAGAACACCTCGCCTGTCGCGGCTACCGGCACGTCCGCACGCGTCAACGAAACCTTCTCCGGCATGGGATGGCGTGGACGAATGATGGAAAGTGTCACCGGTGTTCCGGGTTGTCCGTCGAGCAGCAGCTTGGCCGATGCCAGTGACATCTCGTTCGTCTTGCGATCGCCAATCAGCTCGATTACATCGCCGTCGTTCAGGTTAGCCTTGTCGGCGGGGCTGCCTGGCACAACGGAGACAATGGTCGCGTAGCCATAGCGCTTCGCCACGTTCAAGCCCACCTGCGCGCGTCCGGCGCTGTGGGTTTTGTACAGCTTGTACTCTTCGGGCGTCAGGTAGCTTGAGTCCGAATCCAGGTTCTCGACCAGTCCGCGCAGCGCGGCGTCGGTCACCTTGCCCATATTGGGATCGACGACGTAGTCGCCCTGGATGTGACGCAGCACCTCGCTGTACACCTGCATCTGCCGGTAGGCGCCATCTTGCGGCTCGCTGGCGGCGCGCACGCGGCGGGCGCCAAGAAACGTGGTGAGCAGCAGCATGGCAGACAGGGCGAG
>CAZZVI010000009.1:18887-23137 GCA_964657335.1 uncultured Terriglobus sp.
GAAGGGCGTTACCTCCGGCAGGTCGGCATTCTCTATGCAGAACTGGACGATCTGGAAGCTCGCATCGCCGAGCACGAAGCAAACCTCTACGGCTCCGATGCCGCTCGCTCCCGAGCCGAGGAGAGCCGGCAGCGCGCGCAGGAGACCCATGATGCCGCCTTCGGCAGTACGAGCGAGGCGGAGGAGTTTGATCCGCCGGCCAGCCTGAAGACGTTATTCCGCGATGTCGCCAAGCGCATCCACCCGGACTTCGCGCGCGACGACGCGGAGGCGCAATACTTCACGCTGCTGATGGCTCGCGCCAACGCGGCGTACAGCCGAGGCGACACGGAAACGCTGCAGCGCCTGCTGGACGATCACCTCGAAATAAACGCTTCGGTAGAAGGTGAAGGTGCGGCGGCAGAGCTTCTGCGCATCGCGCGCCAGATCCGGCACGCCGAGCGCGACATTGCCAACCTAGAGGCCGAGCGGCACATCCTGCTTGGCAGCGAAGTCGCGCAACTGCACCTGGACGCTGAGTCGGCCGGTCGCGAACACCGCGATCTGCTGACGGAACTTGCGACCCGGTTGCGCGAGCAGATCGCCAATGCCCAGCGCCGCTTCGACGCAATTGATCGACAGATCAACGTGCATGAACGATAAAGCCAAGGGCGGTCTGCAGCACGTTCCTTCGGGCACTGCTCTGTCGCTCGGTTCGACGCGATCGAGCATCATCGCGCGCGGCCGCCGCGACGCGGGGAACGCAGCTTCCAATCCGCACTACAAGCAAGCTGTGACGGATTACAACGCCGGCAACTTCCCCGAAGCCGCGAACGGCTTCCGGCTCGCTGCGGAGCAGGGTCATGCCGAGTCGCAGTACCTCTTGAGCACGATGTATGACGCCGGCGAGGGTCTGCCGCAGGACACTACGCAGGCCGCATTTTGGGAGCGAAGATCAGCGGAGCAGGGCCACGCCTACGCGCAGGCCAACCTCAGCTTCCGCTACTACGCAACCGGCGATTTCGTAGAGGCCTTCGCCTGGTGCGAGCGGGCGGCCCATAGTCATCTTGCCTGGGCGCAGTACAACCTCGGCCTGATGTACCGCAAGGGCGAAGGTGTTCCACAGAGCGATACCGAAGCTGCCCATTGGTATCGCCTCGCCGCGGCGCAGGACTTCCCGGACGCCCAGAGAAAGCTGGCCGACCTCTACTACATCGGTCAGGGCGTTCCACTCAGCTATGAGCGGGCGGCGTCGTGGTATCGCAAGGCTGCCGGTCTCGGCAACCCAGAAGCTCAGTTTCAGCTCGGTCACATGTACGCCGTCGGCCAGGGTGTCGAGCCGGACTACACCCAGTCACGCCATTGGATTCGCCAGGCTGCGCTGCAAGGCCACGAAGGTGCGCTTCGCGAGCTGAAGCGGCGGCAATACCGCGATCCGTAAGCGCAGCCTTTACACTGGCCGTTGTGAACTTGCTCCGCGCATCGAAGGCGCCGTCCCGGGTCGTCGCTATTAACAGGTGGTGGATGCTCTGCCGCTTTCTTCCTGGCGACCCGTCTATTCATCCGTGAAGCGGCGATCTTTCCACGCTGCCTCCAGTAAAAAGTCACCATGTTCCTCGAAGAGAAGAAGAGGACGATCTCTAGAAAGCAGAAGGAGGGAGGACGACCGGGATCAGTTCCGGCCCTTTCTTGCGGGTGGTCACAAGGATCATCAGTTGGATGTTGGAGACATCTCCGAAAAGAGGACTATGGAACTGAGTCTGGGATCACCTGGAGAACGGATCTCCGAGGTCGATTCGGCTATTCCAGCGGATTGGAGTACGCGGTCCTGTTGGAGTGAACGTTCCATCGGGAGTAGTAAGCCGACTCGTAGGCTTGAGCTCGATGGCGCTGAATCACTCATCGTCGGTACGGCGATCTCCTTCATACGTGTTATCCGGTGTGCCTGCGGCTTAGCTATACCTAAACTCTGTATTAGGGTACCTGTGTACACCAGATTTTACTCACTGTTGCCCTGCGGCAAACAGCCTCAGCGATTGCGCTCTGAAAAGGGAATTTCATACCAATGGGAAGACCGTCTGGAGGTGTAGACCGAACTGCGCATCGGGCATTGATAGCGTCCGTGACCGGGTACGCGATGGATGGGTTCGACCTGTTATTCCTCGGCTTTCTGCTAACCCCCATGGCTGCGGACCTTAAGTTGAGCGCGGCGCAATCGGGCTCGCTGGTGACAAGTACGCTGACAGGGGCGGTGGCAGGCGGCATTGTGTTTGGCGTCCTCGGTGACCGTTATGGGCGCGTCCGCGTACTCTCTTGGACAATCCTGTTGTTCGCGTTCTTTACGGGCATGTGCGCGCTCGCGCAAGGGTACAAGGACCTGATCGCGTATCGTTCGATTTCCGGGTTCGGTCTAGGTGGTGAGTTCGGATTAGGAATGACGCTAGTAGCTGAAACCTGGCCAGCATCTATGCGGGCTCGCGTCTCGTCGTATGTCGCCATGGGTTGGCAGGCGGGAGTGTTGATGGCTGCCCTGCTGACGCCGGTCTTACTGCCGATCCTGGGATGGCGTGGTATGTGGGCGTTCGGATTGCTTCCAGCGGTCGTATCGTTCGCAATCCGCCGCTCGGTGCGCGAGCCTGCTATCTTTCTCTCGCGAAGCAGCGAGGCAGAGACTGCCACTTTATTCATGCATCGGCCATGGATGCTGCTTGTTCGCGATGCGCGGAGGATTCGAACGAGCGTTGCAATGTTGATTCTCTGTTCTATCCAAAATTTCGGTTACTACGGCATCATCATTTGGATGCCCAACCATTTGTCAGTGCGCTTTCGCAGCATGAACGGGTTAGCTGCGCAACTAAGAGCTTTCGAAAGGAGGCGTTGGAAGATCAGCGTCATTTGGTCGAGTTCACCCTGCTTGAGATCGAAGGCGCGTTTCGGTTCAATGAATTGCTGGACCACATGCGACGCTTCCTTCGGGCTATGTGTATGAGCGTGATCGAGACGTTGCCGAGGGAATCGGCGGATGCTCTCGGCTTGGATTTTGACTACGTGCGCTCACTGGCTGCAAGTCCTGTCATCCAGGTTCCGTATACAACATGCATCGAATCGGGGTCTGCGCCAGAAATTGGCTGGGGCAACGATCTCGATCCCGGCCTGGAGCAGCGGATTCTGCAGGATATCGGCAAAGGCGAACCGATCCTGGTGACGCGGTTCCCGAAGAATCAAATTTTTTAACATGGCTGAGGATCGGCGAGGATTCACGAAGTGTATTGTCTGTAGATTTTATCTTGCCGATAGCAGGCGAAGCGGCGGGAGGCGCCCAGCGCGAAGACGATCCGGTGCGGTTGAAGCAGCGCTTGCTCGATTCAGCGATGTACGATCATCACATCCGCGCGGGTGGCACGTATGAAGATTTCGCGCCCTATGTCGACATGGTCGAACGCAAGCTGGCGCCTGTGCACAGCGGCTGCGGCTTTGGAACCGAGCGCATATTGCAGTGCATGTTGCGGCATGACGACATCCGTATGTGCTCGGTTGATTATCTGACCCGCATGCTCTACGCATGGGATGCTCTGAAGCTAGGGCATCTTCAACCCGCGTAATGGCGACGCAGGCAGTGCTGCATGTCGTAGCGGCAAGTCTGGCACCAGTCTTCGACGGTGCGGACTTGTCGGCTGCTCCATTTGACGTCGCTGTGGATACAGCGGAGCAAAGGGGCTTGCTCATCCCGGCTTGCGGACTGATCAGGCTGAGCGCAGCCGTATCCGTATATTTTGCTTCGATAGACTCTGCGATGGCTTATGCGGCAGGCTTACTTGCTGCATATCGCGAAGTAATCGCAACAGCTGATGATGATTTCGACGGGCTCGTGCGGACTAAGTTCCGGCCGATGCGTTTAGTGGTGGATTCCGGCCATTCGAGCGTTGAGCAAACGGTGACTCCGAGGGCAGGCATCCGCGTGACGGGTCCGTTGGGGGAGCGTCCAAACGCTTACCTGGAAGCCGTTCCGGACAACCTGTTGATTATTTCGCATCATGCGCGGCGGCACGTCGATGATCCAGCGTTGGTTCGGCCTATCGGCGAGGTGCGACTGGGACGGTTTCAAGGTCCACTGCAAATGTTTCACGTGCCGCTCCGAGCAGACCCTGAGCCGCCAGCTTCAGGCAGCGTGGCGCCAACGATCCGCAATCTGCATTTCTTCCGTGATACAGAGGAGATGTTGTCGTTCATCGGGCGGGAATCGGCACGACGGAAGAGCACTGGGCAGTTTG
>CAZZVI010000009.1:23147-35791 GCA_964657335.1 uncultured Terriglobus sp.
GAACGGCAAACAGTATCCGTTCGTGCTCGACCCGACGGGACAGTTTGCGAAAGATGTGCGTTACATGAGCTTTAACGGCGGCGCAACCTTAAATGATTATCTGAATGCGGTGCGCGCCGGACTGGGCGAGGATTACTCGATCCGATTTTGCTGTGGGACCACCAGTGTTCGAATCTGCCTCCGGATGAAGGCACCAGAAAGCTCCTTGACCAGATTCGCGGATTTGACCGGCATTTGCGATTGCAGAGTGATTAGCGGGCAGCATTCGCGAATTCTGACTTCACCGAAGTTGTTTGCGAATACCTCTTCTTGCGTCAAAGGTCTTGAGCGCTCCCGGTTCCCATGCGGGGTGATGTATATCTTCGGATTCCGGGTATTTGCCGGACTTTCACGCAAAGAATCCGCATGGTCGCATATCCGTTGCCGCGTCGCCGTGTTGGGTGCCAGGTCGGATCAATATTGTTGAGGATCTGGCGTTCTTTTCGCTGTATCTGCACAGGCAGAAGGTGGGCCCGATCATCATGAGCCCTCGCCACAGTCCGCTGTTTGAACCGCTTGTGGATCATTTCCAATCTGTCTGGAGTGCGACGACTCGCGAGGTTTACGATAGCGGAAATCAGACCAAGGCTGCGGATTCTGCCGCTGCGCCGAAGATATTTGTGTCATATGCGCGGGACGATGGTGCCTTTGCCCGTCTTGTAAGGAATCGATTGGTAAGCCACTTCGATCACGTGTATTTTGATGTGGAGTCCAACGTACTGGGAGAGAACTTTGTGACTCGCATGCTATCGGAGATCAGGCGTTCAGATGTTGTAGTGATGGTGGCGGGAGGAGGGGCCTTGCCAAAACTGTTGGACGAGAACAGTTACTTCCGCAAGGAGGTGGAGGAGGCGTTACGACTGAATAAACTTTTGATACCGGTTTACCACGGCCTCAAGGAATTAACGAAGGGTGAGTTGCCGAAATCACTGCATCGGATCGCGGAACGGCATGCGGTCATGGTAGATAAAGGGACGACAGAGATGGAATCCCGGCTGGACCAGTTGATCCTCCAAGTTAGGCGGCAATGTTAGAGGACTCAGATCCATGGCTGCCAGTCGAAAAGTTCATCGGAGATGAGCAAGAGCACGACGCGGTTTAACGCTCCGGGTCCTACCGCGTGTCGAGAATCTGATACTGGCTCTCATCGTCACCGAGCCAAACTTTCATCGTTCTCCCGTCAGGCGCTAGCTTCAGCGTTCGGTTGTTGAGGGGCTTGCCTGAGGCCAGTGTCTGGCGCCACTATCCGGCATGGACTGACCAGCTTATTCACCGTTGGTCGTTTGGGAGAGGAGGGTCCAGCCAACATGCCGGCGTGCCGTCGGTTTTTGCATCGGCGAGGTTCCCACTACAGGTGTCTAGGTAGTAGAGGTAATCGCCTTAGGACTATTGAAGGACTGCTAAGTCTGGAGTCAACAGGCTCATCCTTACTACTTCCAAGCGCCGACCAGAGAGGCGCTGCAGCGCAGCCTTCGCACAAAGGATCACAATCTGATCTTCACTAGTGCCCTCCGGCGATTCCAGCTATTCGATCTGAAGAAAGATCCCTGGGGAATGCACGACGTGGTGGATGACCCAGCCTACGTGGCAGCCAAGGCCGAAATGATCGCGTGACTGAAGAAGATGCAGGCCGATCTGGACGATCCCATCTCGCTCGATAATCCGTCGTTAGTCAAACCTAGAGACTCGTACTGGACAACAGCAACGCATCCTTTGTTGGAGGCGCGGCGCTTGCCACAACAAAGGTACGCAGAAGGGTCCTTCCTTAAAAGGTATTTTCGCAGCGGGGTTCTTACCGTCACGCTCGCGATGCTGTTCGCCGCTGTTCTGAGGGCACAGAACTCCACCGGCTACCTGCGGATGAGCTTCGCTCAGATAGGAGCAGGTCTACAACGCTCTGAATGCATTTCACAAGACGACGTCCAAAAAATGGCAGGTACACGAGCCGCAAAGCGCGCAGCTAAGAATGATCGCACACAGCTACGTCGCGGCGAACTTCGTCCAGACAACGGATGGCTTCACCTCACCTTCCGGTCAAGTCTTGCCCGCTGGACGGAGCGTGCTCACCGAGGTCTTCGTAAAGCACAGCGGTAAATGGCTGTTGGTCAGGCTCAGAACACAACCGTTGACGAAGAAGCGCTATGCTTCTTCGTCAGGTGATGAGCACGCATGGCCACACATCTGTGTTTGCCACCGCGAAGCTACGGCGGGATGCTTCAACTTAAGAAATCGTTTTGGTGTCAGCGAAAGGAACCTATAGAACGACAACTGCAGCAGACCTAGCTCCCGGTCATCTCACGTGCACTCCACGTAAACGCAACATCGCAGCTGCGGTGTCGGCCTTTCCGTCACCGCTATTGCCACTGTTCTTGTCGGCACTACGGCCGGGGTGACCCTTGCCGTCCACCATAGCCACCACATATTGCAGGGGTGCATAGTTCCGAATTCGAACGAGTCGAACCACGCACAAGCGACGAAAACCGCGAAGGCGATCTCGCGGACGTAAAGGTCGGCGACAGACTCAAACTTCACGGATGAAGAGTGAAGAAAGGTCAAAGGCGACTCTAGCGGTGATCATGTTTTGCGGTGGAAAAGATAAACCAAGACTACGGAGCCTGTCTTGCGCCAAACTAAGAGCTCCGGCGCAACGTTTCGCGGAAGAGCTCGAAAGCGGTACGTTGCACATAGCTCGATACGCCAGCAAAAACTACACGACACACGAAGCGCGTGCCAGCGCGTTCGTGAATGTCATACGGATGCCATGCCTTGGCCGCAGGATCACCATCGGTTGAGCTTCAATCGTCTGGCCGGGAGCCATCTTGAAGTCGTACCTTCTGAGGAGATCGCTCAAGATCATGAGGATCTGCAGCATCGCGTAGTGACTGCCGATACAGGTTCGAGGTCCGGCCCCGAACGGCAGGTACGTGAACGGCGTGCGAAGCTTCTCATTCCCCTTGAGGAACCGATCGGTATCAAACGTCTCTGGATCGGGCCAGTGTCTCGACGCGTGGTGGGCGCCGTACACGTGAACAATGACCATGGAGCCGGCAGGGATGACGACGTCGCCGACATGGTCGTCTGCGATGGCCTCCCGATCGACCATCCAGAACGGCGGATACAGACGAAGCGCCTCTTGAATGACCTGCGTCGTGAATGTGAGCTTTAGGACATCGGCGTGACCGAGCGGGGCATCACCGAGCACGTCCTCGAACTCCTGGCGAACCAGATTGAGGCAATCGGGCCGTGAACTCAGGAGGTAGAGCAACCATGAAAGGGCGTTGGACGACGTCTCATGGCCGGCGACGAGCAGTTGCATGCTCTCACTCAGGATGAGCTCGTCGGTCATCCCTTCGCCGTCCGTGTAGCGCGCATCCATCAGCGTCTGCAGCAGGTCAGCACCGGGCGCTTCATTGCGCCGCTGCTTGATGTAGGCCATCAGCACGGCGTCCGCTCTGGCGCGCATCTCTTCGTGCTTGCGCAGCTCACCGGAGATCTCGAACCATGGGTTCAGATAGGGCTGCAGTGTCTGGCGAACGATGAATTCCTGCACCGTGCAGATGGTCTTGCTGACAAGTTCAATGTCTTCGTCCTTGAGCCGTGCGCCAAAGAGCGACCGGGCGACCATGGCGAACGTAATCTTCATCAGGTGCGGGTAAATATCGACGGGACCGTCATGGATCTGTGTGTCGAAGTCTCTCAGGGACTCAGCGACAGAATCCTGCATGATGACGGACAGCGCATCGAGCTGCTTGCGGTCGAAACCTTTCTGGATCAGGCGGCGCTGCGTCTTCCAGGCTTCCCCCTCGGTTGTGAGCAGACCCTTGCCGAGAAAATGGCCCATCCGCTTTACCTGTATCTCGGACTTGCGGTAGTTTGCGGCGTTGGACTTCAGGACGTGCTCGATCACTGCGGGGTCGATGGTGACGATGGCTTCCTTGATACCGCCCAGGTAGAAGCGAAAGGTATCACCAAGCTCGTCGCGGTACTTGCATAGGACCTGCACCGGGTTGTCGGCCATGGCGCGCGAGTCCGCAAGCGAACGCATGCGGGAAACAGCAGGGATGAGCGTGGACGAGGTCATGCCCGGCCTTTCTGGTGGATCAATTTTCGCTTCCCAGCTGCTTCAGCAGCAGCAGATGATGCCGGACCGCCCCCGTCATAGTTGCGTGTTGCCGGTACGGCACACCGAACTCCTCGGCGGTCTCCTTGACGATCCGCGTCAAGGGAGCGTAGTGGGTGTGGCACACGTATGGGCAGAGATGGTGTACGACGTGGTGGTTGAGTCCACCCACAAGCCAGCCGACAATCGGGTTCTCTGTCGCGTAATCGGCGGTGGTGGCAAAGACGTGATAAACGCCATTTTCGAACTCACTGCGATGGAGGGGGAAATACGTCTCCTCGATCACGTGAGTCGTCTGAAAGACCAGCACAACGCTCAGGCCGACGACCAGGTGAACAAGGAAGAACGCGGCAACCACCAGTAAGACCGACTCCTTCATCACGAGGACCGGCAGTACGAGCATGTAGGTGAGATAGAAGGCCTTGCCTGCGAACAGGATGACGTATTCGCGGAGAGGGTGCCGGTTTCGCGTGAGATAGTCGTGAGCCGGGGCGAAGAAGCTCTGAAAGTCCCGCACAAACACGTACTCCAACGAGAACAGCGCGTACAGGAACAGCGCGTAGATGTGCTGGAAACGGTGCAGCGGCGTTCGAGGATCGTGGGGGGTAAAGCGAAACAGACCTCGTCCCTCGATCGCGTCGTCTTCGCCGTGCAGATTGATGCAGGAGTGGTGTCCCCGATGATGCAGAATGCGCCACATGTAAGAACTGATGCCGCAAAGATCGAAGACGTAGTTGAGCGTCTTGTTGATCGCCGGACGCGACGAGATTGCGTTGTGGTTGCTGTCGTGGGCAATGTTCAACAGGAGAAAGGTCTGCGCAAGTCCGCCAAGAAGGTAGAGGGCAACAAACGCCCATGAAGCGGGATGAAACGCATACAAGGCGATCCAGCTGCCCGCTAGAACTGCCATGCCGAACGCGATCTTGCTCCACATGGTGCCGTCTGCTTTGGGAGAGAGCCCTGCCTCCGCAAAGAAGCTTTCCAGGCGCCGGCGCAGAACCTTCGGAAACGAAGATGCGGTGGGAGACGAAGACGCACTGGCAGGTCCGGTGCCCGGTGGCGGCGCGGCGGGTTCCGGCGGCACAAGATCTTCCGCGTCCGGTGCTTCAGCGATCATCGTTTGCGCTTCGAACCTCACCGGCACCTCTGCAGAAAGGGTGGGTTAGGCCACGCCACCAGCTCGTATAACGATTGTAGAGCGAATGTGACCGCACAATCCACGAAGGCGGCGCATGGCAGAGCGGGATGCTTTGCTACCATAGCTCCACGCAGGAAAGCTGGCTGCCACAGCGCGATCGTTCACTTGTGAACTCCGTTGCGTACCTTCTGGAGGATCGCTGATTGATCACGCCGTCGATTTTGTGCCAACTGCGGACCCTTGCAGAGGAGCACCCGCACAAGCTTCTGTATTCGTACCTCGACGTGGACGGCGATCCAATTGAAAGCTATACGTATGCTTCCTTTCTCTCGCGCGCGGAAGCTATCGCCGGGCACCTGTTGAGCGATGGACGTTTCGCAGCGGGCGACAGGCTGTTGCTTGCCTACCCGCCCGGGCTGGAGATGATCTGCGCGTTTTTTGCCTGCGTGCGCGCCGGCCTGGTTCCTGTGCCGGTCTATCCGCCCAGCTCTCGCGGCTTTCAAAGCGCGCTGTACAAGATGGTTCACATCGCGAAGGATTGCCAGGCGGCCGGCATCCTAACAAGCAGGGAGTATCACGCCTCCCTGAAGACGAACCTTACCCGCAGCGGTGTCTCAGCGTCGGGCATCGATGTCGACTACATCTCCGGCCTGCCATGGATCGCGACTGAGACGTTTTCCGACGCGGCGGGCGATGTGCCATCCATCGCCCCGTCGAAGATTCTTTTTCTGCAGTACACGTCAGGGTCGACGATGGAGCCGAAAGGCGTCATCGTTTCGCACGAAAACATCCTGGCAACGTGTCCGCTGGTGATCGAGAACGAAGCACCCATCGTGGTGTCATGGTTGCCGCAGTACCACGACATGGGATTGATCGGCTGCTACCTGTACCCCGCACTCATGGGTGGTACGACCTACGGGTTTGCACCCATGGACTTCATCCAGCGGCCAATCCTTTGGTTCGAGACGATGTCGAAGTACCGCGCCACCTCGACCGCCGCGCCTAATTTCGCGTATGACTACTGCCTGCGGACCGGCCGACTGCCCAAGGAGTCGCTGGAGGCGTGCGACCTGAGTTCCCTGCTCGTGCTGATGTGCGCGGCGGAACCGGTAAAGCCGGATACATACACGCGGTTTCTGGAGGCGTTTGAGCCTTACGGGCTGAAAGCTGAGAGCTTCTACGTCGCCTACGGCCTGGCCGAGAACACGCTTGCGGTCACACTGCATGGCCGGAACATCGTCTCTGTCAGCAAGCGCGCGCTGGCGCTTGGCAGGGCCCGCATGACGACCGAAGTCTCCGAAATCGATGGAGCCAAGCAGATTGTCAGCTGCGGCGTCCCGCTCGCAGGTCTCGATGTGAAGATTGTCGATCCTGAGGGTCACTTCGCGCTCGGACCGGAACGCATCGGAGAGATATGGCTTGCGGGAAATGGCAAGTGCCAGGGGTACTGGAACAATCCCGAGCTAACACTGAAGCAGTTCCGTGCGCGGCTTACCGATGACAGCCCCTATGAGGAAGGCTATCTGCGCACCGGCGATCTGGGATTCATGCACGACGGTGAACTCTACGTCTGCGGCCGCATCAAGGACATGATCATCCTCCGCGGGCAGAACTACTATCCTCACGACATTGAGAACGTGGTTGAGAAGTCGTCCAGCCTCATCCGGCACAACTGCGTTGCTGCATTCCAGATCCACGAAGACAATGAACCGGCACTAGCGGTCGTTGCAGAGGTGAAGAACCCGAAGGTGCTGCCGGACGCGCGCAAGATTGCCGCGGCTGTGCGGAACTATCTGAATGTGGAAGTTGCGATGGTTGCCCTGATCGCACCACGTGCCGTGCCCCGGACCAGCTCGGGCAAGATCATGCGTCACAAGACCCGGCAGATGTGGATGGCAGGTGAGTTCACGGTGCTCTCCGACTTCACACCGGACCATGACGCTGGGCATGCACAATCTCCAGTCGATATGTGTTCTCCGTTTGCCGAGTTGAAGGCGCGCTACAACCTGACCGGGCAAGAGTCGTACAACCTGGTCGAGGCTGGACTGGATTCGCTGGATCTGGTCGTCTTCATGCACGAGCTGAAGGAATTGCTCAAGGACAAGGGCGCCGAGTTGCTGGCGCGGCAGGTCGACATCGCCTTGGTCCTGCGAGTCAGCGTGGCGGAGCTGTTCAGCCTGGCCGACCAGTTGGAGAACGCGCCGGAAGAGGCGATCCTTCACCTGCGCACGTTCCTCGCGGACTTCCGCCGCGAGCAGAACGCGCTGGAGATGCAGATGATGCGCGAGGACACGAAGCTGCTCTTCGAACTGCCCGCGCCTACCGCTCTGCCGGAGATACCGTCTGCGCGTCACATCCTGCTCACCGGCGGCACCGGCTTTATTGGGCCGTTTCTGATGAAGAGCCTGCTTGAGCAGACACATGCAGCGATCCATGTGCTCGTCCGCGCTTCTGACGAAATCCAGGGCAAGCAACGCCTCAGGGCCGCGATGGACTCCATCGGGTTTGTCCCGGCAGATGTGATGGAGATGTTCGAGGCTCGCATTGTGCCCGTGTGCGGCGACCTGGGACAGCCCAGCCTGGGACTGATGCAGGAGACATGGGACTTTCTCACTGCCGAAATCGACACCATCTTCCATAACGGTGCGACAGTCAATTACCTGTTCAATTACGAAATGATGCGCGATGCCAACGTGCTGGGAACGAATGAGATCCTGCGGTTGGCCTTCGAAGGCCGAGCGAAGGAATTCAATTACATCTCAACAACGTTCATCTTCGGCTGGGCAGTGAAGGCCGTTTTGTATGAGACCGACTCCAATGCGAACATGGAGCTGCTCGACTTCGGCTACAGCCAGACGAAATGGGTCGCGGAGCGCGTGGTCTTCGAGGCTCAGCGCAAGGGACTGTCGGTGCGGGTCTTCCGGCCGGCTCTCGTGAGCCCCTCCGTCGATGGCGGCGGCAATAACTTCGATATCGCCGTCCGCCTGGTTGCTTTCATGGTGAATCATGGTATTGGCGTGGACACGCTCAACCAGGTCAGCTTCGTTCCGGCAGACATCGTGGCGAACAACATCGTTGCGATCTCGACCAGCCCGGGCACGGCGAACCAGACTTTCCACGTGGTGCGGGATGAATACTCGAATATGAGCGACATCACCCGCTTGATCACGGAATCAACCGGCCGGCAGTTCGAATCGTTCCTTTTGCCAGAGTTTGTCCCTGAGCTGATCCGTCGCTGCCGCAAGGAAGATCTGCTCTTCCCTCTGCTGGATTTCCTTGTGGGCTCGGTCGACAACATTTCGTCGATGGAATTCAAACGTTATGACAGTTCCACGTATCAGGCGGCACGCGATGCTTCCTCATGGGGCAGACCCGACCCGTCGCTTGAAGAGACCGTGAACGGCATTTTGAAGTTCATGAACCGTAAGGGCATCATCTCCGTCACGGTTCGCAGCGAGGCGGAGCCGAAGAGCGACGCACTCACCGAGCCCAAGGCGCTGTACGCTACTGCTTCTTGAACACCAGTTTCTCGCTCAGGTGCTGCCCGGTCTCCAGCGTTGCCGTGCTGGTGAGCGTCATCTCCCGTCCGTCAGCCGAGACCTGCCAGTGGTCCCTTTGTGTGACCTGGTTGTCGCGTCGCGAGATCGTATCCACCGTGTGCGGATCGACGAGCTGAAGCGCAATCGTGTCGTTGCGCGAATCTTTCAGGTCATACGGCTTTCCGTCAAACCGCGCGGTGTAGGTGTAGTCGCCCTCAAAACGCACGCCGCCACCGGGGTCTGCGTCAATCTTGAGCTTCGATCCCTGCCGCATACGAGTCCTGCTCAGATCCTGCGTCCAGTCACCCGCGAATGGGTCTTTCTTTTCCTTTGCACCGCCTGTGCGCGTCCACACGGTGATCTGGGACGGCCGACCCGGGGATAACGTGGTGCTCGTCAACTCGTCTCCGTCATCCGAGAGCTTTTCACGCACCGTGGCGACGGGAACGCCGTTCTTCTTCTCCTTCACCTCGACCTCGTGCTTGTCGACACGGTGCATCTCAATCTGGTTGAAGCCAAGATTGCCGGGTGCGGCGCCTTGGTGCCCCTTCGTGTTCGCCGTGAAGTCGAGATGAGTCTCACCCGACATGACGACATGCGTGCCGTCTCCGACAGGCGTGATTGAGAGCCGATTGGCCGGCTCCATGCTGGAGTGCGCGGAGACCAGCGTCCATGAGCCGATGCGCGGATCGGCAGGGGCTCCGGACTGGAAGGCGAGCATCGCAAAAAGCAGTAAGGTACGAATCATGGCCCCCTGACTCGCGATGAAACACAGCACGGCGTATAGCTCGGCGGCGCTCGGCGAGTAAATACCCACCTTTGGATGCGCAAGTCGCGTTGAGCGTCAGAAGCATCGCGTTCGAACGAGCCACACACGCGAAATTCGTTTCCGCCTGCGGTTCATCGGCGGAAATCAGCGTCTATGACTAGATGAGTTCCATGCCTATTCGACGGCTCCTGGTGGCTGGTATCGTTCTTGCGGCTGCGCTGGTGTTGCTGCCCTTTTCCTTCCACGCAGAGCGTTCGCTTGAGACTGCAACCCGCGTGGAAGGCAGCCAGGCCGAAACCGTGAAGGATCAGCTGGCAAATCGCTTTCGGTCGCCGTTCGTGGATCGCGTCGTTCTGGTGGTGGAAGGATTGCCCTCACCAGAATCCGGAGCCGGTGCGAAAGCATTAGAGACGATCGTCGCTGCATTGAAGATACAGAGCGGTGTCTCCGGCGTCGTCTCATATCTTGACCTGCGCGATCCCATCTTCCTTGGCAAGGGTGGCGGAACATACATCCTGGTCGGCCTCGCCTCGACTGGCGGAACGGTAGAGTCTCTCGTTCCGGGGCTCCACCAGCTGGCCTCCTCGCTTCAGAATGGGCTCAAGGTCCGCTATCCAGAGGTGAAGCTCGAGCTCACCGGTGAGATTCCGCTGAACTTCGACATCCGCAAGGCAAGTGCAGATGACGTGCGCCGCGGTGAGAGCCTCGTCATTCCGGCGACGCTGGCGCTCCTGTTGTTCGCGTTCGGCAGCCTGATGGCAGCGCTGATTCCGCTGGCCGTTGGGCAGCTTGCGATTGCAGCCACACTTGCCATTACGGGATTTCTGGCCCATCGGTGGCACCTGTCGATCCTAGTTCAGAACCTGGCGACCATGCTTGGACTAGGACTCGGCATTGATTACGGTCTGCTGATGGTCAGCCGGTTTCGTGAGGCGATCTCGACGGGAATGGACGCCTCCGAGGCGGCGCTCATTGCGGCGCACCAGGCAGGTCACACTCTGCTGATTTCAGCATCGACCGTCGGCATCGGATTCCTTGCGCTGCTCACGGTGCCGATCAGCGAGATTCGATCCATTGGCATAGCGGGATTTCTCGTGGCGGGGCTCAGCGTCCTGTTGACCAACACGCTTGTCCCGGCGGTGCTGGCACTACTTGGCCGGCGGATCGACCTGGGTCGCCTGCCCTTCGCGCCGAAGCTGGATGCGCACCGGGCCGAGCATACCGGAGTGCGCTGGCGGCAATGGGGCAACATCATTGTTGCTCACCCCTGGATGGCCCTGGTGCTGGCAGGTGTTCCCTTGTTGCTGCTTGCCTGGCAGGTCCGGCATCTGGATACCAGCGTTCCCCAGGGTGACTGGCTGCCGCAATCAGCTGAATCCGTGCACGCGCTGCACGCTCTTGAAGGGATGGACAGGGGCGGCATCGTCGAGTCGTTGCGCATCATCGTCGAACTGCCGAATGACTCCATTGCGCAAAGCGACGCGAGTTGGAAGGCGCTGGACGGCCTGACGAAGCGATTAGCCAAGGATCCTCGCACGGATCGCGTCATTTCCATTACAACCATCGCCGAGGGCAACCGGCAGTCGTTGCTTGAACTGTCGCGGGAGACGCGACGTACGCTGCTGAGCAGCGACGGACATGCTGCGCTGGTGGAAGT
Source organism: uncultured Terriglobus sp. (assembly GCA_964657335.1). GTDB lineage: Bacteria > Acidobacteriota > Terriglobia > Terriglobales > Acidobacteriaceae > Terriglobus. The sequence continues at coordinate 34,410 of CAZZVI010000009.1, forward strand.
GCTGCCCAAGGCGACAGTCTCACTGCGCGATCAGGTCGACTGGGTGCGGGAGCTTCGCAAAGTCGGCGCACCCACTCTGACCGGGGTGCCTGGTTCAACTCTCCTGGTCGGCGGCATTCCAGCGCTGAATGCTGATTACGAAACCATCGTTCGACAACACTTCCCATTTGTTCTGGGCCTGGTTGTTGGCGGTACGCTGCTGGCGCTTCTCGCCGGCTTCCGTTCCATTTTCGTCGCGGTGAAAGCCATCGTGCTCAACCTGTTTTCTGTCGCTGCCGCCTTTGGAGCCCTGGTTCTTGTCTTCCAGGACGGCCATGGCATCAGGTTTCTTGGCGTGCCCGTCGGTACGGGCAGCATCTTTCCGCTCGTCCCGATTGTGACGTTCGCCATCGTCTTCGGACTGAGCATGGACTACGAGGTGTTTCTCGTTGCACGCGTGCTTGAAGCAAGGCGCAGCGGCCTGGGTGAACTGGAGGCGATACCAGAGGGCATGGCTCGAACCGCAGGCCTGATCACGAGCGCTGCCGCCATCATGATCGTGGTCTTCGCGGCATTCACCTTTGGCAGCTTTCTGGTCGTCAAGATGATCGGCTTCACACTTGCAATCGCTGTTTTGATCGACGCGACCATCGTGCGAATCGTCATTGGTCCGGCGCTCCTTCGCCTTGCAGGCCACTGGAACTGGTGGCCCGGTGGTCTGGATAAAGCAAAGGTATAGTTTGTGCTGGAACGGCGAGACCCCGAAACATCGATACCTGCATAGCAGGCTTTTCCCGGACTTGGCGGAATCGGCTTCAAACTCTCTCCAGACGAACGACAAGGCATCTACGCGGACTTGCGTCGGCGACAAGGAGAATCTCGAGAGCCATTCTCTGGACATGAGCTCGAAACTACTTTCAGCCTCTTAAGGCCGGTCAGGTTCTGCATCTTACGCTGCTCACTAGGATCGATGCGCGACGATTGCGCGTTTGGCTTCATCTCGCCGACGCCGGGCTTGCTTGAGACTCACTCCCGGGAAAGCCCCGAGTGAACGGCGCTTTCCTTAACCCAGCATGCGCCACCATTTTCGCCTCTGATCGAAAACCTCCAGAGAAAGACACAAAGAGACGTTTCATCTGACACTAGGAAGTAGCGCGCGGCTTGCGGAGTCCGTCAGAGGCATCAAAGTGCCTTTGGTGGGACAAAACCCTCGCGTCCCAATCGGTTGCCCTTTGCTGTTGCCTCGCGTAGTTGAGATTTCAATGAACGTGCAAACCTCTTTAGAGGACCTTTGCACACAGAACCGGGAGTAGGGCCATCGTTGAACCCGAGTGGTTGCCCTTGAATGTGAGTTTGGTGGCGGTGAGTGGGATCGAACCACTGACCTACGGGTTATGAGTCCG
>CAZZVI010000010.1:0-18027 GCA_964657335.1 uncultured Terriglobus sp.
ACGAGACAGCAAAGAACCGTGAGGTACAGCATGGCGGGATAGACTCCAGTCGGGCGGGACCTTGTGCGCTGCGATTACGAAATAATAGTCGCTTACAAGTGTGATCTCAAGCGCTCATTGATTTGGGCCGAAATTGGCCTCTGCTCCGCTTCTGGGATCCAGAAGGCCACACACCAGTACAAGAGTGACGCCTGAAAGAACGCGATCCGAATATTTTCAAGCGCCTGGAAGTGCCCCATCGTGCGCCAATAAGCGTGCAGCGTGTCCGTGACGAACGCAGCCAGGGTCCATAGCGTTAGGCCATAGCTTTCACGGGCTACGTGACTTACCCAATCGAGCCCGAGCCGTTGCGACGCCCGCACCACTGCCGCAAACAAAAAGCAGATCAGTATTGTGGTGAAAAGGCTGGCACGCGCGGCAAGCGAGTTCAGTAGATTCGGCGCGGCAGGCGTCATCGTCACAGCCATCATTGCTGCGACAACCGGACCGGCGATCGCGAAGGGTAAAACGGCGCCTCTGGCGCCTTCCACCCATTCTCCGTTCCTCCTGAGCACGTGAAATGCAATTTCCAGAACCACGGCGAGCTGCAACACAAAATCGACCAGCGCACCGAGCCAATAGACCCAGCGATACACTTCTTTTGTCTCGAAGCGATACACAAAGAAGCATGCTGCGGTGAAACCCAGCTGAAAGACCATCCATGCAGTGAACGCCGGGAAAGCTTTCCAGCGCTGCTTGTAGAGCAGCACGATCACAAGGGCGGCGTTCAGTGCAGACCCCACCGCCCACAGAAGCAACGCCATCAGGGATAGCTTCACAGATTCTCCCGGTCCCACTCAAAGAGTATCCGCTCCGCTCAATCATTCCTAATATCCAAGTGCTCCAAGTATCAGCTCCCACCACGACACGATCTGCGGAGTGGGATTTGAGCCGCCGACTGCCTGGGGCGTGGGGTTCGATCCGCCAACAGCCTGAGCTTGTATACCGGCCTGAGCCCTTACAGGCGAGCTGGTGACAGAGAGGATGCAGCCGAGGGCGATTGAGAGAACGAACTTCTTTGTCATTGTGAGTCTCCTAAAGAGCGCGGATGCGCGCTTTCAGGGTAGTTCCACAACGCGTCGAAATGTGCTACTTCAGCAGCCAGCGCCAAACAGAATTTTCGTCTCCGATTCAGAAATGGAATGACTCTCGTTAGTGACCATAAGCGGCTGGGTACTTCAGTCACCTTGTAGTGCTCCTAAGCTGATCGGCTACGGCAACAATCGACCTGGTGTCTACGAGAATCGATTGTTCACTCTGCGCCTAGGTATATTCGGCGCTTCGCGGCGACTTTGGCGATCCTCGTTTCTCACGGAGCTGCCGGTGTGAAGTGCATCGTGACTGTGCCGGAAGTTTCTAGCACAACCTGCGCCGATACGCGTTTGAATTCCCGTCCCTCAGAATCGACCGCTGTCTCCGTGAACGTTACCGGCTTAGGAGCATCAATCGTTACTCGTAATCGCCTGCCGTTTAGGGAGAAAAGGAGCGTGTGCTCGTCGAGCTTCTGCCAAATGCCGTAGGTCGGCAAGGACTCTCTGATAACGGCCGGCTTTGTCAGGCGAAACTCATCGGAGACCACGATGCTCCCGCTATCGCGCCGACTGTGTACGAGTGTTCGTGTCAACTGCTCAAGTTGTGCGACACGATAAGCGGCAGTCAGATCGATTGCGATCCGATCTTCCCCGGCTGAAAACGCATGTGACAAGACCTTCGTCTTAACTGTGGTCGCGTCGACCTGAAGCTGACCATCGATCTCCGGAACGGGATGACCAAACGAGTTAAGGAGTCTGGCATCCAGGCGATGCGGGCCGAACGTTGCTGCTGTGTAAAACTTCGGACCGCCAGGGTCACCGACAGGCTGCACATCGTAAAGCCCTATGACGAACGAGCCGATGTCATTGTGGCTGTGAGTCGTGTTCCCACCGGCCTTAATCGTCACTGCGATGTTCTGCCCTGGCGCGGGTTTGGAGACAAGTACTCCGGAGTCAGAATAGTAAGTGTAAAGTTCATTGCGGATGAATTCCGGGGGCGTGGGCAGCGTATCATCGCTCAGCGGAAAGAGATCAAGTGCGATCGCCGTCAGACCCTCATGATTGCTCGAGTTCACCTCCTTTGCCCCATTGCCACTCGCGGGTATCTGGAAGATGTGCTCAATCATCTCCAGCAAATGCCGGTCCGGCTGCGGCATGACTCCCGCATCGCCAAAGGCTGCGGCGTTGCCTGGCATCATCGGAAAGTTAGTACCGAACAGAGCAACCTTCCTCATCTTCGGGTCTCGCAATAAGTCGATTTTGCCACCTGTCACTCGCACCAGGTTTTCGCGTAACTCGATAAAGTGCGAGAAGCCGTAATTCCAGTAAGTGAGCCCTTCGGTGTCATAACCGTCAGGGTTGAAGCCATTCTCATAGTGATGGATGAAATCCTCTGCGGCTGCGACAAACAGCGCTCGGTCCTCCACACTGGGCAGCACAGCCAGAGCGGCGCCCGTGACGCCCTTCAGGCAAACTGCATTCCAGTTCATGTCAGCGTAGAGCCACCAGTTGCCGTTGTGATCCGAGGGCTTCCCACCTGTAGAAAAGGAGCTCCGCATCGGCGCAAAGACGTGGCGTTCCATCTCGTTCAAGACATGCGACCGGGTTGTCGCGGGAAGCTTGTCGCCCAGCAGATAGAGCGCTTCGGCGAGGTTGTCGGCCAGGTCGGCTGCACCCAAATCGACATAGTAGCGGTCGCCATGAAGATTGAGCAGCTGCGGGTCGTGGGCCGAAAGCGTCCAGGATGGAGCTGCCGCCAAGCTGTCCATGACCTCCGCCAGGTGCGGTACATAGCTCCCTTTGTACTCGACGCACTCGGCCAGTACCAAGGGGATAAGTTGGCGGTTGCGCTCATTCGCGTTCTTCTCCATCGGCCGCCGGTCGCCCGTTTTGCTGAATTGCAGGTAGGCGTCCGAATCGAAGCGTGGTAAAGGTATCTTCACGACGTGCTGAGCCTCATCCACGAAGCTCTCGAGTCGGCCCGCCAGCGGAGCCCAGCTCGCGCGATCGGAACAAGGCCGCCCGAAGCCTGAAGGCTGCTGTTCCAGATATCCGGCGACCTCATCGGCCTTGGCTCTGCTCGGCCCTGGGTGAGTAGTCTGCGATAACAACGGACGCGCCAAGAGTACGGCGCTAAGAAACAGCGTAAACGCTGCAATGAGGAACCGCACCGGCGCCGTACGCAGTCTGCTTATGATTTGTCGCATGATGATCCTGTTCTTTCTGCACTCAGACATGCCAAATACGTTAGAGCAGACAGGCAGCATCGGAGGTCGATGGTCACGAAGCAAGCGCCCAGCCGGCATTGAGCGAACGCTGCTTACAGTGAATCGCTTCAGAAGGTGAAGCGCGCCGAAATCTGAACCTGACGCGGTGTCCAGTAAGAATTGGTCTGTCCGTTTGCACCAAGGTCAATGATGCCGGAAGTCGTGCTGGGATTGTTGTATCCCTGGATATTGAACGCATTGAAGGCATCGAAATTCACTCGAAGGAACATACCTTCTCTGATTGGAAAGACCTTGTACAAGGATATGTCTGCGTTGTAGTTATACGGTCCACGCAGTTCTGTGCGTGAAAACGGATTCACCGTAGAAGGTCCCGGAGAGTAAGTGACGTTGGGAATGGTTCCATTGGGCGTGACGACGTTGACATTGTTGTTGGTGGCTTGGATGGTTCCGGGGGTGGTGGTATACGCGAAGTTGATTGGAGAGGAATAAGCTGGGCTGGCCGCGGAGCCCACCTGGTAACCCGAAGGGAGACCAGTAATCTTCCCCATAGCGCCGGCCGAGGGCAGGATAAATCCGTTGAACCACAGCTTCGCGCGTTGGCAGATGCCGGTCTGGCAGTCGGTGATGTTCATGCCATGTTTGTAACTTTGGAGCGGATTGACTGCTCCCCAGTTGCTATTTCCTACGAAGAATGCTTGCGAGACGACTTGCCCAATCGCCGCAACCTGCCAGCCGCCCACGAGCTCATCCTCCCAGCGGGAGGCCTTACCGAGAAAACGCTTATTACGTCCAAAGGGTAAGTCGACAACTGCGTTAAAGCGGACATGATGTTCCGGTACGTTTGTGTCCACCACATAGTTCTCGAATCGCATGAGGGCGTGGTAGCTGCCCCAAATCGGCGTCCCAGATGGCGGCGGCGGAGGCAGAGTAGGAGCAAGCGCGATCTGCCCGCCCGCCACAAAGTTTGTGGTTCCTGTTGTGTTCAAGCTGACGCCGGGCGCAACGCCTGCTGCGTTTTGATAATTCGCGTATGGGTACGTAGAGCTGTCGCGAAAGCTGTTGCCACCGATGCGGAACGCCTTCGCCCATGTATAGGAAATCTGATACGCCACTCCCTTGCGGGCTCGCTTCTCATAGTTCGCCTGCAGTGCGTTGTAGTTCGACCAGCCATTCTTCTGCACATCCACGTTGTTGCCCCAAGTTGTGTTGTCGTAAGGCCGCGTTGCGATGGAGCCATTCGCCGTGTTTGGCGCGTTGCCTGTAGCCAGTTCATACACGAACGCTGAAGGAGAGTTGTTTGGATAGTAGTAGTGGTCAAGGTTGGAACCGTGCGAATACACGTAGCTCAAGCGCAAAGCCTGGTTACTCTTGAACGGCTGCTCGAATGTGAAGTTTGCATTTGTTACAGCATCCGGCGCTAAGTTCAGCGAATCAGTTACCAGTGAGATACCAGGAAGAACGCCGCTCACGGCTGATGAATTCACGTTATTCGCACTATTTACACCCAATACCGGCAGGAATGGGCTGGTCTGTGACCAGGCTCCGCTTCCCTGCGGAAACCGGAGTTGCGCGTTCGGTAGTCCGTCCGGAGTCTGGGCCGGATTGGTAAAGTCTTGTGTATAGGAAGAGGTGAAGGGGGTGTTTTGGACCGGCGACTTAAGATAGCTGCGGGTCGGGATAGGATAGAGATATCGCCCGTAGCCTCCACGAAGCACCGCGCCGTGATCGCCATTTGGCTGAAACGCAAAGCTCACGCGTGGCAGGAAGTTCTCCGGGTAGTTCCGCATGAGGGTGGAGGGGAAGCCGGATCCTTGCGATGTTTCGAACTTCACTCCGAGGCTTTGCAGCGAGGTAATCAGCGTCTGGTTTGTGTAGCCTTTGGCGAGCAGAGTTGTTAAAGGCGCGCCCAGAACAAGAGCATCGTTCTTGAAGTCAAAGCCGGTGAAAAGACCGTTCTGGACCAGCGCCGAAGGATGATCCTCCCAGCGAAGTCCGACGCCGACCGTCAATTTCTGGGTCACGCGAATGGTGTCCTGAAAGTAGCCGTCGATTTCCATATCGTGTGCTTGGAAATAGCTAGGCAACTGACGGACTCCGTAGTTGGCGACGTTCCCAAGAAAGAAGTCAGCGTCCGATGCACCCGTGTTCGGCGTTGCGGTGTAGGTGGGCTTGCTTGTGGCGGCTGGCAGTGACGCGGGATTGATGAGGCCCGTGCCCTGGCCGTTGAAGTTGACTGTATCAGCCGATTGGTCGGGCAGGTCGTTAAATCTTTCCAGGCGATATCGTCCGCCAAACTCCAGCTTGTGGCGCCCAAGTGTCTTCGTCAGGTTCTCATCCACGTTCCAGATGATCTGGCTGAGACCATAAATGTATTGCGTGCCGCTGTATCCTCCGTTGTTGGCGGCCAGGTTGCCGCTGCCGATCAGCGGGAAGCCCGTGTTCCCGAAATTATTCGGCAGACCAAGCTGCTTCTCGAAGTTGCAGGTAGGGCAACCTCCTGCGAAGTTATGCTGAGCAAACCATTGTTGGCTTACGACGGTTTCGGAGAAGAAGGACGGCGAAATGATATGCGTAAAACCGAGGGCGCCCGCATAGGTGGTGGTTGGGGTCACCGTAAGTCCACTGGCAGCGTAGGGAAGACCGTCGGCGGCCACTGTTACGGGGCTGTTGGGATTGTTCCTTAAGCTGTCGCTGGTCTGTTGAATGCCGGTGAATCGCAGATAGGCGCGGTTGTTCTCATTGAAGTAGTGATCCAGACGGGTGCTGTAGTTTGGGATCACCGTGTACATCGGATTGTTTGCGGACAGGTTCGGACCGGTCTGGGGAAGGTTCGCGCTCGACGGATGGGGCGTGATGTCGTAGAGGATTTTCGATGTCGGCGAAAGGCGACCGACAGGTATCTGATTGTTGGCGAAGGGAGTCCGGCAATACGGATTACTCTTGCCGCTGCCGTTGCAGTTGGTGTCGTTGTGCGTGGTCGCCGGGTCGTAAAGCTGTATGGGGGTGCCGAGCGAAAGCAGGCCGCTGAAGTCGCCGGTGCGCCATGCATCCGCCGGGACATAAACCTGCTCACTCTGGTTCTGCGAGAGCGAGTAGCGCTCAAAGGCGAAGAACCAGAAAGTTTTATCTTTGCCGTTGTAGAAGTGGGGGATGATTACCGGGCCACCAGCCGATCCGCCGAACTCGTTACGTACGAGATGAGGTGCGATGAAAGCCGCAAGATTGTTCCGGTTCCTTGCAATACCGACAGCATTGTTGCGGATGGTTTCAAAGAACGAGCCGTGGATGGCGTTCGTGCCCGATTTGGTGTTTATTATCGCGACGCCAGGCGTGGCGTACTTCGCTCCCACGTCGGTGGTCTCAATTCGAACTTCCGAAACGGCGTCAGGGTCTGGAAGCTGGCCCTGGGTCTGATTGACGCCGCCGAACTGCCGGTTTGAGAGTGGCACCCCATCGGCCACCCACTCCATGGACTCGGACTCAAGGCCGTTCACCATGAGCGCACCTGTGCCCTTCGGCTCAAGGCCAGGCGTGGTCCCTATGACTTCGTTAAGCAGCAGACGGCCATTCTGAGGAAGCTGATCGATGCGCTTGCTGTCCAGGTCATAGGCGATTGTGCCGTTCTCTGTATTAATTAACTGTGCGGTGTCTGCGGTCACCTCAACCTGGGTGTTCACAGATCCGGTGGCCAGAGACGCATTGATGACCGCGTGCTGATCGACCAGCAGCTCAAGGTTGGTCTGGAATGAACCCATGCCTTGCGCCGTGACGGTGACGGTGTACTGGCCGGCGAAGAGCTCCGGCACCTGGTAGATGCCGGAGTTATTGGCCTTTGCATCCGTAGCGACTGAGGTCGCGTTGTTCACCACGTGCACTGTGGCTCCGGGGATGATAGCGCCTGTCTTATCGGTGACTCTCCCCTCGATCGAACCGGCTCCGCTCTGCGCGGACGCAACGGAGACGCAGGTGAGGATGGCGAGCGCGAGAAGACAGACCTTGAGCAGGTGCCCGGGTTGCCAATACGGCCATGCCGTCAAAGTCGCACCAGGAACGGCTGTGTCACAAACGTTCGAACTACCTGCTTGAAAGATCACATTGCGACGCGTCATCGACCTGACTCCAAGAAAAGCGGCACATGGTTGTCGATTGGTAACTGTTCGTGAAGATCACGGACGATCCAATTTGTGGGCGGCGTTTTACCCGGCGTTCATACCGGGCATTGATCAGCGGTGGCAAGTTTGCGGAATGGCTCACCCTCTGTAAAGGGCGTAGCGGGCAAAAACATTGTTAACGACGTGTTTGGCCCGTTTCCCTACTCTTTTAACGTGCAAGGGCCCGCCAAGAAGCGGCTACGCCCTCAGTGCGCCTACTGTTGTCACTGTCTGGTTGTTTGGTGTACCGTTTCACCGACGCAGAACCAGGACCGAACCTTGCCGAGTAGTTCGAGTCTCTCGTCGCCGGACGTACCGATGGGAACGGCAAGTGTTCCGCAACTCGACTTGTCGCCCGAGGAGGCTACGTCGGCCTCTTCTGATTTGCTTGCCGACCCGCGGTGGCAGGCGATCCAGCGAATCACCGACAGCGACGCATTTCGGAAGTCCAGCAGGCTACCGGCGCTCCTGCGCTACCTGGCCCGTTGTACGCTGACGGGTGAGCGAAGCGGCCTGACCGAACAGATGATCGGTAAGGCCGTCTTTGACAAGCGCCTGGACTACACGCCCGCAGAGGACAGCTCCGTACGCGTCTATGTTCGGCAACTGCGCCTGCGGCTGCATGAGTACAACCAGACGCAAGCGGAGATTGAGCCCTACACGGTCCTGCTGCCGAAAGGCGGTTACGCGCTCACTTTCACTCCGAATCGGCCTGCGGTCGCGAGCACTCCTGAACCAGCACTGGAGACGCCGCGGACAGCGGCCAAACGCAGCGGGAACCAGTGGGTTCTTGCCGTAGTCCTATCAGCCGTCTCCCTCATTTGCGCTATCGGATGGGTGAGCGCGGTCAGGACGAGGCACCGGCCGCCATGGCCGCTCGATCAGGTGATCGGTCCCAATGCACGAACGACGGTTGTGCTAGCGGATGCGGGCTATGCGCTTCGCCTGCTCGGTGATCACCTGGTGCCGCTGGACCAGTACATCGATCGAAGCTTCGCAAAAGACCTGGTGCCGAAAAATGCGACGGAAGGTGAATCGAGGCTCATTCACTACCTGGCCATCGCGAGGCTGACATCGATGGCGGACGCCCATGCGGCAGCGGCACTCACGGCAATCGCCGCACCATACTCAGAGAATCTGGTGATCAAGTCCGCAAAGGACCTGAACGCTGACGACCTCAGCCACGGTGACTTTGTTTTTGTTGGGGCGAGAAGCTCTAACCCGTGGGTCGAGCTGTTCAACGATCAGCTGAACTTTCAGTTTGTGGAAGAGTTTCCGTTAGGACATCGCTACATCCTGAACCGCAAGCCGCAGACAGGTGAAAGTAAGACGTACAACGTTGTGGGCGCCACCGGGTCCTCAGGCTCGGATTACGCGACCATCTCTCTCTTGCCTGCAAGGAATGGAGCCGGCAAAGTCCTTCTGATACAGGGCCTTAGGATGGAAGGGACTGAAGCTGCTCTGCAGCTTCTGGAAGACCCCAAGGACCGCGACAGAATGCGAGACAGGGTTATTGCGGCAAACGGCCATAAGGCCCCGGAGTACTTCGAAGTTCTGCTGCGAGCGCAATCCGTCGCCGGTTCGCCGATGTCGTTAGAGCTTCTCGCGGTGCGGGCCTGGTCGGGAAGAGCAAGCTTTTGATACGTCTCAATCTCACCTGAAAACGTGCTTCCAGCCCCGATTGGCGTCTGAAAACTTGCGAAAAGGTAGATTTCACAATGTTCGCCGCTGCTAATCCCTTGAAGAGGATGTCGAGGCCGTTTGAGATGAAGTCTGTTGCACCTGCGCGAGCTGAGCTCAAGGCCTGGCGTCCCCCGTCAGTTCTGGATTTTGCCGCGACAGGTGGATCGCTGCAAGCGTGCTAGCTCATCATGGAAGTGTGACGCTCTCCAGGTTGGTAAGCATGCTTCGACATACTTCCGAGGCTGCCGATGCACCCGTTCCGACGTTCGCTCGTTCTATGCCTCCTGCTTCTATGCGCCGCGCTCTCGTCGCCTGGACAGGAGCCGTCGCTGTTCATGAGCAAGGAAGACTTTGCCGCCCGGTTGCGCATTGCACAACGGGAGCCGTGGGCGAAGGACGATCTTGCCACGCTGATCCGGGCCGCGGAGAACTTTCCGCAATCGTATACGGACCGCTACGGCCTGAGTGAAGCTTTGGTGCCGCCGGAGGGTGGCCAGTGGCTCCACTGGTATGCCTGCCCGGACAGCGGCAGGCACCTTGAGTTTCACCCTCCCGACCAGAACATCTGCCCGGACACCGGAAAGAACTTCAGCGGTTATCCCTACGATCATGTCGTCTATCAGCTCAGGAACGATGACCTGGCCGAGGCGGTGGTAACAGAAGCTCTCGCCTACCGATTCACCAGCCGCATCGAGTTCGCGACGAAGGCGGCGAACGTCCTGAAGCAGTATTCGAAGGTGTATCCCACGTACGCCCTGCATGACAACAATGGCAAGCCGGGGATCAACGGCGCCAAAGCGTACTCGCAGACGCTGGATGAATCGATCTGGTTGATCAAGCTCGCATGGACGTATGACTTGATCCGCGGCACGGACGTGCTCACAGCGGCAGAAAAGCAGGACTTTGAGCAGAACGTGCTGCGCGCGTCTGCCGAGGTCGTTCGCAAGGCCCACAAGGAGCCGACCTACAACATTCAATCCTGGATCAACGGCGCGATTGGCGCTGTGGGATACACGCTGAACGACAGCGCTCTTGTAACGGAAGCCATCGACGGACCGATCGGCTTTCGCCACCAGATGCAGGCGTTCGTGCATGAGGGCTTCTGGCTGGAAGGCGCATGGGGATACCAGTTCTATGCCATGCGTCCGCTCACCATGCTGGCGCAGATGGCCAGCCGAAAGGGCGTCAATCTGTGGAAGGAGGAGCCATCACTGGTAGGCCTCTTCCATTCCCCGCTGGGCGTCCTCTTGCCGAACGGCCGGTTGCCGGCGTTCAACGATAGCGGCTCTCCAAATCTGTATGAGCAGGCCTACTTATATGAGGTAGCGTATGCCGCCACCAAGGATCCGGAGCTGCTCACCGTGTTGCAGCATGGACCGCGATCCGATCGCGAGGCGTTCCTGTTCGGTGTCGATCAGCTTCCCTCCGCGCCGCCCTTCCGCCCGAAGAGCCAGGTGTTTCCTGAGGCAGGTTTTGCGACATTGCGTTCTTCCACGACAGACCTCACGGCGATCATGAAGTTTGGCCCGCATGGCGGAGGGCACGGGCACTACGACAAGCTCACCTTCATCCTGTTCTCCCAGGGCACAACGCTGGCCATCGATCCCGGCACGCAGCTGTATGGGCTGCCGATCCATCGCGAGTGGGATGCCATGACCATCGCGCACAACACGATCTCGGTCGACGGGCAGAGGCAGGCCCAGTCCACGGGAAAGTTGCTGAGCTGGCATGCGGAGGACGGATGGGCCGCAGTCCGTGCCGACGCAGGTCCCGCGTACCCTCAGGCCGATCTGCAGCGGACCATGCTGCTGACGCCGGAGTACGTTGTGATTCTGGACCACTGCGCGTCTTCTGACGGCAAGCCGCACACCTTCGACTGGGCCTACCACAATGCCGGGACGGAAACACTGCCGTCCCTGGCTGCATTGGCTCCATGGACGGGAAATCCGAACGCCAACGGATACGGTCACCTGCTGAATGTGCAAAGCGGCGAAACCGCCAACGAGATCGATGTACGCTTCGTCGCGGATCCAGCGCAATCGAAGCAGGACAACGAAGGCAAGATTGCCGTGGCGAGCTCAGAGCCGGGAAGCTCGCGTGGATCCAAAGGCGCTGTCCAGCGGCGAGAGATCGAACTCAATATGTCCGTGCTCCCCGCTCCCGCGACACAGGTCCTCGCCGGCCAGGCTCCTGGGCCGGACCTAAAAATCAATGTGCCGTTTGTCATTGTGCGGCGCTCGGGGATTTCCGCTACGTTCGCGTCAATCCTCGCAACATCACCTCGTCCACCGGCAAGCGCCGCTGACGCGATTCGTTTGAAGCAAATTGATGACAGCCACTACCTGATCGAAGGTCCGAACTTCTCTGACACATTCACCAACGGAGGTCAGTTCGAGTATCGTCGACAACCGAGGTAGCAATCGTACTGCATGGTTTGCCGGCGTTACGCGACGCGAATTGCAAGCGCCTTCTTTCTTGACGGATCGAGGAGTCACCCCGTCGATCACACGACGATCTCTCCAACGGCCATAGGGCAAGCTGTACGTAGGAACCAGACCATTCTGCTCTGAAGAATTCTGCACCACCGTCGCGTCTTTACTGCGCGATCGGAAGACCGCCGGTGCTGGTGAGGGTCACGGCGTTGGTGGGTAGAAACGGCAGCGAGAAACTGAAGGCGTATCGCACGGTCACCTTTACCATGCAGCCCGGGCTGTTGTTCCCCGCGACTGCAAAGCATGGACCGCCTGCCGGCGTGTTGCCGGGCCAGGTCGTCTGCACGCTGACGTTGCGGTTGCTGACGCCGCCGGGCGTGATGGATTGCACGTAGCTTTGCACCGACGCGGCGTTTGCGATGCAGCCGGTCGCTGTCGCACTGGCGCACGTGCTGCTCCAGCTGGAGCCGCGTACCGCGGCATAGCGCGTGGCGGCCTGGGCGGCGAGGGCCACAAAGTGGTCTGCGTAAGTCGCAAGCGAAAAGCCAATGATGCCGAACACCACCATCAGAAGCAGACTTATGCTCAAGGCAAATTCGACCATGCTGCTGCCCGCCTCGCAGGTCAGCAGCGCACGAAGCGGAGACCTCGGGCGCAACGCTCTTTGCAGCTGCTCCAAATCAAGCTGCTGGATCATTGCGAGACCCGCATGCGCACTTCACTTCGCAGAGCGATGGATGCTGGAATACCCGGATAGGGCAGCATTGGAGTGTAGGTCGCGCTGGTGGTGACGTCCGCGTAGTTCACCACGTTCTGCGGGCAGGTTGGATTGCTGCTGCATGACACCGAAGACGCACTGGCATCGTGGCATTCACATCCAAAGGTGGCGACCGTGGTCATGGATGGCACGGACGGCGCGTTCAGCTTTGCCGCTGTGACCATGCCCGCGGTATCGGTGAAGCTCTGCACTCCATAGGCCGCGCCGGCCTGCGCGGCTGAGGCCACCTGGATGCTGAGGAAGTATGCCCGCCCAAAATCGATGGCGCCGACCAGCAGCAGAATTAGTAAGGGCAGCACGATCGCACATTCCAGCAGGCTGCTTCCTCTCTGCTCTTTCAGGAACGGGAACAGAGTGAAGCGCGGAACGAAATTGTGCTTCGGCACCACCGGCATAGCCCTCCTATTGCACCAACACAGCAACGTCACTCTGCAGGGGCGAGCCGTTTGCAAGGGCGCTGTAGTTGCTTCCGAAGACGCTCAGGACCTGACCGGAGAAGTTGATGTCTTTCGCGACAAGGATGTTGTAGTTGCTGCTGATCGCACCGACCGCGTAAGCGACCTTTGCATCCGGCTCGTAGATGGCGCCTTCCAGCTTGCTGCCCTGTAGAACGTTCGCGAGATACGTTCCAGAGGATGAGATACCGTGCGCCTGGAAGAACAGCACGCCCCCATATTCCCCGCTGGTGGCGGCCAAAAGGCTCACGTTGCTCAAACCCACGGCAGCCGGTGCAGTGATGGAGAAGCCTCCGACCGATGCACTCGGGTTGGTGGTGGAGCCTTCGTTGTAAAACATCACGCCCTGGCCGCTGATGTGCGAAAGCGCCGACAGGGTGAGATTGAAGCCGCCTTGCGTGCCAAGCAGTCCAGGGCCGTCCCGGAGAATGTATACGCCAGGGTTGAAGGTCAGGTTCAGAAGGACGGCCGCAGTGATGTTGATGCCGCCGCAGTACACCCCTGGGTTGAACGTGTAGGTATTGCCGGTAAGAAGGATGCTGGCTGCGGTGATGTTGATCGCGGTCTTCGAACCGGAGTAGTTCGTTCCGGTCGCGCTTGCCGATGGACAGGCGTCACTCGCATGTGGCGGCGCCGGAAGGTAGCTGAGCGGATCGGGTACGGCAGGTCTGGGCACATTCACCACAGGGGCCGGGGAAGAGCCGCAGAGCAAACTGAACACGCTACCCGTCACAGCGATGCGGGGCGCAGTGATTGCGAGACCAATCGCGCAGGCGATTGCAGAGCTCGAATCCGATTCATCGACCACTCCGCATGTGGACTGAACGCCAAGCGCTCCCACGACAGTGATTGCGCTGGAGCCATGCGGGTCGAGCGCATAGATGCATGGGCCCACGCCGCGCTTTGCCTCTGCGCGCGCGCTGACCATGATGTTGTTGAAGCCGAAGATGCGACTGAAGTAGGTGGTCACGTTCTGCGTTACCACTGCTTCCACATACTTCGTGTTTGCCTTGTTCGGGTCGCCGGCGCTGGAGCAAGGCGGATCGTTCAGCATTACCGTGACGCCTGATCCCGGAGTGCCACCGCAGTTCGTTAGGAAGGCTGCTCCAGACAGTCCGTTTTCATTCATCGCTGTCTTCACGGCGGACTGCATCGCCGGGCAGCCAGGTGTCGTGGAGCATACGCGGATCTCCAGTCCGGCTGCCAGCGCCGCCGCGTCTGCGGCCGACTGCATCTGGCTCTTCACCAGACGAAGATGTCCGACGTCGATCGCAAAGCCCAGAAAGCCGATCAGCACGACCATGCACAACGCGGTAACCACGAGCGCCTGGCCCGTCTGCTCTCCAGCGAATGCTCGCAAACCGGTCAAGCGAGATCCCCTGCCGGCCGGATGGTCAAACACCTTCCGACCTCGAGACCGGTTGCGGCGATGGTTCCGGCGGGAAGCTCAAGGACCGTACGAACCCGAAGGCTGACGCGCGTCATGCGCCAGGGTCGCAGACCGGGCCAAAGGTGAACGACGCGGTTCTCCTTATCAAGGCCCACAACGTCGATTGGAAATGACATGAAGAGGGTATGCACGCCGGAGGAAGGGCGTATCCAAAGCCCACCTCCGGCGGCAAGGCCTTTGCGGCCCAGCAATCCCTTCATGCGTCGAAAGCTGCTATCCGCAACTTCGATCGCATCCCCAAGCGACTGCGTTTCATTTTCATCGAGTACACTTACGCGTTCCAACGGCGGCTCCAAGTTAGACAGAGTTCTTCTTGCGGCGAATCACAATGACCGCCAGAACAATTACGGCAAGTACGGCAGCTGCAATGCGAACCAGGCTGACTGTATCCATTCTCGAGTTCCTCCTTTCTGTGCCTCGGCGGCACGAGTCCTATTTCCCAGTGCTTCCCAGCGTGCGAGCGATGCTGATGATTGCCGGCGCAAGCAGCACGATGAACAGGCACGGAAAAATGCAGAAGACCAGAGGGAACAGGATCTTCACCTTCGTCTTGGCGGCTGCTTCCTCAGCGGACTGCCGGCGCTTCAAGCGCAGGTCCGAAGCAAAGCGGGTGAGCGCCGCGACGATGGGCGTTCCAAAGCGCTCCGTCTGCGTGAGCATGTTCGCAAACGCGCTGACTTCGGGGATCTTCTGACGACTGGCGAGGTTGCGCCAGGCTTCGAGCCGCGGCAGGCCGGCTCGCTGCTCCAGGTGTACCCGCTGTAATTCATCCTGAAGATCGGGATGGCTCAGCGCGAGCTCGGCGATCACGCGCACGAGAGCCTGATCCATGCCGAGTCCCGCATCCACGCAGATCACCAGCAGGTCGATGGCATCGGGAAGGCTGCGGCGAATGCGTTCCTTGCGGCGGCGAACCTTCTCCGTGAGCCAGAAGTTCGGCGCAACATAACCCGCGACGGCAAGCGCGAACACCCAGAACAGAAGGTTGTCCTTTGAGAAGCTGCCGGCAAACGCACCCACCAGGGGCGTGAGGCACTGTGCCGCAAAAAACACATCGGGCGCCTGGGGCGATCGAATGCCGGCCAGCGCAAGCCGCTGCTGCACCTGTGCGCTGAGCCGGATACCCAGCCGTTCCCGCAGGCCACGAGAGAGGTTCAGCAGGCTTTGTTCCACCAGTTCTTTTTGCCCGATGCGCCGCTTTTCCGTGCGGTCGCTGGCGGCCACGGCCAGGATGCGCCGCATCTCCGGGCTGGGCCGAAGCACCACGGGAGCAAACAGCACGGCCGCGATGCAGAAGGCGGTGAGCGCTGCCATGAAGAGGAAGACTGTCTCCATCGCTACACCTCGATCCCGTTAATGATTCTGCGGATGAAGAAGCCGCCAAGCGCAAGCAGCACAACTCCGACGATCAGCAGTTCCTGGCCCAGTTGCTCGTGGAACAGCACCTTCGAGTAACCCGGAGAGACCACGTTGATCGCGAGCAGAAGAAAGACGGGCAGCATGCAGAGGATCCATCCCGTGAGCCGCCCCTGCGCTGTGTGTACGCCAATCTCGCCCTTGATCCGAACGCGATCGCGGATGACCTCGGCGATGTGGTCCATGATCTCCGCCAGGTTTCCGCCGGT
The DNA here is from genome assembly GCA_964657335.1 of uncultured Terriglobus sp. GTDB lineage: Bacteria > Acidobacteriota > Terriglobia > Terriglobales > Acidobacteriaceae > Terriglobus. The sequence goes on from CAZZVI010000010.1 coordinate 15,873, forward strand.
GTCCTTCTGCACGAGGATGCCCGTGACGGCCACACGAAGATCAGCGGACGGAACGCGCTCAAGCATCTGGAGCAGCGCATCCCGCATGGGCATGCCGTAGTTCTGCTTGCGAAAGACTTCTGCAAACTCTTCCCGCGCGGGCTGCTCACCGTCTTCTGCAATGTTGCCGATGGCGCCCACGAGCGAGTGCCCTGCGCGCAGCGACCGTGAGCACATCTCGATGCACTCCGGCAGCGCCTTCTCGAAAGCCCGAACGCGTTTGGTTCTGCGCATCTGCAGGCGCAGCAGCGGCAGATAGCCTAACGCGGCAGCGACTCCGCCAGTGACCCATGCGGTCGCAGTCAGGGCATACACCAAAAGTCCGCTGGAAAGAGCGAGCGCCATCATGGTCAGCAGAAGCTTGCCCACGGTTGTGGAAGCCTTCGACTGCAGCAGCAGCGTGCCCACGCGGTGCGACAGGGCAGTTCCCTGCAGCAGATCCTCGATCCAGTTCGTCTTACCGCTGCCCGCATTTGCTACCTGCAGGATCGACTCCTCAGAAGGCAGGATCATCTGCCCCGGTGACAGCAGTGCGTCCACGCGCCTGGCGATCGCCGCGTGATCCGGAGCTGGCCGCAGCGAGATCGCAACCACGGCGAAGGTGGTCACAAGCAGCACGACGAAGATGAGTGCAAAGATCATGGCCTGCTTCGTCAAACCTCCGCCGAGTGATTGATCAGGTTGACCGGCAGTGCAAGGCCCGCCGCGATGAGCTTTTCGCCGAACTTGGGCATGATGCCGGTGGAGTAAAAGCGCCCTTTGACCTTTCCCTGGGCGTCGCGGCCCTTCTTTTCAAAGAGAAAAATGTCATTCAGGCTGATCGTCTCGCCGTAGTTACCGGGCAGTTCCGTGATGTGCGTGATGCGGCGTGTGCCGTCGCTCATGCGCGCCACCTGCACGATCAGGTGCACGGCCGATGCAATCTGGGCGTGGATCGCCTTTTCCGGCAGACGGATCTCGCCCATCATCGCCATAACACCCATGCGTGCGATCGCGTCTCGCGGCGAGTTGGAGTGGACGCTGGTCAGCGATCCATCATGGCCCGTGTTCATGGCCTGCAGCATGTCCAGACACTCTTCGCCACGCACTTCGCCCAGCACAATGCGATCGGGCCGCATACGCAGCGCGTTGATCATCAGTTCCCGTTGCCGGATCGCTCCGCGTCCTTCCAGGTTCGGCGGCCGCGTTTCCAGCCTCACGACGTGCTCCTGCTTTAGCTTGAGTTCTGCGGAATCTTCGATCGTCACGATCCGTTCCCGCGTCGAGATGAAGCCTGACAGCACATTCAGCAACGTGGTTTTGCCCGCGCCGGTGCCGCCGGAGATGACGATGTTCAGCCTTGCTTCGACAGCGCGCTGCAACACCTCAAGCATGGGTCGCGTCAGCATCTGCGACCGGACCAGGTCTTCGGCGTCAAGCACACCCGTTCCGAAACGCCGGATAGACAGGATCGGCCCGTCCACGGCGAGCGGCGGAATGATTGCGTTGACGCGCGATCCATCGGCCAGACGGGCATCGACCATCGGTGACGATTCGTCGATCCGCCGCCCGACAGCCGACACGATCTTGTCAATGATCTGCATGAGATGGCGGTTGTCTTTGAACGTGATATCGGTTCGCTCCAGCACGCCCCGGCGTTCCACGTAGACGTTGTTGCAGGTGTTTACCAGGATGTCGCTGATGGTTGGATCGTTCAGCAACGGCTCAAGCGGTCCCAGGCCGAAGACCTCGTCGACGATCTCCTGCGCAAGCTTGTCGCGTTCCACGCTGCTCAGCGGCACGCCCTGTTCCGTAACCAGCCGCTGGATCACACCGAACAATTGTTGCTGGCCGGAACGGCTCTCCTTCAACTCCGTAACCTTGTCCAGGTCAAGACGCTCCAGCAGGTCTTTGTGCACGGCAGACTTCAGCTGCTGCTGCACACCTGCAGGCACGGTCCTTGGAACGCGTGTTCCATCAAGGCTGGTGCGAGGAAAGATCGTCTCAACAGATGCCATAGTCCGGTCTTTTTACACCTCTCCTGCAGAAGTGGCAGGGGCCGCAGCGGCCGGTTTAAGCCACGCAAAGAAGCTCTTCTTCTGCGGTGTCTCCGCAGGCGCCGGAACACCAACGATGG
>CAZZVI010000010.1:18127-29895 GCA_964657335.1 uncultured Terriglobus sp.
GCAAAGAAGCTCTTCTTCTGCGGTGTCTCCGCAGGCGCCGGAACACCAACGATGGAGGCCGACCACTTTTTCATTTGCGTGGCAATCTCGGAGTCGCCGTCCGACGAGAGCGGTTGACCCAGGTTTTGCGAACGCACCATCTCCGCGTATTTGTTTGGCAGCTTGACCGCGATGGGCAGCTTGATGGCGCGCTCGATCTGGTCGGCATTCACTGAAAATTCCGAGGTGGAACGGTTCAGCACCACCTTCAACTTGTCGGCTACGCTCTCCGTCAGCGAGAAGCGGTCGACGTGGCGCGACAGATCGCGGATGGCCCCGATCTCCGGCGCAGTCACGAGGTACACCTGCGTCGACGCCTCGATGATGGCGGCAGTAACTGCATGGGGCTCTATCGGGCAGTCCACAACGATGAACTCGTATTCGCCACGCAGAAAGGCAAGCGTCCGCATCAGCGTGCCAGGCTCCCACGCCGTGGCGCCTTCCGTCTTGTCTGGTGATGCCAGCACGTCGAGGCCGCTGGCATGATGCAGAACAAAGCCGCGAAGCAACTCACTGTCCAGCCGGTTTACGCTCGTCACCACGTCGCCGAAGTGACCACGGTTGCCGTCCAGTCCCAGGTAAACGCAGGCGTGGCCGAGCTCCGCGCGGGCGTCGATCAACAGCGTTCGCTTTCTGTGCAACTTGCTGATGGCAGTTGCCAGGTGCACCGCGACGGATGTGGTGCCGACCCCGCCCTTCACGCCGATCAGCGAAAGGATGACGCCAGGCGAAGTCATCTTGTGCTCCGTGTGAAGGGAGAGCATCTCCAGCCGGTCCATCAGCGCGGCGAGTTCTTCCGGTCCGGCGCCGGCCGTGAGGAACTCCGCACATCCGGAGCGCATGGCCGTAAGCATCAAGGCTGCATCCGGTTTATCCGCCACGGCGACAAGTGTGATGCCGCCCGGAAAGGTGGAAAGCAGATACTGTGCTGCGGTGACCGCGTCCGAGGCGGATACATCGAAGTTGATAAAGGCCACGCAGAACGCGGAAAACGGTGTCTGCGAACGGAAGGACGGCCGCCTCGCCTCAGAGGTATAGCTGCTCTGCTCATAGAACGTGGTCGCCCACCGCTTCTGTGCCGCGGCCTGCATGATGTTGTCCCGGGTCGCATCGTCGATGCTGACCAACAGCATCGCCACCGGAAACTCATGCGCCTTGTAGTTCGCGTTAGCCACCATCTGCTCCGTTGTCTGTCTTCAGTTCTTCAGCTTTACTTTGGAAAGACCTTCGTCAAAGCCCTTGGGATCGAGCATGGGCAGTGACTGCTGCGGCTCTCCTGGCAATGCGTTGCTCAAGGGATCCACCAGTTCTGGCGTTACCAGCACCAGCAGCTCACTTGTCGAGCGGTTCACGCTCTTTGACTTGAACAACTGTCCAAGCACCGGCACGCTCGCGATACCAGGAGTCTTGCCGAACTGATCTGTTGCGCGCTTATCCAGCAGGCCAGAGATCGCAAAGGTCTGCCCGCTGCGCAGCACCACCAGCGTCTCGGCGCGGCGTGTTGAGATCGCGGGGATGGTGTACCCACTGATCTGAACGGCATTGGTGTAGTCCAGCGCGCTGACCTCAGGAGCCACCTTCAGCTGGATGCTGCCGTCGTCGTTCACCACCGGGACGAACTGGAGCCGCACGCCGTACGGGCGAAACTGAATGGTGATCGATGTAAGCCCGCCCACGGCGCCCTGCACCACCGGGAAGGGAAACTCGCCGCCCGCCAGGAACTCGGCCTTCTCGCCACTCAACGCAGTGATGTTCGGCTCCGCAAGAATCTGCAGGATGCTTCGGGATTCCAGGTCAGCAAGCGTTGCACCAACGTTGAGCTTTGAGCTGTAGATCAGGAAGTTCAGCGGGTTCGTGATCGATACCGACTTGCCGCCCACGGTCGATCCACCCGTGGAGGCGGAGCTTCCGGAGGTGACCGACAGTGTCGAGGGAATCTGCGTTGTCGTGGTCTGCGCCAGGTTGTTGCCGCCTGCGCTGAAGAAGTTGAAAGCGAACTGGTCCAGCTTGGAGCGGTCAACCTCCACGATGCGCACCTTGAGCCTTACCTGCTTCACAAGACCCGAACTTACCGAGAGCGCGTTCGACACATCCTTTGAATACAGGCTGGCCAGCTTGAATGCAGCTTCAGACGCAGCTCCGGTGCTCACCGTACCTGAGAGGATGATGCGACCCTCCTCCGACTTCACAAGCACGGCTTCGCTGGGCATCGACTGCTGAAACGACCGCTGAAGCGAAGATGTGTCGAGGTCTGAAGAGAACAGGTAGGACCTCGACTGGCCAGAGTCATCCCACACCACAAGCGAACTCACGCCCGGGGCCTTCGCGGTCACCAGCAGCTCGGTAGAACTTGCCGTGTATGCGGACAGCACTGCGGGATTGGTTACGTACACCCGCGCGAGGCGGTGTGTGGTCTTGAGGAAGATCGAACGCCCCACCAGCACGTGGCGCAGGTCATCTACCGGGACGCTCGTCGTAAAATTTGCGTCGGCACCGGCAGCATGCGGGACAGGCACGGCGCTCTGCGCAGAGGCAAGCCCAGCCGCCAGCGAGGACAACAGAAGAAGGTGGAACCAGCGGGTCACTGAACGGTCTCCATCGTCAGCTTGTCGCCGCGCATCACCTCAATGCGGTAAGGCTCGGGAGGCTTTGCGGCGGAGACGTGCCGGACTGCCGGAGGCGGCGGCAGCTTCACGGGCGCTGTTGCTCCAAGTGCGGCCAATTGCGTGGGCGGCTCCGCGCTTGTGACATGATCCGCGCCATTGCGCAGGACGAAGTGGACACGCCCCTGTGCACTGGCGAGCACGACTTTCTCAGCGTCGTAGGGCGTCACCAGGAGCGTCACAACATCCACCTGGGTCGCCTTCCCGTCAGGGTCCGGCTGCATCTTCTGGCCCGCGGTGAGAATCTGCACATCCTGCAACACGGTCGATGTCATGGGATCCTGGCTGTTCTCGGCATGAAAGGTCACCAGCACATCGACGTGGGTACCGGGTAGCAGATAGCCGGCTACACCGACCACCTGGTCTGACTTCAGTGACAGCGCGCGCATGCCGGGCGGGATACGGGTCGAGAGGCCTGTACCAGCGCCAACTGCGGAGATCTGGCGGTCCAGAATTGGCTCGCCACTTGCGACCGGGTAGAGCAGTGTGCGACCGATAACATCTTCCGTGCGGGTAAATGTGCCCTCGAGCGGAGCACCCTGCCAGGTTGTCTGCTTCAAGTCGGCGGCGACCAGGATTTCTCCAGATTCGAGCGGCTTCGCCGTGGTGACATAGCGTAGCTGTGCGCTGGCGTGACCCTTCGAAAATTTTCGGCTAAGCCAATAGGTAAAGGCGCCTGAAATCACGAGGGCAACACAAAGCGCGAGGATGAGACGGCGGGCTACCATCGGCCTACGCGCGTCCCAGGCTGATCAGGTTCGTCAGGACGCAACCCGCTGCAATCGCCACGGCATAAGGCAGCCGAAGCGTGCTGCTATTTCTAACGTGAATTTCGTCATGCGGCACCAGGCCGGACTGGGTATGGTGCACCGCAAGCGTTCGCATGTTACTGAATGTTTTGCGAAGCTGGCCATGTTTTACGGCCATCACCAGAGCCATCACTCCGCCGGCAAGTGACGTGAAAATTAGAAGATATGGCATGTTACTAAGTCCATAGCAGGCAGCCAGACCGATAATGAGTTTTACGTCACCGGCACCCAGTCCGCCGGCTAAGTGGAATAGGAAAAAGATAGAGCCGGCAAGTAGCGCAGATAGCACCGTCTTGACTCCATCACTGTTGCCGCCAAGCAAGAAATGCAAAGTCACTCCCAGCGCGAAGGCGGCTAGCGTCAACAGATTTGGTATCTTCCGGGTCTTCACGTCGATGCAAGCTGCCGCGAGGGCAAGGACAGTGGCAATCGCGGAGTATACAAGTGAGTGATTCATGTTTCTTGAGCTCTGGGAGTATGGTTCGCCATCGACAGAGGTAGGTTAAAGATGGCGGCCCTTTCACAGCGCGACCGCCACCCAACGACTCAACTACTACTGCAAACTGGTGGTGACTTTGGCGAATGCCCCTGAGATGGCTCCGGAGAGACTTGCCATGGCAGCAACGGCAATGAGCCCGACAGCCGAAGCAATGAGAGCGTACTCAATCAAATCCTGTCCTGACTCATCCGAAACGAAGTTCTTTACAGCAAGCTTCATGATTTCCATTGTGGATTCCTTGAAAGTGTGGGATCGTGCGTTTAATTTTCTTACTCTCATCTCTTCCCCTAAGCAGTAAGCGAGATCGAAGTAAGGGCTCAGTGACAATTGTTGAAGCCTAGCAGCGCACAACGAAGAATTATGCTGCAAGAGCGAAAATACTTCCCCTGTGATATTGCCGGTGGCTGAAACTATGGAAAAAGCTTCCATGTGTGCCCTCAGTCCTCATCAGAGGGCGGGACATGCAAGGAAACATTTGCGCTAGCTTGTGAGGACTGGAGATTGTGCTGAACGGTATCTACTCCGGCACGGAGTTTCTCTCAGCTCAACGGAATGCCACTACGATGTCGATTTTGAAAACCAGTTCTCAACTTCCGCCGCATTGGCCAAGGATGGCTGTGCACCAGCGCGCGTCACAGAGATGGCGGCGGCAGCACTTGCGTATCGAAGCGCCTCGACGACGGGTGCATTCCGCACCAGGGCGACTGCGACTGCACCATTAAAGGCGTCGCCGGCGGCGGTCGTGTCTACCGCGTCAACACGGAACGCGTCGACAGAAAGACGATCTCCGTTCGCAGAGCCGAAGAGCACCCCGCCTGCGCCTCGCTTCAGAAGGAGATTGCGAATGCCGCTCTGCAGAAGCAGTTCGGCCATCTCGCCGGGCGGCAGCGCCTGCCCGGCGTAAAACGCTGCTTCCGATTCGTTCGGCGTAAACCATGCAACCTGACGCAGAAGTGAAGGCGGCAGAGGCGCGGCCGGAGCGGGGTCGAGCATCAACGGAACATTCAGCTCCGCACACCGATCGGCGAGCCAGCTGATCGTAGGAAGGGGAATTTCGAGTTGCGCCAGCACCATGCCGGCGCTGCGCAGGATCTCCATTTTGCTCTGCAGGTATCGAGGCGTGACGTGCGCATTGGCCCCGGGCGTCACGACGATCACGTTGCCGCCATGCGCATCGACAAAGATATTTGCGATGCCGGAAGCTCCGTCTGCTGTAAGCAGGTGTTGCGTGTCAACACCTGCTGCTTTCAGCGCGTCGTGCAGTTGCGTCCCGAAAACGTCGTCGCCGATCGCTCCAAGCAGAATGGAGGGGTGTTCCAGGCGTGCCACCGCGACCGCCTGGTTAGCCCCTTTTCCTCCAGGATGCATTTGGAAGTGTTTGCCAAGCAGGGTTTCGCCGACTGCCGGCATGCGCTCGACGGACGAAACAAGGTCCATGTTGATGCTGCCGACGACAACGATGGGTTTCATGCAGGGTCCCCGCCTAGCAGGCGTTGCTTGCTGCTGCGGTCTATGCTTTCTGCGCGCTGCGGCGGAACAGGACAAGGGCGATGCCAAGGCACATGATCGAGAAGCAGATCAGCCAAAGGACATGGCCCATAACCGACCATTTCATGGGAAAGCCGATGTCGTGGATCGCGAGCTGGCCGAGGTGCCATGTGGGCCAGATGGGCGCTAGAACCTGGATCCAGTGTGGCAGCCCTTCGATCGGAAACCAAAGGCCCGACAGGAATGACATGGGCAGGTAGATCAGGTTGACGAAGCCGATCGCCGCGTTCGGGGGCACAACGCATGCCAGCAGTATGCCCAGGGAAGCGAATGGGAAAACGCCGAGCAACACAGTTGCTGCGAGCTTGCCGATCTGTGCCGCGGTAAAGCTGACGTGCCCCATCGTCTCGCCGCACATGAGTAAGAGTGTGAAGATGATCAAACCAAATGCCATTGCTGTGAACAACTTTGACAGCAGATAAGCCGCGGGCGGCATCGGGCTTGCCTGCTTCAGCTCCAGCCATCCCTGTGCGCGTTCGTTGGCGATAGTGCTGCACAGACCGAAGAGCGATGAACCAACCAGGCCAAACACCGAGTAGGTCGCCAGCAGGTACTTGGCACGCTCGAAGCCCTGTGCGTGGTCGGTCGCCGCGACGATGCCGAAGAGCAGGTAGAAGCTGAGAGGAAACCCGATCGTCGCGACAGAGAAGGAACGTGCACGCAGGAGGCGAAGAAATTCGTACTTGGTCTCTTTCGCGTACGGCGCGAACGTGGAGTTTGCGGGAGTGCTTGCGATGGCGGTGCTCATGCCTGCTCCTTCGATGTTTCGGTGGTGCGTGTCAGTTCGAGGAATGCGTCTTCCAACGCCGGGCTTGCGACCTCGAGGCTGTGCAGCGTGGCGTCCGCCGCCAGCATGGCGCGCAGCACGGCCTCGGCGTTATCAACGGTCAGCGTCACACCGGCACCGGTGTGCTCGACCGAGCGGACACTTGGCAGCTGGTTCAGGAAGCTGTCCGTCAGGCCCGTCACACAGCGAATCTTGCGTCCGCTGACACGGCCTTTGATCTCGGCCGGCGTTCCCTCTGCTACCGCAGAGCCCTGCGCAATGACGAGAATGCGATCCGCCAGCGTGTCTGCCTCTTCCAGGTAGTGCGTGGTCAGCAGGACGGTCTTGCCCGCGTCGGCCAACGCGCGTACCTGCCGCCACAGGTTGTGCCGGGTCTCGATGTCCATGCCCACCGTGGGCTCATCCAGAAAGATCAGGTCAGGATCGCCGCAGAGCGCCAGAGCGAAGAGCATGCGCTGCTTCTGACCGCCGCTCAGGTCTTTGAACTGGCGCTTCTCGATGCCGGTGAGGCCCGCCGTCTCTACGATCTGGGCGGTGGGCAGCGGATGCGGATAGTAGCTTCGAAACAGGTCGAGATACTCGCCGACGGCCAGCGTCTCCGGCACGCGCGCCACCTGCAGCATGGCTCCGATGCGCTGCCGCGTCGCGCGTTCCGAAGGGCTGCGCCCGAAGACCTTTGCCTCGCCCTCGGAAGGCTGCAGCAGGCCAAGCAGCAGCTTCACGGCGGTGGTCTTCCCTGCCCCATTTGGGCCTAGCAGAGCGACGACTTCGCCCGGCCGCAGTGTCAGTGACAGATTGCGCAGCGCCGTGTGCGCGCCGTAGCGGTGCGTCACGTTGTTCAACTCCGCGGCATGTACACCCGTCGCGGACGTGGTTGGTGGTTGCAGGACAGCGGTGCTGCTCATCGTTCGTACCTCACAAGGTGCGGTGGCCGCCCGCGGTCAGGATGCATTGCGCATTGGCCGCGGCGCTCGGACTCCGCTCACAGAATCTATCCTGCGCTCCCACTCCCGCGCAGCCCATTGCAGATCGTCACAGATGTAGGGTGACAGATGTCACCACCCTCTCCGATGCATGCGCCGGGATAAAATAGTTTGTACACCCCTGCTTCGCCTGCCATGCTTTATCGCCGCTGCGCTGCTTACCTGTGTACATCCTGGAGATCTGATGACGAACAAGAAGACGGCTGTGGTGCTCGGAGCGCAGTGGGGTGACGAAGGCAAGGGCAAGATTGTCGACGTCCTGAGTGAGCGCTACAAGGTGGTGGCACGCTACGCCGGCGGCCACAATGCCGGCCACACCGTCATCATCGAAGGCAAAAAGTTTGTTTTGCACCTGGTGCCCTGCGGTGTGCTGCGGCCGGGCTGCCTTGGAGTGATCGGCAATGGTGTTGTGGTCGACCCCGCAGCGCTGCTGGCCGAAATCCGCATGCTGAAGCAGCAGGGCATCCCGGTGGATGGCCAGCTCTTCGTCTCGAACCGCGCGCAGGTCATCTTGCCATACCACCGCATGATTGAGCTTGCGGCAGAGAACGCGCCGGGACGCACGAAGATCGGCACCACCTCGCGTGGAATCGGCCCTGCCTACGAAGACAAGATGCACCGCAACGGCCTTCGCGTGGTGGACCTGCTGAACTCGCAGTTGCTGCGCACGCACATCACCAACGCCTGCAACGAGAAGAACCAGATCGCCCATGCGCTATTCGGCACAGAGCCGCTCAATCCCGCCAGGATCTACGAGGACTATGCGCGTTTCGCCGACGAGATTGTTCCCTATGTCACCGACACCGCCGTGCTGCTGAACGAGGCCATTAAGCGCGGCGAGTCCGTGATGTTCGAGGGCGCGCAGGGTGCCCTGCTCGATATCGACCATGGCACGTATCCCTTCGTTACCTCGTCCAGCGCGACGGCGGGCGGCGCGGTGATTGGCACCGGCGTCGGCCCTACCGCCATTGGCACCGTCATCGGCGTGACCAAAGCGTACGTCACGCGCGTCGGCGAAGGACCATTCCCGACAGAAGATCATTCCAAGGCGGGCGACGAGTTGCGCGCGCGCGGGCAGGAGTATGGCGCAACGACCGGCCGTCCGCGCCGTTGCGGCTGGCTTGACCTGCCGCTGCTGCGCTACAGCAACATGATCAACGGCACGGAGTGGCTGGTGGTCACCAAGCTGGATGTGCTCGATTCGCTCGCCGAGGTTCCCGTGTGCACGCACTACCGCATCGACGGCAAGGAGACTGACATCATCCCCGCCGATATCCGGCGCTACGAGCAGATCGAGCCGGTCTACACCAGACTCCCTGGGTGGCAGGCTCCCACTGCGGGCATCACCAGCTTCGACGCGCTGCCGGCAAATGCACAGAAGTACCTGCGCTTCCTCGAGCAGGGCAGCGACGCTCGCGTCGGCATGATCAGCACGGGCCCTGACCGCAACCAGACGTTCTCCGTGCCCGAGTTCGACGCAGCGACGGGTGTCGCATGATCTCCTTTACAGTACGCTTTCGATTCGCGCCGGAAGACCGCGCGGAGGTCCGATCGCTGCTGCAGCAGCTTGGGCCCGCATCGCGGCAGGAGCCGGGCTGCGTCAACTACATCGCGCATGCGGTCGACGGCGATCCGGACACGATCGTCCTGTATGAGCAGTACCGCGACGCCGAAGCCCTGGAGGCGCATCGCGCCTCCGAGCATTTTCACGCGTATGCGCTGGATGGCCTTTATCGCAAGTTACGGGAGCGTACCTTGGAGACGCTGCTGGAGATAGTTTGAAAACAGCTATTCCGGCGGCATGCTGAAATGGGACGCACAACCGTTCCAATCCCGTCCGCGATCCTGCCGGATTGCACGAATCTTTTTTGACCGCCGTACCGTCTCGCCTTTAGGATGCCTACGCGATGCATCTTTGCCGCTTAGTCTCGGGACGCACACGCCGTGGAATAGAAACAGCGGTGCTCTGCGCGTCCATCGTGACTGGATGCGTGGCCGCTGCGGAAGCGCCTTCCAAGCCGCACAAAGAGAGCCGACGCTCTGAATCCCACGAAATTGAGTCCATGGAGCAGCAGTGGTGCGACGCCCTGCTGAAGAACGATGCGACGACCATCGATAAGATGACGACGGACGATTTTCTTTCCATCACGTCAAACGGCACACTCTCGGACAAGCAGCAGTACCTGCATCGCATCTCAAGTCACGTCAACGAGTTCTCCACCATCGACCTGAAGGTGTTGAAGGTCCGGGTGCAGCCGGGATCGGCCATTGCGACATCGCAGACGCATGTGATTGGAAAGCTGGACGGGCGTCCTGTGGATGGTGTCTTCCGGTACACCAAGGTTTACACGCGGTCGGCCGGCGGCCAGTGGCGTGTCGCAAACTTTGAAGTAACGCGGGTCTCACGGAGTGCTGCCGGCGACCAGGGCATGGAACGGGGTATGCCTCTGAACGCAGCGCCCGCGCCTCGCTAGCACCAAGGCGTCCGCTTGCTTTTCCTAAGCCACCTTCATGTAACCGAACTGGCTGGCCGAAGGAGCCGGTTGCAGATTCAGAGCCAGCAGACGGCGATCAAGCGACCGGGTCATTCCGGTGATGCCCGCATCTTCGTCCTCGAAGCGAGCTACTGCCGAGCGCCTGCCGTGCAGGCTGGAGGCGCTTTGCGTCGGAGCCTCTGATCTGCTCGAAGCCACAAGCGCTAACGCTCGCATTGACTGATTCTTTCCAGGCATGAGTCTCCTCCGGCTGTCACGGTAGTAGCTTTCCTTTGTGCGATGGGCGACAAAGGATGCCGGTTGTCCGCTATGCGGCAGATCTGGTAGAAGGCGCAAGGTGACGCTCGCCGGTCAGGCCAGGGGTAGTTGGAGCGCCTGCCGCAGCCGCTCCCACGTTGCGCCCAGAGTCTCCGGCAGCACGCGGGTTTCGGCAATCGTTGTCATGAAGTTCGCGTCGCCGATCCAGCGTGGCAGAACGTGCAGGTGCAGGTGTTCCGCCACACCTGCTCCGGCGGCTTCACCCAGGTTCATGCCAAGGTTGATGCCGTCAGGCTGATAGACGGCGCGCAGCATGGTCTCCATCCGCTGCGCGAGTGCCATCATCTCCGTTGCGGCGGCAGACGGCAGGTTTGCTAACGAGTCCAATTGCTCGTACGGCACCACCATGATGTGGCCGCTGGTGTAGGGATAGGCATTCAGGCAGACGAAGTTATGTTCCGCCTGCAGCAGCACACCGCCCGCTCGCTCAGCGGCGGCCTGCGTAAAGCCGCCGCTGTCATGGGCCCATCGGACGGAGCCGATCAGGTTCAGAAAGACAGAAGCGTGGTCTTCCGGATAGCCCTCGAGCTGCTCCGGAACGCCACGCTTCGCATTCGGCTTCCTGTCTGAGATGTAGGCGTAGCGCCATGGCGTCCAAAGCCGGTCCATGGCGCAAGTATAGGGCGTCGGCTAGGCCAGGGCCGTCTTGCAGTACTGCAGGCACTTGCCCACCTCTGCCACGGCATCGGAGCCTTCCGGCAGCGTGTACTCCAATTCGATGGTGGCCGGAAACTTGTAGCCTTCCTTCTTCATGAGTTGCAGCGCCTGTTTGATCGGCGTGTCGCCCTCGCCGAACGGTGTGTTCTGTCCGCCGCTTTCCGGGTACTTGCGATCCTTCACGTGCATGCTGGTGATCCGCGCGTGGTTCTTGCGAATGAATTCGAGCTGATCGTGATTGCCCGCCGCAGTGTAGTGGCCAAGGTCAAGGTTGATGCCGTTATACGGCGACTGCGCCATGGCCTCGTCCCACGTGTCGGGCTTGGCCTGCAGGTGCGCGTGGTATCCGACCATCATCTTGTATTTGCTGGCAAAGTCGCCAATGCGCTTGGTCAGCTCCGGCTGGCCGTCCGGCATCTCCATGGTGATCTGGTTCGCCCCACACGCCTTGGCCGCTTTGAAGGCATAGTCAAACACAGCATCCTGCATCTTCATGTTGAGCGTGATCTTGAAGGCGTAGATGCTGACGCCCGCGTCGCTGTACAGCTTGCGCAGGTCCTCATACTTCGACATGGGAACAGACAGCCGCCACTGGTTCAGCGAGTCCTGGTAGGCCGCCTGCGCAGCCTTCTGCTCGTCGGTCATCTGCGGACGGCGTTCGCCCACCTGCATGCCGGGCGAAGGACGCGCGGGCATGGGGCGCGGCGGCGGCGTGGGCGCGCCGGCCCAGGACTCCTGCACATTCTCAAGCTCGACGGCGTTGATGCCGTTGGTCACCGCATACTTCAGCACGGCGTCGGCCGTGAACGGCTTCATCTGGCGATAGCTGTAGCTGATGACGCCGATCTGCACGCCGTTGATCTTCGAGTTCGGCTTGCCCTGGGCCAGCAGACTGCCCGGCTGCACGGCAGCCACCGAAAGCCCGGCCGCGGCCAGCTTTCCAAATTCACGTCGCGAAACTCGCATGATT
>CAZZVI010000010.1:29995-33741 GCA_964657335.1 uncultured Terriglobus sp.
ATCGCAACTGAGATGGTGAAGGCCGCAATCACCCATGCGCTCGACAGCACCGATGGCAGAAAGACGTGCAGGACCAGCGCGATCAGCGATCCCAGCGAAATGCCGACGATGCCGCCAATGGCACACAGCACCATCGCCTCCAGCGTGAACTGCAGAAGAATGGTGCGCTTCGTGGCACCGATGGCCTTGCGGATGCCGATCTCGCGCGTGCGTTCCGTCACTGACACCAGCATGATGTTCATCACGCCGACACCGCCAACCATCAACCCGACGCTCGACAGCGCGAACATCAACAGAAACAGCCCGCCCGTAAGCTGCGACCAGAGCCTTGTCAGTGAGTCAGAGCCGAACATGGCAAAATTATCGTCCTTGTCCACCGGCACCTTGCGGCGCACGCGTAATACCTCGCGCACCTCTTCCTCAACGGCAGGGCGATTCGTCGGGTCATCGTACTTCGCCGTGATCCAGTAATCGAGAATTTCAGGATGCAGGTGGTGAAACGTCGTGATCGGGAAAAAGCAGAAATTGTCTGACGGGTTCTTGCCAGGCGCGACGCTCTTGAAATTATCCAACACCCCGATGACGGTTGCAGCAATGCCGGAGACCTCGATTTCTTTGCCGATGGCGTCGCCATTCGGAAAAAGATCCTCGGCCGTGTCGTGGCCGAGAATGACGAGCTTCGCCGAGCGCTGCTCGTCTTCCTTTGTGAAGACGCGACCCGAAGCCAGGGGCCAGTCGTTCACGATGTACGACGTGTAGCTGTCGCCACCCAGACCAACGTTTTCCGCCTTATGACCGCCGCCCTTGACCGTGGTCATGCCTGACGCGCCGAAGTTCCCGAAGTTGGCGTACCGCAGCGATGCAGAGGCCGCCACCACGTGCGGCAGACCATTCAGTGACTGCATGTCTTCATAGGTCAATTGCTTGCGGGCAAGTTCCTCCAGGGTGGGCCGCGAACCGAACACCGGGAATCGAAAGACGAACAGCGTGTTGGACCCGAGCGCCGAGATAATGCCGTTGACCGTGCTGTTGAGTCCGTTGATGACCGACGACATGATGATCACGGTGAGCACACCGATCACAATGCCGAGCACAGTCAGTCCGCTGCGCAGCTTGTTGGCGCGCAGTGTGTCGAGCGAGATGGTGATGGTTTCGCGTACGTCGGAGAGGTTCATTATGCGTCACTCCTCAACGCCGTAATCGGATCGAGCATGGCCGCCTTGCGCGCGGGATACACGCCGAAAAAGACACCCACGCTGGTCGCCACAAACAGACCGACAATTACACTCCACCAGGCGATCCGCATGGGGAAACCCGCAACCATCGCAATCGCAAATCCCACCCCAACGCCAAACAGCACACCGACGATGCCGCCTGCCGTGGCCATCAAGCCGCTCTCAATGATGAACTGCAGCAGCACGTCGCGCTGCTTCGCACCGAGCGCCTTGCGCACGCCGATCTCGCGTGTGCGCTCGGTCACGCTGACCAGCATGATGTTCATGATGACGATGCCGCCCACCACCAGCGAGATAGCCGCAACCGGTATCGCGATCGCGCCGAATAGGTTGGTGACGGTTTTGAAGAGCGACAGGAACGTGTTGTTCAGGTCGAGCGTGAAGCTGTCGTCTTCGCCGAGGCGGTCATGCCGCGCGGACCGCATCAGCGTGCGGACTTCTTCGCCCGTCTCTTCCAGAGGAGCACCCGTGCCCGGCGCCTTGACATAGATCGTGAGCGTCTTCTGCGTGCCGTACGTGCGCTGGTACGCGCTGATGGGTACGGACACGTAGTTGTCCTGGCTGCTGCCCAGCGTCTTGCCCTGCTTTTCGCCCATGCCGATGATGGTGTACGGCACGCCATCCACGCGGATCTCACGATTGATGGGATCGTCGCCCTTCAGCAGGTTCTCCTGGATGTCGGTCCCAACGATGGCTACGCGGGCCCCATGCTCCACCTCCGTAGGCGTGAAGCTGCGGCCTTCCACGATGTTGAGGTTGCTCATCTCCGGCATGTTGGCGCTCCAGCCACGCATGCTGACGTCGGTGACGGAATCGGCGCCTGCCTTCACCATGACAGTCGTACCCTGGCTTGCACCCACCATGACACAGTGCTTGCAGTTGGCCTGGATGAAGTCGAACTCGTCGAGCGAAACGATGCGGCGCTTCTGATACTTGGTGTAGTCCGAGAAGCTGGTGATCAGGTTGGGCTGTTTGGAGATGGTAAACACGTCGGAGCCATAGGTGTTCAGTTTGGCATCGACATAGGCGTTCGCGCCGTTGACCAGCGTGACGACCGCGATTACAGCCGCAACGCCGATAACGACGCCGAGCAGCGTCAGCACCGTGCGCAGCTTGTTTACCCACAATGATTGCAGCGCCAGCTTCAGCGCCTCAGTCCAATGCATGCCACACCTTAGATCTGTAAGGTTACTCTCCGCTACGTGGCCGCCGAGGCAAAAGTTCCCAGGAGGCAAGATGTGTGCGGCCAAATCGCCAATGGCGCATCTCAAGTGTGCGATGTCCCTTTTGCGTCCTGCGCGTCATGAAGATGGAATCTACCTGAACCCGGTACCGACCGAGGTGGGCGCGACCCGTCACATGCCGACCGTTCTGCGGCGCCTGATCACCGGGAAGGAAGAGCGTGTGCCTCGCATACCGCTCGGTCCATTTCGCACCGACCTAGCCGTCTTCTCAAAGCCGCCTGCTAGCGGGCTGCGCATCGCGCTGCTGGGACACTCGTCTTTGCTGGTTGAGATCGACGGCACCACGCTACTGATCGATCCGGTCTTCTCGAAGCGCGCTTCGTTTGTGCAGTGGTTTGGGCCGGGGCGCTTCTTTGCGCCACCGTTTGCCATCAACGAACTGCCTCCGCTCGACGCGGTGCTGCTGACGCACGATCATTACGATCACCTCGACAGCGCTGCCGTGCAGCAGTTGCAGGACCGAACACCGCTCTTCATTTGTTCTGAGGGTGTCGGTGACCATCTCCAACGATGGGGGATCGATGCGGCAAAGGTGCAGGAACTCAACTGGATGGACAGCTTCACCGTGCGGTCCTCGACAGCAACGCCGCTGACGTTGACAGCCCTGCCTGCGCGGCACTTCTCCGGGCGCAGCTTCAAGCGATACACCACGCTCTGGTCTTCGTTCCTGCTCAAAACTGAACGGCACAATGTGTACCACGGCGCAGACTCCGGCTATTACGAGGGTTTTCATGAGGTCGGCCAGAGCTTCGGCCCGTTCGATCTGGCGACACTTGAGATTGGCGCCTTCGATCCGCTGTGGGCCGACATCCACATGGGACCCGACAACGCGATGCTGGCTGCCGCCGACCTGCGCGCCCGGGTTCTGATGCCGATCCATTGGGGCCTGTTCAACCTCGCGTTTCACGACTGGTTTCAGCCGCCTGAGCGCATCACAGAACTTGCCGCTGCGGCAGGCCTGACCGATGCATGGCGGCACTGCCACCCCCGACCCGACACCGACTTCACCTTCGTCTCCTGCAACCCCGAGCATGGCTGCTCCCGCCTCGACCACTGGCTCGTCTCAGACGGGCTCCTCCGACACGAGCCCTGCTCCACCATCATCGACGCCAACCGCACCAACACCAACGACTTCGCCTTTGCAATCGATTCGGCGCCGTTCGACACCAGTAGTACGTTGCATCCGTTCGCCGTTTATATGAGCGGCTTTCAGCTGCAGAATGGCATCAACAATAACAACCCCAACGGCACTGCCAGCGGCTTCTCC
>CAZZVI010000011.1:0-29634 GCA_964657335.1 uncultured Terriglobus sp.
ACAGCAAGCACCATTGCAGCTCTCGTTGATCTGCAGCCGCGCGCGATCTTCCAGCAACTCGTCGCAGTTGAAGTGCAGGGTCTGGCCCTTCGTGGCATCTACGAAGCACCCGCGCCAGCCGAGCACGACCACGATGTGGAGTGGTGCGAGCGGCGCATCCTGCAGCGTATTCACCGGCTGACGCTCGGCGCGTTGCGCAAGCAGATTGAGGCGGTCTCGCCTGCGGTCTTCATGCGGTGGTTACTGCGCTGGCAGCACCTTGCACCGCAGACGCAGCTTGCGGGTGAGGAAGGCGTGCTCGAAGCGCTCTTGCAGCTCGAAGGATTCGAGGCTCCCGCGGTCGAGTGGGAGCGGAACCTGCTGCCGCAGCGTGTGAAGGACTACGACGGCCGGTGGCTCGATGCGCTGTGCCTGAGCGGTGCCGTGGGCTGGGGACGCATCTCGCCGCATCCGGCGTGGGCCGCGGGCGACGGTGCCGCGCCGCGCCGCGTGATCCCCACGAACATGGCTCCGATCACCTTCTTTCTGCGTGAAAGCGCGGAGTGGTTGCCCGCGGCGCTTGCCGCGAAGTCCATCGATGAAGACAAGCTGCAGCAGGCCCTTTCTCCTGAAGCCATCTGCATCCGCAACACGCTGCGCGAGCGCGGCGCGTGCTTTGCCAGCGACCTGCAGCGCATGTGCGTGCTGAGCAAGCAGGGGACGCAGAATGCTCTTTGGGAGCTTGCGACTGCGGGTATTGCAAGCGCCGATGGCTTCGACCAGTTGCGCATCATGATGGACCCGAAGCGCAAGCCGCTGGTCGCCGAGCCAGTCACGAACGGAGCGCGACGCGCGACGCGTTCCACGGCCGGCCGATGGTCGCTGTTCACGGAAGACGAGCATCGCGAGTTGACCGCGCCGGAACGGGCCCGTGAAGAAGAGACCTCGTTGGCCGCGGCTGCACGCATGCTTCTGGCGCGGTACGGTGTGGTCTTCCGTGACGTGCTGCAGCGTGAAGCGAATGCGCCGAAGTGGCGTGACCTCGTTCGCATGCTGCGCAGGCTCGAGGCCCGCGGCGAGGTTCGCGGAGGGCGCTTTGTGCATGGCTTCAGCGGCGAACAGTTCGCTTTGCCCGAGGCTGTCGAGAGCCTGCGGGCCACGCGCGATCTCGCGCACGAGGATGTCGTCACGCTCGCCGCAAGCGATCCCATGAACCTGATCGGCATCGTCATTCCCGGTGAGCGTGCGTCCGCGGTCGCCGGCAAGAAGGTTCATCTGCGTGGAGGCGCGGCCTGCAACAACAACGGCGATCCCGTCGACGCGGTCGCCACGCCCGCCGGCATCCGTCGCAACGGCCCGCGCACGATGCAACCGGAACATGACGCCAAGCCCACTGCGGAGCCGCCGCAGGCAGGCCTGTTCGCATGAGCGAGCAGCAGAGCGGCGCTTTGCCTGCGGAAGACTTCTACTATGACGGTCCCTTCGTCGTCTTTACCGCAGCGTATCTTCGCAGGCGCGGCACCTGCTGCGGCAACGATTGCCGCCACTGCCCCTACGACAGCGCCGGCAACATCGTCCCGGGAAAAGGCGAGAACGCGTCTTCGTAGACTCGCGAGAGAGAACGCGCCCGCCTTCACCGGAGACGTATACTCGCTTGCTATGCCTAAGTTTTTGCACCACCTTGTGTTGTCTTTGACTGTCGCGGCCTGCGCGAGCCTCTCGCCTGCTGCCTTCGCACAACAGCCCTTGCAGACGCTCCTGGTGGGCGTGGACCGGCGTAACACCACCTCCCTGAACGGTGACTGGCACTACCTTGTGGAGCAGCCGCCCTCGCGCGAACTCTACGATGGCACGGGCAAGGTGCGCGATGGCGGCTACGGTCTCAACACGCATCCCAACATCTCCACCGGACCGCATAACAGTGAATATGACTTTGCAACAGCGCCCACCATGCATGTGCCCGGCGACTGGAATACACAGGATCCAACGCTGTTTCACTTCGAAGGCGTGGTCTGGTTTCAGCGTGACTTTTCCTTTCAGCCCACACCGAAGACGCGCACCTTCTTCCATGTGGGCGCGGCCAATTACCGCTCGTTTGTATGGGTGAACGGCAAGCGCATCTGCCAGCATGAGGGCGGCTTTACGCCCTATGACTGTGACGCAACGGGCGTGCTGCACACCGGCAGCAACTTTGTCGTTGTCGCGGTGGATTCGACACGGCACCAGGACGACATCCCGTCGGTCTCGTATGACTGGACGAACTATGGCGGCATCACGCGCGATGTGTCCCTCGTCACGGTGCCGGAGCAGTTCATCGACGACTATGACGTGCACCTGCGCCGCGAAGACCGCTTCAATGCAGCAGGCGCGAAAACACTTACAGGCTATGTCCACGTCGTTGGTGCGGCGGCGGGAACACCGGTAAGCCTGCGTATTCCGCGAGCGGGAGTTGCCACTACCGTGAACACCGACGCAGACGGCAAGGCCAGCTTCACCGTTGCGGCCAGGTCGCTGGACCTGTGGTCGCCGGAGCGGCCCACGCTGTACGACGTGGAGTTGCGGAGCGGCGCGGATTCGCTGACCGAGAAGATCGGGTTTCGCGACATACGCGTCGAGGACACGCGCATCCTGCTGAATGGCAAGGCAGTCTTTCTGCAAGGCGCGAACGTGCACGCGGAGGCTCCGATCCGCGGCGGCCGTGCTAACACGGATGAAGACGTGCGCAACCTCTTCAGCATGCTGCACGATCTGCACGCGAACTTCGCGCGGCTTTGCCACTATCCGCACGACGAGCGCATGACGCGCACGGCCGACCGTGAAGGCATGATGATCTGGTCGGAGATCCCGCTGTGGCAGCGCATTTCGTTTGAGAAGCCGGAGGTCTACACCAAAGCAACGGCAATGCTGAACGAGATGATCCGCCGTGACCGCAACAAGGCGTCCATCATCTTCTGGTCCGTGTCGAACGAGACGCCGCGCAATGAGGCGCGCACAAAGTTCCTCACAGATCTCGCGAACGAAGCTCGGCGGCTGGACACAACGCGCCCGATCACGTCCGCACTCATCGGTCCAAATGTGCGCGGCACGACCGTCGTCCAGGACGATCCGCTGATCCCCGCGCTGGATGTCGTCGGCCAGAACGAGTACATCGGCTGGTACGAAGGCCAGCCGGAAGATGCCGACACCAAGCACTGGGTGCTGCCCGCAAAGCCGTTCATCATGTCAGAGTTTGGAGCCGAGGCAAAGTTTGGCAATCACGGCGGCGATCACGACCGCTGGACCGAGGAGCAGGAGGCGAACGTCTACGTGCACCAGTTCAACATGATCCGCAACATACCAAATATGCGGGGCGTCACCCCCTGGGTGCTGATGGACTTCCACTCGTCCACCCGGAACATTCCCAAGCTGCAGGACGGCTACAACCGCAAAGGCCTCTTCTCCGAGAAGATGGAGAAAAAGAAGGCCTTTTCTGTCGTGCAGAAGGCGTATGAGGATCACTCGGTCGGCAAGGCGGAGTAACGCTGTCCCTCGGGTGATGCAGGAAAGATCGTTGTTCTCCACAAAAGAAAACGCGCCCCAACTGGGACGCGTTTCCTTTTGCTGCGAGGCTCTTACATGCTGCCCGCAGTCCCGCCCATCATGGTGACTGCCTTATCGGCCATCATGGTGTGCTGGGCCACGACCTTTTCACCCTTGCTTACACTCTTCTTGAAATCCTTGTCGGTGGTTGCACTCTCTTCAGCCTTGAATGCATCGAGCGCCTTGTGATGGTCGGCATCCATGTCGGTCATGTAGGTCTTATCGAAATCCATGCCTGACATACTGCTGAGCGCATCAAATTTGGCCTGGTGGTCAGCATCCAGCGTCATCACGGGAGTCACTCCCCACTTATCAGCGTATGGCTTCATTTCCGTTTCGAGCGTGTTATGGTCGGCTACCATCTTATTTGCGTAAGCTTTCACACGAGGATTGGTCGCCTTGTCCGCTGCAAGCTGGCTGAACTTGATCTCGGTGTAGTCACTCTGCGATGCAGTCATCAGAAACTGCTTGTCGGTGTCTGCCGACGAGGCCTGTGCCTGCAGCTTTCCCGCACCAATCAACGTAGTACAAGCCAGTGCGAGGGTGCTTAAAAGTGCTGTCTTCATAACGAATCTCCTGCCGTGGACACGCCACGTTCCAGACAGTGAGACTCGGTTCATTAAGTACCCTGTTGTATGAGTGAACACTAAGTCAATGGTCAATTTATGCCATGCACTGAAGAGCTACCCTGTGCATAGAAACAGAACCAATATCCGACTTAGCCGCTGCTCTAAATTCAAGATTTGTACAAGTAGGTCAGGACCGCACAAAGCCAGAACTACGCGTGAACCAACACCGAGTCCTGCGCTTCTTCCCGTTCCTTGCGGGCCTGCTGCTTGCGGTCGAGCGCGTCGGCTGCAATCCATCCGCTCATCATGACCATCGGCATGCCGGGGCCGGGGTGTGCCGCGCCGCCGGCGAGGTAGAGGCCCTCGATCCCACGCACCACGTTGGACGGCTTGAACGCGCCGTTCAGGCGGCCATGCGAGCTGAGGCCGTAGATGGCTCCATCGAGCACGCGATAACGCTCATGGATGTCCTGCGGCGTGAGAGCGCGTTCGAAGACGATGCGCTCTTCGATGTCTTCCATGCCGGCGGTGCGCTTCAGCTTGTCGAGGATGACCTGCCGATAGCCGGGGAACATCTCGCGCCAGTCATGATTGGGACGAAGATACGGCGTGTGGACCAGGACGTACATGGCATCGCCACCCTCCGGCGCTGTGCCCGGTTCGGTGCGGCTGGTGCTGGCGATGTAGCAGGTTGGATCGGGCGCCGGCATGCCGAGCGTGTAGATCGCATGGAACTCCTCATGCGGATCGCGTGAAAAGACAAAGTCGTGGTGCGCAATGTGGTCGTACCGCTTGTTCAGACCGAGGTAGAGCACCACGCCGGAGCAGGCGGCCTCCCAGTTCTTCTTGCGGTCGAAGGCAGCGGAGACGGCCGTGCCTGCGAGCAGTTCGCGATGCGTACGGACGGAGTCTTCATTCGAGACAATGGCGTCAAACTGGTAGCGTTCGCCGCCAGCCAGCGTGATGCCGGTCACCTTGCGGCCTTCGCCGTGGATATATGTGTCGATGGAAGCAACGTCCGCGCCGGTGTGGTACTTCACGCCGAGTTCCTTGCCCAGCTTGACCAGCGCCTCCGGCACCGCGCGTGTTCCGCCCATCGGGTACCAGATGCCTTCTTCGGTCTGCATGTGGCCGATTGCACAAAGGATCGCGGGCGAGGCGTCCGGCGACGATCCGACGTACTGCACAAAATGGTCCAGCATCTGCGCGGTGTTGTCGTCTGAGATGTACTCGCGAATGACACCGCTGACTGTCTTGCCAAGACGCATCTTCATGACGTCTTTCAGGACGTTCACGTCAAACATGCCCCGCATCTCGAGCGTGTCCATCATGGAGCCGACCGGCTTCCAGAAGAAGAACTTGTCGCTGATGTGATGAAGGTCTTCGCTGGTGTTGAGGAAAGCCTGGTACTTGTCTCCCAGCCCTGCCTGCTTCTGGTTCAGCGAGTGAACCATCTCCTCCGTGGAGTCTTTCAAGTCGATCACGGTGCCATCATCGAAGAAGCAGCGCCACGAAGGATCGAGCCGCACCATGTGCAGGTAGTCATCCAGATTGCGATTGGCCTCCCCGAAGATCTTGCGGAGCACCGACGGCTGAATCAGGATGGTGGGGCCCATATCGAAGCGGAAGCCACCCTGCTCGAGAACGGCAGCCTTGCCGCCGAGCCAGTCATTCTTTTCAAACACCTCAACTGCATACCCGCGGGCAGCGAGCGTCGCCGCCGCCGCAAGGCCCGCAAGGCCCGAACCGATTACTGCTACACGCATCATGTCTCCTACTATCCTAGGCGCCTGTTACTGCACCGCCAGGTCGCGGTCTTGCAGATGCGACTGGTCAAAGGCGGACTGGCCGAAGTTCCAGGCGCTCTTCACGCCCATGTCGTCGAGCATCAGTTTGGCTGAGATGCGCGCGGACTCGAAAATGACTGGCAGGCCTGAGCCGGGATGCGTTCCGCCGCCCGCCAAATACACGCCATCGGTCTCTTCGAAGCGATTGTGTGGCCGCAGATGCAACATTTGCTGCAGGCTGTGCGCCATGCTGAACGTGCTGCCTTTGTGCAGGGCAAACTCCGCCGCCCAGTTTGCCGGCGTCAAAATGCGTTCGGTCCGGATGCGCTCGCGCACGTCCCCCATCCCGATGTTCGCCATCTGGTCGAGCACACGCTCGCGGAAGGGCAAAGCGTCGCGCTTCCAATCCACTCCACCGCATGCGTGCGTTACGGGAGCAAGCACGTAAAGAGAACTCATGCCGGCAGGAGCGAGCGTATCGTCTGAGACACTCGCGTTCTGCACGTAAATGGAAGGGTCAGAGGACAGAGTATGACCCTTCTCGATGTCGTGCAGGTTGCCGCGGTAGTCCTTCGCCAGGTAGATCGTGTGGTGCGACACCTCGTCATACCGCCCCTCGATGCCCATGTACAGCATGAAGGTCGAGCAGGAATGATCCTTGTTCGCGATGGCGTCGTTGCTCCAGCGCGAGCGCAGGCGCTGTGGAATCAGCTTGCGCGCGGCTTCGGCGAACTCGGCGTTCATGATGACGGCGTCAGCCTGCAGTTCGCGGCGGCGGGTTTTCACGCCGGTCGCTTTACGGCCCTCGAACGTGATCTCCTCGACCGCCTCATTGCAAAGGATGGTGACACCCATCTCTTCGCAGATCCGGGCCATCGCGCGAGTAATGGCGCCGCAGCCGCCGATGGGATGGAAGACGCCGTACTCGTACTCAAGGAATGACAGGATCGAAAAGAGGCCCGGACAGCGGAACGGCGACATGCCAAGGTATTTCGATTGGAACGAGAAGCCGAGCCGGATGCGTTCGTCGGAGAAGTACTGTTTCAGCTCGGCGTCAAGCGAACGCCAGGGTGCCAGGATCGGCAGCAGCTTCAGCATCTCCGGCTTGGCGAGGTCGCGCCAGCTTTCGAAGGGTGACTCAAGAAACGGCAGGAAGCGCTGCAGCTTTTCGCGGTTGTCCCGCATGAAGCGCTGGAAGTTCTTGGCGTCTGCCGGGCACAGCTTCGCGACGGCAGCTTCCATGCGGGCGTGATCACCCGTCGCCAGCAGTTCGCCGCCCTGGCCGAAGATCAGCCGGTACTGCGGATCCAGCCGCAGCATGGGTACCTCACGTTCGAGGGAGTAACCGGATGCGGAGAAGATCTCGCTGAGCACGCGCGGATAGAGGAAGAATGTGGGGCCGTAGTCGAAGCGGAAGCCGTCCCGCTCAAAGGTGCTGGTTCGACCACCGACGTGGTCGCGCTTCTCCACGATTGTGACCTCAACGCCAGAGGCCGCAAGCAGCATGGCGCTCGCGAGCCCGCCCGGGCCCGCACCCACAACAATGACCCGCTTATGCAAACTGCTCATTCACACCTTTTGCAGGCACCGCCCGCTGCCGCCGGTTCTCGGCGGGACATTCAAGACGAACCTGCTTGCTTACGATTCGAGTTCTACCACCTTAAGCAGTACCGACCTGGCCGACAACTTGCACATTCTCGATTCCATGGACATCGATTTGGAATTTGTCCGCTTTCACGCAAGCGCGCCTTCACGCATGTTCCCGAGCGGAAAACCTACCGCCCGGTGAGCGCGCGGAACTTGAGAATACCGAAGACCAGGATCAGCAGACCAGCAGCGATGACAAACGACCAGCGAATCAGGAAGGCAGGCGGGTCCAGGCGGGGCCGCATGCCCGCGTCCATCGCCATGCGAACGACCGCGTGCATCATGCCGCAGTACAGGAACAGCCACATGGAGAGAGCGCGAGAGAGGAACCATCCGGCCACCAGGAAACCCGTCAGGCTGGCCACCAGCAGCCGTGCCATGCTGCGGATCTCCTCCTGTTTCTCAGGGCTGGCGGGCGACGGGGCTTCATCCTCCACCCGGCCCGGACCCGCTGGAGCGATGGCGGTGCGCATAGGCGGCAACGTGAGGGGTATTGCCCCGCCAGCCATCGCCATGCGTGCACCCATCGGAGCTACCGCGGGCACACCCCGGTTTGGGAACAGGCTCCGGGATCGAAGATGCGGCAGGCTGGGCTCAGAGGACGTGCCTTCGCCGGCCGCGGGCTCACCCGGAATCTCCTTCGCATTGATGCGCGTGCCGTTGCGCAGGGCGGCGAAGACGAAGAACACCCAGCAGACAAAACCCGGCAGGCCGATTTCTGCTGCGCACACCACCACGGTGTTATGGGCGGTGATCTCGTTGTGTTCGGCGAACTGGCCCGCGCCGACGCCAAAGATGGGGTGGTGCTTGATGAACTCAAGACCGGTGGACCACGCGTCCAGGCGGTCGGCGCCCGCTTCCATGGACACGTCGCGGCCGCCGGACCAGCCCACCGCCAGCGACACCGCGAACAGCGCGCCCGCAAGCACTGCGGCAGGCACCGTGCCAATCTTCCGCCGCAAAACCACGACGATCGTCGCCATCAGCGCCAGTGCCGCACCCCGGGAATGAGTGAAATACATCCCGGTGACCAGGACGGCAATTGGTATCCCAAGAAGAAAGACGTTCAGGAACGTGCTCCGGCTCTTCCAGAGAAAAACCAGCGGGATCAGGCTGACCATGACCTGCGAGAAGTCGTTCGGATCAAAGACGAATCCGAGGCCGCGCAGGCGCCGCAGTTCTCCCTCACCATAGAGGAACCGGCTTGGGGTGACATGGTCATGCAGATCCATGAGACCGTTGGCAATGAAGTAGACGCTGGCGATCCACAAAGCCAGGACAATCAGTTGCAAGTGGCGTCGTGTGCGGAAGTTCGCCGCCGCAAGAAAGAAGCAAAAGACCACCGGCAGAAAACCGTAGAAGCCTGCTAACGCGCCGCTGAACCATCCGCCAGCCGCGATCGACAACGGTACGGCGATGGCAAAGGCAATACACGCATAGGCCTGCGGCAGGGCGAACACTCTTGACTGGGCAAGATTTGGCAGGGACGCGGCAAACGCGAGCAGCGCGAGCACCATTTCCATGTGGAAGTCGGCAAGCGGTCCCCAGATCACCTCAGGGGTAACGTACGCGGTCACGATGAAGAGGAGTGAAAAGATGAAAGCCATCGTGGGATCACGAACCGGGAGTGCAGCCCATTGCGCTCACGCTAAAACCCACCATACAGCAGATATCCTGGTCCTACGCCGGCGTTTTACTCTCGTCCCCGGCTTCCAGGTTCGATACGGTCTCAAGCACGCGCAGCCGTTGCAGGTCTTCCGGTGTATCCACGTCGAACTCTCCACCCTGCAATGGCACGGTCAAAACGGCCTCATCCTGCAGCAACTCTCGCGCGCCGGTATCACCGGTGAGATCCTGCAGAGCATGGAAGGCGAATGCTGGAAACAGTGCGGGAATGCCACGACGCTGCCAGTAGTACGAAGCGACCGCGTGTTCGCGCTTCGAGGCTTCGCACAGGGCCAACAGGTGTTGTGACGTCACGGAGGGCTGGTCGCAACCGAGCACAAGCAGGTCCTCTGCACCGACCCGTTCGGCTGCCGTGGCGCCCAGCCGGATGGAGCTGGACATGCCGCTCTTCCATGCCTTGTTGATGAGGATGCGCACGCCGGTCTCCGGCCCTTCAGGGGAGTCAGCGAGCGCCTCGAGCATGCGCTCATAGTCCGCGCCGAGCACGACAAAGACCGGGGACGCGCCGGCCTCCTTCGCGAGCCGGATCGCGCGGTCCATCAGCCGTTCGCCGTTAAAGCGGATCAGTTGCTTCGGCTCCCCCAGGCGCGTCGATGCGCCCGCGGCCAGCACCAGCGCGGCCAGGCTGCTCATTGGGTCACCACCGGATGGGAGGCTACGGACTCTGGTCCAGGCAAATCTTCTCCCTCAAAATAAGCCGCTGCGCAGATCTCCCGCGCGGAAGGATAGGGGGCATCCTCCTGCAGCAACTGGTTCACTTCAGCAAGCTGCATGCGACGGCTGCGAAGCATTCCTGGCGCGGCGGTAAAGATCCGCTGCAGCTCCGAAACGATGGCGAGTGCAACCGCCTCCGGGCCATCCCCGCCAAGCTCAAGGCCGATGGGAGCGTGGGTGCGCTCGACCGCCAGGCGCAGGCCGACACCTGCCAGTGAAGATGCCTCGCTCAGCAGAAGTGCCGAACGATGCCGCGCGCCCAGCAGGCCGAGATAACACGGTGCGACCGGTAGCAACTCTGCCAGGAGCCGGCGGTCCTGCTCGTAGGAGTGGGTCATCAACACGACGGCGTCGGACGGAAGCACCGGGACGTCGGCTGCGCTTGTCGCAAGCACTCTCCCCACGACGCTGGGGAAGCGCGATTCGTTCAACTGCTGCGAACGGGTGTCCGCAATGACGACGACCCATCCCATCTCAGCCGCCATCCGCGCAAGCGGCCTTGCGTCCTCACCCGCACCAAAGATCACCAGGCGTTGCACCGGCAGCAACCGCTCGGCAAAGAGCACGCCTGCTGTCTGGATCGAGCGGGAGCCACCGTCGCAAAGAGCAGTTTCGTGCAGAACAGCTTGCCCGATTGGAAAGCTGGCGCTGCGGAACAGCACCTGGCCGTGCTTGTCGAGGACGGCTCTCGCGAACGCTCTGTTTGCGTCATCCGGCAGACACGTGAATACCGTGCGCTCCTCGCCGCGCAACGTCGCCTCCACCGCCTCCAGCAGGGCAGCTGCTTCGGGCGTGGCGAGCGGCTCGGCCAGCACATCGATCTCGCCGCCGCATCCAAGGCCGTAAGGAATCTCCGCCGTGTCATCGAAGCGCGTGGAGAAGCGCTCGACCACGGCACCGTCGCGCACCGTCCAGGCGGCGCGGCGAAGCAGATCTGCCTCAAGGCATCCGCCGGAGAGCGAGCCCGCCGTGCGCCCGTCCGGCAACACCGCCATGCGTGCGCCCGGCCTGCGGTACGAAGACCCTGCCACACCCACAACGGTGAACAGCACACCCGCAGCGGCATCCCGGCACAGCGCAACTACGTCGCGGCGTTCCTTCAGGCTCATCACAAACAGTTTAGACGGAGAAGGGCTGGCGCAACTGTGACGCAAGCCTGCGTCAGAACTCTGACGCGCCGAAGGCTGGACCGACGCCCGGTGTGGGAGACCGGAGTAGATCCTGATTCGATGCCGAGCGACCACCCGATTAGGTGAAACGTTGCCAGCAGGTTGGGTCGTTGCTCGGTCCAACCTGCGCGGCCATGCTCCCTGCCCTTGAAACCTCCTTGCCTCGCCCTGCTTGACTGCGCCACGGAGCTGCAGTCGTTGCGGTGATCTCGATCCGCGGGTTGCCGCGGCGAAGCCATTGGTCCCTGCAGTCGTGTAGTTTTCGAGAGCACCGCTGAACGAAGCTGCCGTCAGTGGTCGTTGTGGTCCGCTGACAAGAAGACCCGTTGCCTGCAAGCAGAAGCACGAGGCGAGGAACCATCGAGAAGCAGAGCGAACGAGCGATATTGAGCAAAGTATCGCGGCGCATTCCGAACCGCCCTGATGCTCTGGCCACGGTTGACGTGAAACCTTCTTAAGCTGACCTAAAGGATTGTGTGTGATCATCCTTAGCATCGATGGGGGGAGCCGTGCGTGTCTTGGTTGTAGAGGATGAAACACGACTGGCAACCAACATAGCTAAGGCGTTGCGTGAAGGCCCAGGCTATGCAGTCGATGTTGTACATGACGGAGCGGAGGCGCTAGGGTATTGTGCGGCCGGAGAGTATGACCTCATCGTGCTGGATCTGATGCTGCCGGGGAAAAGTGGCGATGACGTTCTGCTTAACCTCCGAGCAACAAAAAATGCAACGCCCGTGCTGATTCTCACGGCCGTGAAAGAAACGCCGCGGACGATCGCCATGCTCGATGCTGGCGCAGACGACTTCATGACGAAGCCGTTTGACTTGGGAGAGCTAATTGCACGGTGTCGTGCTCTCATTCGCCGCGGCAAGGGAGCAAGTCACTCCCTGCTTCGTTTTGGTGACCTGGATCTGCACACAGGTGAACAGAGCGTTACGCGAGATGGAAGGAACATTGATCTGTCACCAACTGAATTCCGCATCTTGGAATATCTGATGTATCGACCCAGGATTGTTGTCTCAAAGCGGGAGATGTTGGAGCATCTGTACGATTTCACCTGGGAGCATCACTCAAACGTCATCGAAGTTCATATCTCGAACCTGCGAAGAAAGCTGCGCGGAGTCAGCGACGCGGACATTGTCGAGACCCTGCGTGGTCGTGGCTACAGATTGGTCCAGGGTTGAATGCTGAAGACGTCGCGCTCCATCACGCGGCAAACGATCGCAGTCCTTTTGCTGGCACAGATCGGCTTTGCGCTTGCGCTGGGTTCTACGGCCGTGTGGCACGAGTGGCATGGCCGCATGCATGCTCTCGACGTACAGATTGCGGGTCACAGTGATTCGCTGCTAGGCGCGATCCAGGACGCGGAGGATCCGGAAGACAATATCAAGCTCGATCCAGATGAACTCAGGCTTCCGCCGGAAGACAGATATGCTGTCTACTCTGACAGCGGAAGGCTGGTGGGCCGATCAAGCCTGGGCAGCCTGCTGCCTCAGGATGGGCCGGTCGGCATACAGACCATAACCATGGATGGCGTGCGGTATCGCGTGCAGCGTCGCCGCGCGCTGCGAATCATCGACCGGGCGGAGAACGACGGAGTCGGACTCAGGCGGCCGGTACTCATGGTGTACGCCGCTCCTATGACACACGTTGTTCACGAGACATTCGAAGGGGTGGGCTTCTCGCTCACTTCCATCGCAGTTGTTGCCATTATCACTGGCCTGCTTGCCACCTGGGTGCTGCGCAAGACAATGCGGCCAATTCGCGACCTTGCCCTGGCAGCTCAACAGGTGTCGTCTTCTTCTTTACACTTTGACCCACCGGCTAGCGTAATGAGCGTTGAGGAGTTGCGGCCGCTGGCACTTACTCTGGCGAAGCTCATTCAAGAGCTTGGCGAAGCATTCGAAAAACAGCAACGCTTTGTAAGTGACGCCGCACACGAACTAAAGACCGCTGTTGCCGTCGTGCGGTCTGCCGTCCAGGTCTTGATGATGAAACGACGCACCACAGACGAGTATGTCGGTGGCCTCGAGCAAATTTTGCAGGACAACAGCCGAGTGGAAGATCTCGTCGTCAGCATGCTGGAACTTGCCCACATTGAGCAGGCCGCCGTTGCAGATGCTCCACTGCTCGATTTCGGAGAAGCTGTTCGGCTTGCGTGCAGCACGATGCAAGTCGTCGCCGACGCAAGCGGGGTCCTTTTACAGATCGATGCGCCGCCGCACATCTCAGTACACCTGAGCGTGGACCGTGCGGAAACGTTGGTTACAAATCTCCTCTCAAACTCGATCCGACACAGCGCCCCCGGTACAAAGGTCTCGGTCGTAGTCAATGCTGACGCACATTTTGTGACGCTTCGAGTTGCAGACGCTGGCAGCGGCATTCGAGCCGAGGCATTACCGCATGTGTTCGACCGGTTCTACCGCGATGACCCGTCGAGATCTCGCACCTCCGGGGGAACAGGGCTTGGACTCGCGATCTCCAAGTCGATCGTGCAGGCAGCGGGCGGGACAATCCACATCCGTAGCAAACTCGGAAGCGGCACAACCGTCACGGCACTCTTCAGGAAAGCTTAAGTGACAGGCGCGACACTGAGGCGTCGGCAACTTGGCCGCAAGGGGTAAAGCATGAAACGCAATTCGAAATCCTGGGCTGCTGTGTGCTGCCTTATAGGCCTGAGTGCGGCGGCGCAAGCTCCATACAAGGTGGTTGATCACTGGAAGATCGGCGGTGCGGGTGGCTGGGACTACCTGTTGGCCGATGGTCCTGCGCATCGACTTTACATCACGCACAACACCCGGGTAGAAGTTGTGGACACAACCTCGGGAAAGGTCGTTGGCGCCATTGTCGGCCTCAAGGGGACGCACGGTATTGCGCTTGATCCGGACGGCAAGACAGGCTACATCAGCGATGGCGGTGCGAACGCAGTGGTCATCTTCGATCGCAAGTCATTCGCTGTGCTTGGCAGCGTTGCAACGGGTACCAATCCGGACGGAATTGCATATGAGCCGGCGACAAAGACCGTCTGGGCGTTCAACGGCCGCAGCAACAGTGTCTCAGTCATCGACCCTGCGAAGAAGGCCGTTGTTGCGACCATCAACCTGCCCGGTAAGCCGGAGTTTCCGCAGGTCGATGGGAAGGGTATCGTCTTCGTGAACATCGAAGACAAGAACAGTATTGTGAAGCTGAACGCATCGACCATGAAAGCGGAAGCGACGTGGGCTCTACCAGGCTGCGACTCGCCCTCAGGCATGGCAATTGACCGAGATCACAGCCGTCTGTTCTCAGTCTGTGATGGCAACAAGATGCCCGTGACAGATGCGAAGACAGGCAAGCAGCTTGCGCTTGCCACCATCGGCGCCGGGCCTGACGCAGCAGGCTACGATGCAGCCAATCAGCTTGCATTCTCTTCAAACGGTGAGACCGGTAGCCTGTCTGTGGTCGACGCTGCGCACGGCTATGAGACGGTGCAGACGCTGCCTACGGCAAGGGGCGCCCGCACCATGGCCTACGATGCGACAGCGAACAAGATCTATCTGATGAGCGCGGAGTATGGTCCGGCAGCGGCAGGTTCCAAGCGACCGTCGGTTCTGCCGGACAGCTTCACTGTGGTAGTCGTTGGGAAGTAGATTAGAAGCCGCGGAACAAGAGGCTCGCGCCATGCGAGCCTCTTCTCGTCGCTCGCGTTAGATCGCAGTTGCCACGTTGTGCGAGTTGCGCGTGAGCAAGTAGTAAATCAACGGCGTGACAATGAGGCTGAGCAGCATGGAAATGACGATGCCTCCGATGACCGCAATCGCCAGCGGCTGCAACATCTGCGAGCCTGCACCAAGAGCGAGCGCAAGCGGGAGCATGCCCGTAACTGCCGCCACGGCGGTCATGAGGATGGGACGCAGCCGACGCTGTGCGGACATCTTCATGGCCTCGGCCGCTGACATGCCTTCGGCCCTGAAACGCTCATCGGAATCCAGCAGCAGGATGCCATTCTTTGCGACGATACCGACAACCATGATGAGTCCCATAAATGATGCGACGTTGAACGCGGTGCCCGTGATGAGCAGCGCGATCACCACACCCGAGATGGACAGCACGGAAGATGCGAGGATGGCGACCGGCGCCGCGAAGTTGCGGAATTCTGCAAGCAGCACGCCGAAGACAAGCACCAGGGCCAGCACCAGAACCTGCAGCAGTTCCTTGAATGACTTCTGCTGCTCCTGGTAGGTGCCACCGTACTCCACGCGAACGCCGGGTGGGATGTGCATTGCCTGCACGCGTGCCTGCACAGCCTTCACCGCCGTGCCGAGGTCGGTGCCTTCAAGTTGCGCGGTAACTGTGACCAGGCGCTCCAGGTTCTCGCGCTTAATCTCGTTCTGCGGTGGCAGCTGCGAGATGTCAGCGAGTGAGCCGAGCGAGGCCGTGTGTCCCGACGCGGAGTTGAAGACGGTATCGCGGATGGTGTCGAGGTTCTTCCGCGTCTCGTCGCCCAGGCGGACACGAACCGTGTAAGGCCGTCCGTTCGCGATCACAGGATCATTGACTTCGACACCGTCGAGGATGGACGTGGCGTCTTCAGCAGCCTCTTGCGGCGTGAAGCCGAGATGCGCCGCCAACTGCGGGTTGATCTGGAAATTTGTCGCCGGTCCACTGATGGTGTTGTCAATACCGTTCTCGATGCTGACGACGCCTTTCACCTTGCCGATCGCATCGGCGATACGCGGCGCGAGACCGTTCAGGAGAGCGAAGTCCTGACTGAACAGCTTGATCTGAATGGGTTCGGGTGCGTTGGACAGATCGTTGATGTTGTCCTGCAGCACCTGAATATACTCGGTATCGAGCTG
Source organism: uncultured Terriglobus sp. (assembly GCA_964657335.1). Taxonomy (GTDB): domain Bacteria; phylum Acidobacteriota; class Terriglobia; order Terriglobales; family Acidobacteriaceae; genus Terriglobus. The sequence goes on from CAZZVI010000011.1 coordinate 15,969, forward strand.
CGGCTCAGCGGCCTTCACCTTTGCGCGAACGTCGGCGATCACATCATCGATGCCCCGATCGCGCTTTTCCTTCAGCTTCACGGTCATGTCACCAGTATTGGCTTCGGTCACCGCGGCCAGGCCCATCTGCAGGCCCGTGCGGCGGCTCACGCTCTCAACCTCGGGCGCGTTGTGCAGGATGTTCTCAACGCGAGCCAGTACATCATTGGTCGATTGCAACGAGCTTCCAGCAGGCATGATGTAGTCGAGAATGAAGCCGCCCTCGTCCATTTCAGGCAGCAGATCAGAACCCAGCGATTTGTAGGCGAACAGCGTCCCGACCACGAGTACAGTGCAGATGGCGCCCAGGGCCAGCGGACGCGCGATGGCCAAATCCAGTGCACGGTGGTGCCATTGCATGATCCGTCCCAACACCTTGCCGGGTCCGGCGTGCGCCGTCTGCGCGCCGCCCTCGTCCTCCTGCAAGGGCCGCTGCTTCAGCAACAGCAACGCAAGGCCCGGCGTGAAGCTGACGGCGAGCACCAGTGAGGTGAGCAGCGACACCGTCATGGTGGTGGCGAGCGCACGGAAGAAGCTGCCGGTCACTCCCGTGACTGCAATCAATGGCAGAAACACAACCACAGGCGTGATGGTGGAACCGACCAGCGGCACTGAGATCTCTTTAAGAGCAAGCCTCACGGCGTCCAGCCGTCCCTGCCCGCTGTCGCGATGGAGCACGATGTTTTCGACCACAACGATGGCATCGTCGATGACAAGCCCAATGGCAGCGGCAAGGCCGCCCAGCGTCATCAGGTTGAAGCTTTCACCCATAACCCACAGTGCAAGCACGGTCGCCGCTACTGTGACGGGGACAACAAGGCCCGCAATCAGTGAAGAACGCCAATCGTGTAAGAAGAGATACAGGATGATGCAGGCGAGAACGAGGCCGATGATGATGGCGTCGCGCACGCTGCTTATGCTTTCGCGAACGATCTGCGACTGGTCATAATAGGGCTTCAGCACCACGCTTTTGGGCAGCTTTGTCGCCAGTTCCGCGACGGCCGCGGCAACGCCGTCGGCAACGGCTACTGTATTGCTGCTGGGCTGTCGCGTGATGTTCAGCAGCACGGCCTGCTGTCCATCGGCGGTGACTGCGGTGTAGACCGGCATGGTTGCGGGGATAACCTCTGCAACATCGCCGATCCGGACCGGGGCACCGCCCGTCGTGGTCTTGACCGTGAGTTGCTTCAGGCCGTCGATATCATGGGCCTGCGCGCCCACAAGCGCAAGAACGAGCTGATGATCCTGCTCGTAAAGACCAGGCGAATCGATGATGTTTGAGGTCTGGATCGCATTTGATAGATCCAGAATCGTGACGCCGGTGCCCTGCAGTTTTGCCATATTCGGCACCACGTGAAATTCAGGTACCTTGCCGCCTTGAACGGTTACGGTGCTCACGCCGTTCACACGATTCAGCGGTGGCTTAAGCGTGTATTGCGCCAACTCCCAAAGCTGCGATTGGGAGAGGGTAGTCGACGTCAGCGCGTAACCCAGGATCGGAAATGTCGCGAATGTAAGCCGGTTGGTGGTAAGTTTCGCGGTACTGGGCAGCGTCTGTTGAACTTTTCCAAGCGCGGAGTCAACAAGCTGTAGAGTGCGCAACATGTCCACTGACCAGTTGAAGAAGAGGCTTACCTCTGCGGAGCCGCGGCTCGTGGTTGAGCGGACCGTGACCAGGCCGGGGACGCTGTTGATCGCATCCTCGATAGGTCTAGTGATGGTCACCTGCATCTGCTCGACGGGCATGACACCGTTGTCGACCCCTATGACCACGCGCGGGAAGTTCGTCTCCGGAAAGACGGCGATAGGCGTTCGAAAGAAGCCGTAGATGCCTGCAACCGTGAGCACGGCGGCGAGAAACAGCACCGTACGCACCGATCTTGCCAGCCAGTATCCACTTTCTTCGCGGTTGGCCGGCATCAGTCTTCGCCCTTGTCGGCCTTGCCCTTGCCGATCTTGTCGTCGTCTTTGTCTTCGCCGGGCTTCCCGATCTTCACCTTGGTGCCGTCGTCTAGACCATAGCCGCCTTCTGAGATCACGTCGTCCGAAGGTGCAAGGCCAGACAGTATCTGCACGGTAGTCGGTGTTCGAATGCCTACCTTGACTGACTTCTTATGAGCGGCGCCGTCGGCGCCGACGACAGCAACGGCAGTGCTGCCATCGGTTGCGGGAAGGATAGCCGCAGCGGGCACTTGCATTGCGTTCCTGATCGTGGTGCCAGCAAGACGGGTATGTGCAGGCGTACCAACCTTTAGTCCGCCATTCGCGTTGTCCAATTTGATCCAGACCTCTACGGTTGTGGAACCTACATCCAGCGCCGGGCTGATGAAGGAGATCGTGCCTTCGAGCGGATCGTCGACCCCGGGAATCGTTACTTCAGCCTTGCCGCCCACGTGCACCTTCTGCGCGCTCGCCTGCGCCAGGTGCAGCTTTGCCAGCAGAGAAGAGGTATCCATGACTGTGACAACAGTTGAGCCGGATTGCGCCGTTTCGCCCGGGAAAAGCGGGCGTTCTGTAACGACACCGTTGATGGGGCTGCGCAACTGCGTGTAGCTTACCTGCGCTTCTGCGCTAATGAGTTTGCCTCTGGCAGAATTGAGTTGGCCTTCCGCAGATTGCTGCGAGGTCTTCTGCGTTGTCGAGATCACCGACTCAAGGTGTCTTTGAGCGACCGCAAAGGCTGACTGCGCCTGCACCGCTGCGGCATAAGCAGAGTCGGCATCGCGGCCTGACAGCGCGCCCTGCCCGAACAGCTTCTTACGTTCGTCAGCGGTTCGTTGTGCAACGTCACGCGCGGCCTTCGCTTGCTCCAGGTCTGTCTGCGCCTTCTTCACGTCTTCCGGGATCGAAGCGTTCACGGCCGTCGTGTATTCAGCTTGGGCAGTAGTGACGGCGCCGCGGCTGTCGCTTGCGGCGCCGATGAGATCACGATCTTCCAGCGTCACGAGCAGTTGTCCCTGCTTCACGCGCTGGCCACGCTGCACGTACTCACGCAGAATCGGCGCACTGATGCGTGGCGCAATGGCAGCCTGAGAAAGCGGAGCGAGGATTGCATCGGCCTCGATTTCTTCCGATATGGGGCCAATGGTGGGTTGGGCTGCCTGGACTGTTACAACAGCCACGTCCGCCGTGTCGTTGCTCTTCTTGCATCCGCCGCAGACCCCAAGAGCGAGTGAGAGCAGCCATGCTGCGCTGCGATGGCAACGAAGTCGGTCGTTCATGGAAGGCTGCCCGTAAGCGTTTGTAGCTGCGCACGCGCAAGCTGATACCGCAGTTGGCCGTCGACTTGTGCTGTCTCGGCACTGATCACTGCGTTCTGCGCGTCGACAACTTCAAGTGCTGTGCTTTCACCGTCGACGTAGCGAAGGTTGATGAGACGGAGACTCTCACGAGCAGTCATGACACTCTGATCGAACGAGCCGAGTTGCTGCGATGCGATGCTCGCTTCGCTGTAAAACTCTTCCAGATCAGCCAGAAGCCGACGCTGCGCTGCGGTGAGCGCGACCTTTGCAGCACCTTCACGCAAGTTGCTAGCCTGAATCCTTCGCCTGGTCGCAAGCCAGTCCCACACGGGAATGTCCAGCGTGGCGCTCATGGCATAGCCAAGATTGTGGATACCATCAGGTCCCTTGGTGCCGAAATTGGTTGCGTCGATGCCGTAGGTGTAGTTCAACGCCAGGTCGGGTGCGAGGGCTGCTCTGGACGAATATGTGTCCGCCTGCGCTGCCTGCAGACCTGCCAGCGCACTTCGAATCTCCGGATTGTTCTGCTTTGCGACAGTGTCGATGCTTGCGCGCTCAGGCAGCGGCGCAGGCAGGGCGGCCGCCGTCAAGCGGTAGCTCGTCGACGGGTCGGGGTAGAGCAGGACTCCCAGTTCCAGACGCGCCTTAGCAGCTTCAAGCAAGGCATTGGTCGCCTCACGATGGCGCTGCTGCTGTTCCAATTGGGCCTTCAGTACATCTGCATGGGCCACTTCGCGGGCAGCCTCACGTTTTTGAGTGATGTCGAGAAACCGGTTGGCCTCGGCAAGCGCCTCAGCGGCGATGGTGGCCTTCTGAGTCGCCCCCTGTGAGCCGTAGAAGAAACTGGTGACCGTAGAGACCAGGCCCCTGCGCGCAATCTCCGCCTCAGCCTCGGCGCGTGAAGCAGCGGCGTCCGCAACCCGCACAGCAGCGATGGAGCCGAATCCGATCTTCTCGTCCACAACTCCTTGGCTGGCATACTCGCGGATAGCATTGTTGGCGATGAAGATGGGTGAATCCGCACCTGTAACCTGGCCAATGCGGCTCGCTGCCACTCCGTTCGGCTGTGTGTAGATCGCTGCATTGTGGTAAGTGACGGTGGGTAGCAATGCCGTCTTCGCGTTCGTCCGTTCCAAAGCCAGTGCGCGCTGTTCTGCAATGGCATTCGCGAACTGCGGCTCATTGGCTTGCGCCCGAGCGATGGCTTGTTCCAGCGAGATCGACTCGCCCGTGAGCGTTGAGACCGTCGCTGCTGTGGCTGCAGTCTGAGCGTAGAGGCTCATGCTGCAAAACAGCACCATTGCGATCAGTCGAATCATGGACGGAGACTATCCTCTCAAAATTAAGATTTGCTGAAGGCGCTCGGCTGCAATTGCGCAACCACCATGGTCCACTCGACCCGCGGACGAATGCCAACGGGCACGTTACCAAGATCGATCGAGGGCTCTTCGAGCTTTTGCTCGAATGCTTCCGCACCTCAGATAAGTACCAGGGTCGCCCGCCGCAGCCATGACGAAAGCGAGGGACTGGGCAATCCGCTAAGCGATTGGATCTGGTCACCCTTGTTCTTTCCAGCGGAGGGTTCCCAGGCCGACTTGTCTGCGCTGGGGTGCTTTGCCTGCGCAGCGACTACGGTGAAGCACAGGGCAGCATGCTGGTTCTCTGTCAGTTCCCTGGCCGTTGTGAAGACAGTCTCTATTCAGTTCATGGCGACCTCGCATCCGCCAAGTGCATCTCTAAATGAGTGGATAGACGGCAGGCCCTTCGAACGATTGGTTCTCTCTCCGCAACCGCGGCGATGGCAAGTCCACTGCTGGGGATGGCTGGTGTTGGGAAACCGCAACGGCGGCGCCCTTCTACGGGCGGGCAAAGTTCTCCAGAGCGTGGTGCGGTTGCGGATCATCCGAGCAACTTCGATCCAGAGAGTGCGCGGATGCTCGAAGAGCTTCGAGAGCGAGCCTCCCATTACTTCTTTGATCAAGCTGTTCCGGAGACCGGCCTGGTGTATGACCGGGCGCGTGCCGATGGGACACCTGCGACACGGGCGCAACCGCTTGCCTCGATTGCTGCGACTGGCTTCGGCCTGAGTGCTTTGGCAATCGCCGCGACGCACGCTTATCTTCCTGAGAACGCATGCGCGCAGCGGGTCGAGACGACCCTTCAGACAGTGGCACGCCGGCTACCGCATCAACATGGCTTTCTTCCACACTACGTCAATGCTCACACCTTCGAGATTCTGGCGCCGCAGGAATATTCGTCCATTGACACTGCCCTGTTTCTCGCCGGCGCGCTGCATGCTGCCCGTGTTTTTAATAGCGCCCGGATCGACAGTCTCGTCAAAAAGATTTACGAGCGCATCGACTGGGGATGGATGACGAACCATGCCGACACCTTATCCATGGGATGGGAGCCTGGACACGGCTTCCAGACTGCACGCTGGAACTCTTACTCCGAATGCATTCTGATGTACCTGCTGGCGATCGGTTCGCCAACTCACCCACTTCCGGCTTCCAGCTGGGATGCTGTCACACGCAATACCTACGACTTCGGCGGCATTCGGTTCATCTCAAGCTCAGGTGCGCTCTTCATCCATCAATACCCGCACCTTTGGGTTGACCTTCGGTCCGTGCGTGATCGTTACGTCAGCTACTTTCAGAACTCCATCTTTGCCATGCGCGCGCATAAGACGTGGTGCATGTTGCAGCACGGCAAGTTCGACTGGATCGACGAACGGATCTGGGGTTTCTCCGCATCGGACACGCCGCGGGGTGCCTATTCGGCCTGGGCCGCTCCGCCGGTCGTGGGTGACTGGGACGGGACGCTCAGTCCCCATGCCGCCGCCGGCGGCCTTGTTCTCATGCCTGAGGAATGTATTGTCTCCCTCAAGACCTTTCGCTCTCTCTATCCAAAATCCTGGAGCCGATACGGCTTTGTAAACGCCTTCAACCCGGGCTGCCCCGATGGCGGGTGGTACGACACCGACATCATTGCGATTGATCTGGGCCTGAGCATGCTCATGGTTGAGAATCTGATGTCGGGCAGCATCTGGGCGGCCAGTCGCCAGATTGTCCCGATTGCAAAGGCAATGAGGGCTGTTGGCTTCTATGCAGCCTAGGCCGAACTTCTCATTCCACTACGCCAGCTGATTCGTTTCGAAAGGAACGAAGCTGGCTTTCTGCTTCATCACCCGACCGTTCCTCCGCTGCATAATGTTCCCGGGTTGCGGTCGCAGGCTTTTCGTTGGCAGCATTTTTGCATCTCAACCACGAATCAGAAAAATGACAGCGGAGTCCACTCGTCGAAATGACAGGAGCCGAAGACACAGGGCAGTCATGGCGGGAGCGCATCGTTGCGTTGCGCAACGTTCCCCTGGTGCTCAAAATCCTTTGGGAATCGAGTACCTCGGCGGTGATCTGGGGCATACTGCTCCGAGTGGTGGTTGCTGTTCTGCCCTTTGCCGCAGCGAAGGTCGTGCAGTACATCATCAACGACATCGCGGACCGGTCACATGGTCGCCCGCTCGATTCGCGGTTCTGGTACTGGGTCGGGGCTGAAGTCGGCATCAATGTCGTCATCGGCCTTCTGATACGGGCAATCGATTACAGCGACGCCATTCTTGCGAACAGCTACACGCACTACGCGTCCGTAAAGGTCATGGCACAGGCGGCCCGGCTTGACCTGACCACCTATGAGAATCCCGCCTTCTACGACAGGCTGGAACGCGCGCGTGTCCAGGCAACCGATCGGCTCGTGATGATCCAGCAGATTGGCCGACTGCTGCAGCAGGCAATTACCACGCTTGTGTTCTCCATCGGTCTCATGTTCGCGTCGCCATGGCTGGTCCTGTTGATGCTTGTTGGCGTGTTGCCGTCCTTCCTTGGGGAGACGCATTTCGCATTCCTCGGCTATGCAAAGAACTTTCGCCAGACCCCCGCGAAGCGCCACATGGACTATCTGCGAACCGTCGCAGGCAGTCGCGATGGCGCGAAAGAGATCAAGCTGTTTGGTCTCAGCACGTACTTCACCTCTCGTTTCCAGGTTCTCGCCAGCCAGATCTTTCAGGAGGACATGGCGCTCTCGCGCAAGAAGCTGGTGTGGGGTGGACTGCTCGGCGTGATAAGCACCATGGGGTATTACAGCGCTTACCTGTTCGTTATCTTCCACACGGTTCGTGGTAACTACAGCATCGGGTACTTCACATTTCTCACCGCCTCGATCCAGCAGGCAAACTCGAATCTGCAGCAGGTGTTCTCGACCGCGTCCGGCATTGCGGACCAGGCTCTCTTCATGACGGACCTGATCGAGTTCTTCAAGATGGAACCGACGGTCTACTCCAAACCGGACGGTCTGGACGCGCCGCGCCCCATCCGCCAGGGTTTCGAGTTTCGCAATGTGTCCTTTACCTATCCCGGGACGAACCGCACAGTCCTGAAGAACTTTACCTTCGCCCTGAAACCGGGCGAACGAGTGGCTCTGATTGGGGAGAACGGCCAAGGTAAGACCACCATCGTCAAGCTCATCACCAGGCTCTACGATCCGACCGAAGGTCAGATCCTGCTCGATGGCAAGGATCTGCGGGACTATCGCCTCGACGACCTCCATCGCGAGATCGGTGTAATCTTCCAGGACTTCATGCGCTACGAGATGACGGCACGTGAGAACATCGCCGTGGGCCGAATCGACGGTGAAAGTCAGCAGGGTGACATCGAAGACGCAGCACATCGTAGCCTTGCCGATATAGTGATCGCAAAGCTTGAGCACGGATACGATCAGATTCTCGGGCGGCGTTTCGAGGGTGGCGTCGAGCTTTCGGGCGGAGAGTGGCAACGTGTCGCGCTGGCACGGGCATACCTTCGAGATGCTCAACTGCTGATCTTGGACGAGCCGACAGCGGCGCTGGACGCACGCAGTGAACTTGAAGTGTTTGAACGTTTCGCAGAGCTGACCCAAGGCAAGATGGCGCTGCTGATCTCGCATCGGTTTTCAACCGTACGCATGGCTGACCGGATTGTTGTGCTCAGTGGTGGTCGCCTCATTGAGCAGGGCAACCATGCAGAACTCATGAAACTCTCCGGGCTGTATGCCGAGATGTTCGAACTGCAGGCGGCGAGTTATCGCTGACAGGCACGGGTCGAGAATGAATGGAACGTCGAATGTTCAGGAAGAAACACCGTTAGAGCAATCTGAGTTCATCGCGGAGACCCAGGCTGCTGCCGGTCTTCCCGAGAGGCCTGATGTTGCCGATGAAGCCTTTCGCCGTGCCGGCGCGGACCTTTGCGCCCAGTGGCAGATGACGCGGCAGAAGGAAACGAAAGGTAGCTACCTTCGGCGCCGCCTGGAGGACTTACAGCGGCGGTTGACCTCACGCCTTGCGGAGTGCAAGAAGACTGCGTCAAAGAACGTGCTCACGCCGCAGCTGCAGCTGCTGGAAAGCACGCGCATGCTGCAGGCCGTTCTGAAAGAGGCAGATGCCGAGGAGAAAGCCGTCCGCCACCTTGTCGTGGTGGACGCGCCTGAGGGCGACAAGGTGCCACGGGTCATGCGTGTCACGGAAGAGTACCTGGACACCGCCGGAGGCGTCTGGTCTCTGGAATCACTAAGTACCTTCATTGGAGCCATTCAGCAGACGGAGCCCTTGCACCTGAACGAGGTCCGCATGCTGCCGATCTTCCTCAAGCTCGCACAGGTTGAGTTCATCCTCGATCGCGCGGATCAGACTTTCTCTGAAGAAGTTCCGCCGACTTCTCATTCGCCGTTTACCGTCTTCATTCATTCACTCCGCAGGTTGGATCAGTTTGACTGGTCGGAGTACCTTGAGCATCTCGTCGCCTTCTTTTCTGTGCTTGCGCAGGACCCGCACGATATTTTTCCACGCATGGAGGAAGAGACGCGGGCGAACTACATGAGCCGCGTGGCGGACCTGGCAGAGCACTCGGACCACACCGAAGTAGAAGTGGCAACCGCAGCACTCGAACTCGCAAAAGCCGCACTAGGAGAGGCCGACGAAAACACGCGACTCGCCCATCGGCGTTCGCACGTGGGGTACTACCTCTTTGAGGAAGGCCTGCCGATTCTGTCGCAAAGAATCGGTTATCACGCTCCCATGCAGGAACGTCTCCGTGGCTGGATCAAGCGGCACGCCGATACTCTCTACACCTTCAGCATTTCGGTGCTCTCCGTGTTGACGGTGGCGGCGCTCACGTTGCCTCTGGTTCCACACAATCCCTTTCTGTGGACGACGATCGCACTCCTCCTCGCCTTGCTTCCGGCGACGCAGGGCGCGGCCGACATCGTAAACAACATCGTCACGTCGCTGCTCGTACCGCGCTCTCTGCCCAAGATGGACTACACCGAAGGCATCCCACGCTCGGACAGTACCTTTGTGGTCGTACCCACCCTGTTGATCAACGATCTGCAGGTGAGGGAGTTATTCGAGGAACTTGAAGCCCGGTGGCTGGCGAATACAGACCCCCACTTACACTTTGGTCTTTTGACGGATCTGCCGGATTCAGCAACGCGGCCTCTCTCGGAGGATCGGAATGATCTCGTCAATCTGGCGGTTCGACTCACGGACGAACTGAACGCGAAATATGCGGAGGAAGGCGGCGGTGCGTTCCTGCTTTTGCACCGGCACCGCGTCTTCAACAACCGGCAGGGCGTCTGGATGGGATGGGAGCGCAAGCGTGGAAAACTGCTGGATTTGAACAAGTTCCTCTCCGGCCAGTTCGACAGTTTCCCAGTGAAGGCGGGACCAACGCATTTCCTCAATGACGTTCGCTACATCATTACGTTGGATTCGGACACGCAATTACCCCGGAACACGGCGGCTCGGATGATCGGCACCATGGCACATCCGCTCAACAAAGCCATCATCCATCCGCGGCTCGGAATCGTCACCAGGGGATACGGCATCCTGCAGCCGCGCGTGGGCGTAAGCGCGGCATCGGCGTCTCGCTCGCGCCTCGCTTCCATCTATTCGGGAGAAACTGGCTTCGATATCTACACACGCGCCGTGAGCGATGTCTATCAGGACCTGTTCGGCGAAGGCATCTTCACAGGCAAGGGGATATACGAAGCGAGCGTGCTTCACGCTGTGCTGAACAAGCGCTTTCCTCGAGACGTGCTGTTATCTCACGACCTGATCGAAGGCGCCTATGCACGAGCCGGTCTGGTCAGTGACATCGAAGTGGTCGATGACTACCCTTCTCACTACTCGGCCTATACACGACGCAAACACCGCTGGGTGCGCGGCGACTGGCAGGTTGCACGCTGGCTGCTCAACAACGTTCCCGATGAAGCCGGGAAGCTGGGGCCGAATCCGATCAGCCTGATCTCTCAATGGAAGATCTTCGACAACCTGCGACGCAGTCTGGTAGAGCCAATTACCTTCTGTCTGATCGTCTTCGGCTGGCTCTTCCTCCCTGGCGGCGCACGATACTGGACCATCGCAAGTCTTCTTCTCATCCTTTTCCCTGTTGTCGTGCAGCTCGGCTTCAAATTGACGCGCGCCGCGATCAACACCAGTTGGGAAGGCTGCGTCGATGCGGCTGAGACGTTTTACCGTTCGTTGGGCTATCAGTTACTGAATCTCACCTTTCTGGAACATCAGACGATGTTGTCTCTCGATGCGATCGTTCGCACGTTAGTCCGGACCATCGTCACTGGAAGGCGTCTGCTGGAATGGGAAACTGCCGCCCAGGCAGAGACGGTGCGGACGCGTAGCTCTTTGGACATCTATCTGCAGATCTCGCCGCTGCTTGCGTTGGCTCTAGGCGCAGTCATTGCGCTGAGGCACCCGCAGGACCTCTGGTGGACTGCCCCAATCCTCATCCTCTGGCTTGTCGCTCCACTCGTGACAGCCTGGCTCAACTCACCGCCGCCCAAACTCGAAGGTCCGTTGAGTGCTTCAGATCAAGCATTTATAGAAGATCATGCGTTGCTCATCTGGCGCTTCTATGCAGAGTTCGGCGGCGAGGCCAATCACTGGCTCATCCCAGACAATGTGGAGGAGCGGAACCTACATCAGGTACTAACATTGTCGCCTACCAACCTCGGCATGCTACTGAACGCCCGGCAGGCGGCGCTATCGCTGGGTTTCATCACTCTGCCGGAATTCGCCCGTGCAACCTCCGGCACGCTCGACACCTACTCCCGGCTGGAAAAGGTGCATGGACACATCTACAACTGGATCGATATTCAAACGCTGGGGGCGATCCAACCCTTCACCATCTCCACAGTGGATAGCGGAAATCTGCTGGCCAGCCTGTATACGCTTCATGGTGGCGTGCTCGAAACGCTCAAGAAGCCCTTGCTGACAGAGGGTCTATTTGCGGCGCTGCATCGCATGATGCGGTCGACGTCTGGCTACGGACGACTGCCGTCTCGACTCCGCGACGCAGTCAAGTGGCTCTACGATCTGCCGCCTCTCGATACCTCAGGTGAGTGGGTGTTAGAAGAAGCAGAGCGACGGCGAGTGCACCTGCGTGCCTATGTGGAGCAGTACGTGCCGTGGTTGCTGCCCCGGTTCGAGCCGCTCTGGTCGTTGGATCATTTCCGTCACCCCGACAATGACGTGATGCCCACGATCCTCAGCGCTGCAGAATACATGCATGCGTACCGGCAAAGAGTTCAGGAGTTTGCCCGTGCTGCGATCGGGCACGATGAGACTCTCGCCCTCGAGCTCCTTGCTCATCTGGCTGTTGCCGAGAGCAATGTTTCCGCACTTGCGTCTCAGTTGGCGGGGATTGCTGCTACAAGTGAACGCTTTGCCAACGACATGCACTTCGGGTTTCTCTTCGCGAAGGCTCGCCAACTGCTGTCGATTGGGTACAACGGTAAGACGGGAGAGTTGCACGCCTCCTGCTACGACTTGCTCGCCTCCGAAGCTCGCATCGCAACCTTTCTGGCGGTTGCAAAAGGTGACGTTCCCCAGCGCGCGTGGTTTCGTCTTGGCCGCGCGCACGTGCTGGTGAAAAATCGCGCGGCCTTGCTGTCCTGGACAGGAACGATGTTTGAATACCTCATGCCAACTCTCTGGATGCGGCATTACCATGACACGCTCATGTCGCGGACGATCGATTCTACAGTCGCCATTCAGCGCGACCACATCAAACGCATACCCTGGGGAATCTCCGAAAGCGGTATGGCCCAACAAGACGCGTCCGGCCGCTACGGATATCACGCTTGGGGAATTCCCTCCATGGCGTTAAAGTATGGTGCAGCGGATGGCCCGGTTATCTCGCCATATTCTTCCTTTCTCGCACTTCCATTCCTGCGGCCGGACGCGATCAAGAACCTTCGCAAAATGGAGAAACTTGGGTGGGTAGGAAGCTACGGATTCTATGAAGCAGCCGACTTTACCGCGGGTAATAAAGAACCCCAATTGGTGAAAAGCTGGATGGCCCACCATCAAGGCATGTCTCTGCTCGCGGCCACAAACCTGCTGTCGAAGAACGTGGTGCAGAGTTGGTTCCATGCAAACCCCAGAGTTCGCTCGGCAGAATTGCTGCTGCATGAGCGGCCCCTCGGTAGAGCAACGAGAAATAAACTTCAGAACATCTCGACGTAACGCAAATGCCCACGGGTCTGATCAGACTCGCAGCTTGATAGTGACTCCAAATCGATTTAGTACGGCCGGAGACTGATTCAGGGCTGATGACGAAGATCACGGTCAATGTCCCCGGTCTTACTTGCTTGCTTCAGAGGAGTTCCTGAGCGGGTTTCGCCGTTGAGGGCCTTGACCAGATTTCTTCCGCTCGCGCCGGCGTACACGATGCGTTCCGCAGGGATGCAGCCGCCAGCCAGACCCTGCGCGTCATACACTCGGAAAGTGAGGCAGTGCATATGGCAGAACGCGACGAAGACGATTTTGTAACGGTGGCGAGCTACTCCGAAGTGGGCGAGGCGGCCCTGGCGCAGTCCGTGCTCGACGGCGCGGGGGTCGATTCGTTCCTGTCAGGGGAAGAGGCGAACATCCTGCTGCCGATGAGTGGAGCACGCCTGCAGGTGCGTCTGTCTGACGTAGACACCGCGCGCGAGCTGCTGAACACGGTTCCCACGCTGCAGGATGAACAAGGCACAGTCTCCGGCGCGACCACGGAGGGCGCAGCCCTGGCGGACAATGGCGACGAACTCTAGCTCACGGCCGAAAGCCGTCGTATGCCTGTCCGGCGGTATGGATTCCACCGTTTGCGCGGCGCTGGCGGCACGTGACTTCGAGGCATACGCCGTGCATTTTTCCTACGGCCAGCGGACCGAGGCGCGGGAGCTGCAGTCGGCCCGGGCGGTCGCCGATCTGCTTGGCTTTCGGCAGTTTCTGCCGTTGAAGATGGACCTGTTCCGCCAGATCGGCGGGTCGGCCCTGACCGACTCTTCCATCGCAGTAC
>CAZZVI010000011.1:29734-31718 GCA_964657335.1 uncultured Terriglobus sp.
GACCTGTTCCGCCAGATCGGCGGGTCGGCCCTGACCGACTCTTCCATCGCAGTACCGGACGCGGTGGAGGAAGAAGACTCCGCGGCTGCGGACCGCACCGGCAGCGAAGTTCCCGTGACCTATGTTCCGTTTCGCAATGCGCACTTCCTGAGTGCGGCAGTGTCCTGGGCCGAGGTGCTGGGGGCGGAGATCGTCTCCATCGGTGCGGTGGAACAGGACAGCTCCGGCTACCCGGATTGCCGCCCAGCCTACTACGATGCGTTCAACGCGCTGATCCGGCAGGGCACCCGAGACGGCCGCATCCGTGTGGAGACGCCGCTGATCGGTCTGCGCAAGCGCGACATTGTGCGGCTGGGTGTTGAACTCGGTGCACCTCTGCATGTAAGTTGGTCATGCTATTCGGCGGAGGAATTCGCCTGTGGCGTATGCGAGAGTTGCGCGCTGCGGCTGCGGGCGTTCCAGGAGGCGGGGGCCTCCGATCCTATCCCGTATGCACACGGACGAGGAACGTAACCCGCAACTCCTCCGCACAGAAGTTTCGAACGTCCCGGCCGGCAGAACGCCAGCCGCCAAGGAGCAGAACCAATGAAGTCTCGCATCCTCTCTTATGCCGCCGTCCTCGCCCTGTTGCCGCCGGCCGCGATGCTGGCGCAGGGTCCCCAGCCGGGCAGCATTCATGGCCACGTGCAGAATGCCGCCGGCACGCCGCAGGCGGGTGAAATCAAGCTGACCACCGATCGCGCCGGCGATGACAAGACCCGCAAGTATCAGTACACCTTCCCCGTCGCGCCCAGCGGTGATTTCACCGGCAGCGGCATTGCGCCCGGCAAGTACATCATGTTCTTCACGGTGAAGGGCGCGACCGTCGATTACATCGACAACGTCGAGATCAAGGCCGGTGCCGACACCGTGGCGAACGACGACATGACCCGCGAAGAGTTCATCAAGGCCATGACGCCGGAGCAGCGCAAGCAGCTTGAGGACTTCAAGAAGCAGAACGCGGAAGCCGTTGCCGCGAACAAGACCGTCGCCAACCTGAACAACCTGCTGACCAGCGCGCGCGAAGCGCAGAAGGCCGGCCGGTACGACGAAGCCGTCACCGCTATGCAGCAGGCCACCACGCAGAAGCCAGACGAGCCGATCCTTTGGCTGGAATACGGCAATGCGCAGTTGGGCGCGAAGAAGTACGACGACTCGCTCGTCTCGTTTCAGAAGGCGATCGACCTGAACACCGCTTCGAAGAAGCCGAACGTCTCCATCGCCAGCACGGCCTACAACAACATGGGCCAGGCCGACGTGAAGCTGAACAAGCCGCAGGACGCACTCGCCGCATATGACAAGGCAGCGCAGGCCGAGCCGGCAAAGGCAGCGACCTACTACTACAACGAGTCGGTGACCCTCTACAACAGCGGCAACCATACCGAGTCTGCCGCCGCAGCCGATAAGGCGATCGCAGCCGATCCAACCAAGGCCGACGCGTACTACATCAAGGGCCAGTCGCTCATCGACAAGGCCACGCTCGATCCGAAGACACAGAAGATGAGCGCGCCTGCGGGCTGCCTGGAAGCCTACCTGAAGTACCTCGAGCTCGCGCCCAACGGAGCGCATGCGGCGGACGTGACCGGGATCGTAGGTGCGTTCGATGAGAAACAGGTCGCTTCGTTCAAGGCGAATGCCAAGAAGAAGTAGGTTCGTTCCTGAGCGAGCAGAAGAGCCCGGCAACCGCCGGGCTCTTTCCTTTGACCGCCTTCCTTCAATCATCGCTACGTTTGAATCTGTCATCCCGTAGCGCAGCGGAGGGATCTGCTTGTCCTGCGCTCAGCGTTGGAATCTGCTTTCTGCGCGCGAATATGCTGTCCTGCGCTCAGCGTTGGAATCTGCTTTCTGTGGTTAGCGGTGGAATCTGCTGTCCTGCGCCGCACCGGAGAAAGCAGCGGGCTTTAGCCCGCTGGATCTGCGGCGATGAAGGCGCCCTTTAGGGCTG
>CAZZVI010000012.1:0-1318 GCA_964657335.1 uncultured Terriglobus sp.
ATGGCCGTTGCAGGCGTCGCGCCCGCGAGCTTCGCATGAAGCGCAAAGGCACGTTGCATCAGGTCCTCATAGCGCGCCTGCACGGGCGAACCGGTCACCTGCGGCTGGCCGGGGAAGTCCGGCATCTCGTAGCCATGGGTGGTCGTATAACCCTGCAGCAACTGCGTGCAGCGGCGGTGCCGATGCATGTCGCGGAAGCCGCCGATGTCCATCAGAATGTCGAAGCGCAAGCCGTTCGCCGCGGCAAAGGCGCGCGGCAGTTCGTCATGTTTGCCGCGGTGTTGCGTGGCCAGCGCGACGATCTCCGCGATGCGCCCCTCGCTCAACGAGGCCACGGCATCGCGCACCTGGCGGAAGCGGTAGTGCGTGTGTGGGTACAGCAGCGACGCGGCCAGGTCGATCTCCAGCGACATGGCTTCGCCTGCAGACGGAAGAACGAGATCGACATGCGGCGAGTCTGCCGGCATGGGCTCGATGGCCGCATCGCCCATCAACTCACGTGCCGCCTGCCGCAGCACCGTGCGGCTTTCACGCTCAAACTCACTGGGAGCGGTGTACTTTACCAGCGTGGGACTGGTGCGCACCTCGCGCAGCAGATGCTCGCGCAAGTTTGCGCTGCCACCCTCTTCTTCCAGCAGCTTGAGCGAAGCGGCGTGCTGCACATTCCATGCAGGGCCCGCGGCAGCCGCGCGTAGCTTCTCCCCCAGTTCGCGGATTTCGGGGTATTCGCTGCCCAGCAGCCGCGCGATCTGGCCCTCGAGCGTGCGTGCATTGGTGATCTGGCCGAGCGAAGTGTTTGTCGCCAGCGGCAGCAGGTACCGCGCCATGTCATACGCTCGGGCACGCAGCGTGCGCGTGTACGCCGCCTCATCCATGCCCTCAGGACGCGCTGTGTGTGCCTTCAGCTCGAGGAGCATGCCTTCGCCCACCTCGGTGTAGCCAAGAAAGAGCGCCTCCACGCTGGAGGTGTACTCCGATGTGTCATCGGCGGATTCGAACCGCGGCGTGTAGTAGCCCGACTTGCGAAAGTTCTGGTAGCGCGTGGAGCGCTCCTGCCCATCCCATCGCGGCTCATCCACCAGCACGATGGCGGCCAGCAGCGACAGCCGTTCGACGGCAAAGGCGACATGCGCCAGGTCCGCGATGGATCGGTGGCCGTACTGAAAATAGAACGTGTTCAAAAACTGCTCGGCACGTTGCGAGCTGATTTCGGCCAGCGACTCGCGCAGCGTCATCGCCGACCGCGAATACTTCGCCATGGCATAGGCCAGCACCTCAGGGTCGGCGCCGTGAATGGCGTAAACGTCGGTGCCGCGCG
>CAZZVI010000012.1:1418-31096 GCA_964657335.1 uncultured Terriglobus sp.
TAGGCCAGCACCTCAGGGTCGGCGCCGTGAATGGCGTAAACGTCGGTGCCGCGCGACGATGGAGTTTGCGGTTCGCTCATGGTCAAAGCAGGATATCGCGCCGCGCGAAGCATGGTTCTGTTTGCGCATCAGAAGAACAGGATGACCGAGGACAACACTCCATTCCTGCAGACAGCACACCGTCCATGGCCCATGCCGCGGCATGCGTGGCGGCTGCGCCAGCGGTGGTCGCGGTTGCTGTTCGCGCATTGGCCCATGCCGCCCTCAGACGTGCAGGCAAAGCTGCCGCCCGGCCTGCGGGTGGACACGCTTGACGGAGCCGCGTGGCTCGGCGTGGTGCCGTTTGTCATGGATCGCGTGCGCTTCCGCAGCGTGGGCGAGCGTGCCTTCGGCGTGCCGACGGCAACGGCGTTTCCTGAGCTGAATTTGCGCACCTACGTCACCGGCCCGGACGGGCGCGCGGGTGTGTACTTTTTCTCCCTGGATGCAGCGAGCCTCCTTGCCGTGGTCGGCGCGCGTGTGGCGTTCGGCCTGCCGTACTTCTGGGCGTCCATGCAGGAACGCGTCGAGGGCGATACGGTTCACTACAGGTCGCGCCGCCTGCTTGGGCCTCCGGCACGTTTCGCAGCGAGTTTTCGGTCGCTGGGCCGACCGGCGGCGAGCGATGATCTTCGCCACTTCCTGACGGAGCGTTACGCGCTCTTCACGCGGCGCTTCGGCAGCGTGCAGATCGGCGAGATCCATCACAGGCCGTGGCAGCTGGAAGAGGCCGAGGCTGAGATTCCGTGCAACGAGCTGCCGGGAAGCTTCGGCTTCACACTGCCGGACCGGCCGCCTGTGCTGCACTACTCTGCGGAGATAGAGATGCAGGCGTGGCTGCCATACCGGGTCATACTCCCGATGTCTGCCATCCCGTAGCGAAAGCGAAGGGATCTGCTTTGCTTCGCCACAGCCTCGCTTTGCCGAAGCGGGAGTGTGAACGCTTGCACTCGATGTCTAATGGCTGGAACATCCGGATCAGGAAACACGTAGCAGCGCACAGGGAGCGCCTCCATGAAAACTCGAATGCTCTTACTTCTTGTGCTCACGGCCGCGCTGAGGTGTGCATCGGGCCAGGTGCCGGGGCAGATGGTGAAGGGTGCGCACCCCACGTTCGACGTGGCAACGATCAAGCTGAGCGATCCGGACTCGCACCGGCAGGGCATCGGCTACCACGGCCGCCAGGTGGACGCGACCGGTCAGACCTTGAAGAGCCTGATGATGTTCGCGTACGGCGTGCATGGCAAGCAGATTGTGGATGAGCCCGCATGGGCTTCGAGCGACCGGTACGACATCGCAGGTGTTGCCGACGTGCCGGGCGAACCCGACCTGAAGCAGATGCAGGAGATGTATCAGAAGCTCTTCGCGGATCGGTTCGGCCTGCAATTGAGGCACGAACAGCGAGAGATGACGTACTACGCACTGACGGTCGCAAAGGGCGGCGCAAAGATCGCGAAGGCAAAAGACGGCGACGAAGCATCACCAGACCAGACTGGCGAAGGGCATGGATACATGGAGATGCGCTTTACGGCGAACCTCATGTCTGACTTCGCGCTGGGGATGAATTACTTTACGGATCGGCCTGTGGTCGATGAAACGGGACTGAAAGGCAGATATGACTTCGCGTTGAAGTGGATGCCGGATTCCTTGACTGATCGCGGGGATGCCCAGGTTCCGGGCCTGTTCACCGCGGTGCAGGATCAGCTTGGCCTGAAGCTGGAACTGAAGAAGGGGATGGTAGACGTGCTCGCGGTGCAGGCGGTGAAACGGCCGTCTGAGAACTAGAGAAGAGTACGAAACGCATACACTCGATGTCTGTATGCCGAGGCCGACCATCCTGCGTTCGTTTGCGAAGATCAACCTCGGCCTGCGCATCGGGCCGCCGCGCGCGGATGGCTTTCACCATTTGCACACGCTGTATCAGACCATCGCGCTGCATGACGAGATCACCGTGGAAGCGGAGCGTGCGGCTGCGACTTCGGTCACGCTGACATCGAACGACCCACGCGTGCCGACGGACGCGCGCAACACGGTGCATCGTGCCGTGACCGCTGCCCTGCAGGAGATGGGCTTGTCTGCGCACGTGCGTGTCCGCCTGCAGAAAAATCTGCCTCCGCAGGGAGGCCTTGGCGCGGGATCGGCGAACGCTGCCGCGGCTCTGCTGGGTCTGGAGCGGCAGCTTGGCGTTGCGCTTCCCGGTCCTCAGCGGCTGGCTTTGGCGGAGCGCATCGGATCGGATGTGCCGCTGTTTCTGCTGGGCGGCACGGTCTACGGGCACAACCGCGGCGAGCTGGTGCTGCCCTATCCGGACCTGCCCGCGATGCCGTGCGTGGTGGTGGCGCCCGGCGTCGGGTCGTCGACGCCGCTGGCCTTCAAGGCGTGGGATCAGCACGTTGCGTCGTTGACCACGGAGGCTGCGCAGGATAGACTCAGAGAGTTGAGCCGCGTCTACGCGTCTGCCTTCGCTTCGGTGGGGTCGAGCGAGACCGGAGCCTCCGGTGCTTCCGGAACACTCGATGCGGCGCAGTGGTACCGCAACGATGCTGGAAGCCTGGCCGGGAATCCTCTTCCTGCGCTTGTCCGTACCGGGATTGAAAACGACTTTGAAGCCGTCGTCTTTCAGCAGCATCCCTTTCTGCGTGACATCAAGCGTGCCCTCATGGGCGATGAGGCACTTCCTGCGGACCAGCGGGCCATCATGGCATCGCTTTCCGGCTCGGGATCTTCGCTTTTCGGCCTGTACCAGGACGAGAGCAGCGCGCACGCGGCAGCAGCACGTGCCGGGAACTTCGGCGGTCGGGTCTTCGTTACCGAGACTCTGCCGCGCGAAGCGTACTGGCAAAGACTCTTCGTCTGATGCGGCGCGAAAACGCCCCCTCAACGAGGGGACGCCGCAGGCCGTGACCGTGTGCTTGAGTACACTGGTTGCGGCAGGACTTCCGGCCCGGCATACGCCGTGTGCAGGAGAAGTTGGGCGATCGACTAATGGTAGGTCAAGTGCCTTTGAAGCACTTTGTCCAGGTTCGAATCCTGGTCGCCCAACCACAGTGTCGATGCTCCTTGCGGCGTGCAGAAGATTCGCAGCAGCGGGAAGGAGCATTGGCAGGACATTTCGGCAGAACCAACCAACGCTAACCGGCTTGGAGGCTTCGTCACCGCATGACTGCCCAGAACGCTATGGCTCCCATCGCTCCCGCACAGGAAGATCAGCACGTGGACCGCGCCACGCTCATCGCGGCGCCGCCCGTGAAGCAGCCCGCCGCTGAGCGCAAGCGCTCAAGCCGTCTGGCGGACGACCGGCGTTTCAAGATCTTCTGCGGCTCGGCAAACCAGCCGCTGTGCGAAGAGGTCTGCGCCTTCCTGGGCGTGCCCATGGGCCAGACCAAGATGGTCTGCTTCTCCGACGGCGAGATTCACTTCCAGTTGCTGGAAAACGTCCGCGGCGCGGATGTGTTTCTCGTCCAGCCGACCAGCTATCCCGTCGAGACGCACATCATGGAACTGCTCATCATGATCGATGCGCTCAAGCGGGCTTCGGCCGGTCGCATCACCGTGGTGATGCCGTACTACGGCTACGCTCGGCAGGACCGCAAGGACCGGCCACGCGTCGCCATTACGTCGAAGCTTGTCGCCGATCTGCTGGAGAAGGCTGGAGCGAACCGCGCGCTGCTGGTCGATCTGCATGCTGCGCAGATTCAGGGCTTCTTCAACATTCCGGTGGATCACCTGTTCGCGTCGCCGGTGCTGGTCGGCTACTTCCGCGACCTGAACCTACCGAACCTGACGGTTGTGTCGCCGGATGCGGGCGGCGTGGAGCGCGCGCGCTTCTTCGCGCAGAAGCTTGGCGTGCCGCTGGCCATCGTCGACAAGCGCCGCACCGATATCAACATCACGGAAGTGATGCACGTGATCGGGGATGTGCAGGGGCGCACCTGCATCATCCTCGACGACATCGTCGATACGGCCGGCACGTTGACCAAAACCGTGGAAGCGCTGCAGAAGAACGGAGCGACCGATGTGTACGCCTGCGCCTCGCATGCCGTGCTGTCCGGCCCCGCGGTCGAGCGGCTGGCAGCCAGTCCGCTGAAGGAGCTGGTCGTTACCAACACCATTCCGCTGCGCCCTGACGCCGCGGCGCTCAGCAAGATCAAGGTCCTCTCCGTCGCCGGCCTGCTTGGCCGCGCGATCGAAAGCATTCACATGGAGACGAGCGTCAGTTCGCTCTTTTCTTAGGAATCAGGGAACAGGGAACAGGGAACAGCCTGTCCGTTGCCGGTTTACAACATACACGCCTGAGGCAAAGGCAAACAGCAGCAAGTAGCTGCAAAGGGAGTGAAGGCACAGAACATTTCGAGAGCGCGGACCCTGTTCCCTGTTTCCTGAAACCTGTTCCCTGCACTTCGTGCCCGAAAGGAAAATCATGGCAACCACAGAAGCAGTTAAAGCAACACTCCGCGACGGAAAGTTCAACAAGAATGCGGCACGCCGCGTTCGTGTCGCCGGCCTTATTCCCGCCGTTGTGTACGGGGCAGGTCAGGAGTCACAGGCGATCACCGTCGATCCGAAGTCGATCACGAAGATCCTGTACTCCGAGAGCGGTCACAACACCATCTTCGACCTCGCCATCGAGGGCGGTTCGGGCGTGAAGGCCATGATCGTCGACTGGCAGTACGAGCCCATCAAGGGCAAGCTGCTGCACATCGACCTGAAGCGCATCGCGATGGACAAGGCCATGCGCGTGTCGGTTCCCGTCACGCTCAGCGGCGTGCCTGCCGGCGTCAAGCTGGGCGGCGGCGTGCTCGACCAGATTCTGCGCGAAATCGAGGTGGAGTGCCTGCCGAATGACATTCCGTCGCACATTGATGTGGACGTTTCGGCGCTCGAACTGTACGGCGCGATCCACGTCTCGGACCTGCCGCACACTGGCTCCGTGAAGTTCCTCGAAGCCGAGGAGACGCTGGTCGCACACGTCACCAGCATCAAGGAAGAGGCTGCCACGGCGGAAGTGACACCGGCTGCGGCTGAGCCGGAAGTGACCAAGGGCAAGGGCAAGCCGGAAGCGGCTGCAGCGGCACCTGCTGCAGGCGCGAAAGCGCCCGCGGCAAAGAAGTAAGGACCAGCTTTTAGCTCTTAGCTTCTAGCCTCTAGCTAAAAGCTAGGAGCTAGAGGCCAGCAGCGAAGGAGCGTAGCGACTGTGAAGCTGATCGTCGGCCTCGGCAATCCCGGCCCGGAGTACACCTTCACGCCGCACAACGCAGGCTTTCTCGCACTCGACCGCATCGCCGAACAGAGCGGTGCGGTCGTGGCGAATCGCCGAAGCCGGGCACTTACCGGCAAGGCGGTGATCAGGGGCGTCGAGTGCCTCCTGGCGAAGCCGGAGACCTTCATGAACCTGAGCGGACTCGCTGTTGCTGCCCTGGTTCAGGAGTTCGAGCTGGAAGCAGCGAAGGACCTGATCGTGCTGTATGACGAACTGGCCTTTCCGCTGGGCGAGCTTCGGCTGCGGCCCAACGGCAGCAGCAACGGGCACAACGGTGTGAAGTCCATCACCGGGGCGCTTGGAACGGAAGATTGGATTCGCGTTCGGATCGGCGTGGGCAAGCCCACGCTCCCGGACGGCCGAGAGATCAAGGCTGGGGGTAAGGATTACCTACTGACTCCCATGCGCAAGACCGAACTCGAGGTGCTGGATGAGGTACTCGACCGCGCCGCAAAGGCGGTTGAGGTATTGGTAAGTCGAGGCATTGCTGCCGCGATGAATGAGTTTAACCGGCGGGAAGGCTTGTAGCTCTTAGCTTCTAGCTACTGCAAACGCCGGGCGGTATGAATTTTGAAGGTTGCACTTAACAGGCTAGGAGCTAAAGGCTAAGAGCTAGAAGCTGATAGCGAACACGTATTTTCCAAACCTTCCTTGCGAAGGTGCGAGCCAGAAACTCGCAGAAAGAGTAAGACATGAATCGTACCTATGAAGTGATGTACATCGTCCGCCCGGACGTGGAAGAGGCCGATCTGGACAAGCTGATCGAAGGCTTCAACACCGTTGTCACCAATGGCGGCGGCGAAGTGAGCAACGTGGAGAAGCTGGGGCGTCGTCGCCTGGCCTACACCGTCCGCAAGTTCCTCGATGGCCAGTATGTGCTGTTGCATGTCTCAGCCGATGGTCCCCTGATCGCTGAGCTGGAGCGCCGCCTGCGCGTGACCGAGCAGATCATCAAGTTCATCACCGTCCGCACGGACGAGGAGAACAAGCGCCTCGCCAAGGTGAAGGCGCACCGCGACAGCAAGGTAAAGGTCAGCGCTCAGCAGCAGCCGCAGGCACCAGCGCCAGTAGCACCGGTCGTTGAAGCCCCCGCAGCCGCAGTGGAAGCCGAACCGGAACCCGCAGCCGCGACGGCATAATTGCCGCAGATATCCGCTGCCTTCCTCAGAAGTGCAGCAAGTGAAAGACCCGCGAAGTTCTGCTTCCAGCAACGGCCATAAGGCTCAAAGCAGCCTTGGAGCAGGAACTCGCCGAACACGATCGAAAGGATACGCACCATGGCTGACGAAACCAGCAGCACACCCAGCACTCCCTCATCCGCACCGTCTTCCGGCGGCGGCGGTGGCTACCAGGGCAACAACTCCGGACCACGTCCTCCCCGTCCGTCGGGCGGCGCAGGCGGCCGCAAGTTCTTCCGCCGCAAGAAGGTCTGCAAGTTCTGCGTTGAGAAGATCGACGCCATCAGCTACCGCGACGTGCGTCTGCTGCAGCAGTTTGTGGCCGAGCGCGGCAAGATTACGCCCCGCCGCCTGACCGGTGTATGCACCACACATCAGCGTCAGCTTTCGCAGGCCATCAAGCAGTCGCGTAACATCGCCCTGCTGCCGTTTGCCGCCAAGTTCTAACTACGACTTACTCGCGAGCGCGGCTTATCGACTAAGTCGGCTCCATGGAGAGATAACATGGAAGTTATTCTGAAAGAAGACGTCGAGACCCTCGGCCACCGGGGCGACGTTGTAAAGGTAGCCAACGGCTACGGGCGCAACTACCTGTTGCCGCAGCGGCTGGCGATTGAGGCCACGGTATCAAACAAGGCCGTCATCGTGCAGATGAAGGAGTCTGCAGCGCGCAAGGCTGTGAAGGAAAAGTCTGCTGCGCAGGAACAGGCAGAGAAGCTGAACGCGATCGAGCTCACGTTCGAGCGCAAGGTCGGCGTCAACGATGCGCTGTTCGGCTCGGTCACCTCGGCAGATATTGCCGGGGAGCTAGCGAAGCAGGGCTACGAGATCGACCGCCGCAAGATCGCGCTGGACGAGCCGCTCAAGCAGCTTGGTGAGTTCCACGTTGCGGTCAAGCTCTTCCGCGAAGTGTCGGCACACGTGAAGGTGACCATCAAGAGCGATGATCCAAATTACGTACCCGGCCAGAACGCCGCGGCAGCGCAGGCAGCTGAAGACGAAGCTCCTCGCGGCAAGGGAACGTACGAGAACGAGCGCGAACGCGACTAGCCTCCGCAATACCCGTCCGAACGGCAGCGGCACCGAAGTCAGAGCGGTGCCGCTGTTTTTTGCCTTCAAGGGCCATGGCAAGTGCTATGTAGGATGGGCACATCTGGTCTTGCGGGCTGACATGAAAACGTTGCAGAGGGACATGCGAGCGGTGATGCGATGATTCCACCCGAGCGCAGGAAGCGCCATGGCGCTGCGCCTCTTCATCCCTTCGATCGTATATATGGCACCTCGACTGGATCGCTCATTCCCGGGAACGATCTCGCCACAGGGCACCGGCACGATCGCCACATTACGGCATATCACGGCGTCGCGCCGTCCCTTTTTCGCAAGCTGATGGAACGCTGGCTGTCGCTGGCTGCACATCCCATCCGGCAGACGGCGTTCCTTGATATTGGTGCGGGCAAGGGCAGGGCGATGTTGCTTGCGGCCGGGTATCCCTTTCGCCGCATCATCGGGGTTGAACTGCACCCCGCGCTTGCTGCGGCCACTCGCGAGAACGTCGAGTTGTGGCAAGCGACACACTCAGGTCCACCGATGCGCCTGGAAGAGGGCGATGCCATGCGGCTTCGGATGCCCGCCGGGCCGTGCGTGGTCTTCCTCTTTAATCCGTTCGACGCGGTGCTGATGGATCGCCTGCTTACGCGGCTCGCGTACCAGTTTCGCAGCCGGCCGAATGAACTGGACGTGGTGTACGTGAACGACGAGCAACGACGGTTGATTCAGGAAGAACACACTCGCTTTGAGGAACTGTGGCGCGGCCGTATTCACCTGTCGCATGAAGATCGAGATGCGGACAAGGCGATCATCGCGCATGATGCGGATGGCTTGTATGTGACGTCAGGGTATGAGGACTGCGGGATCTGGCGGCTACGCAGCCAGCCGTCATCCTGAGCCGTGCGACGCTTGCGCATGCAAAAACGCCTGCGGCCTCTGCCTGATACGTTCGAGGCAGAAAGCTGCAGGCGTTATTGCTTGATCGAGAGCCGTAGGAATCCTTCGCTACGCTTCAGGATGATGTGCCTAAATGCGTCGGGTCAGGCTGCGTGCAGTCGCTCGATGCCGCTCTCGCGGAACGGATCGATGACGATCTTCGTGACCCTGTCCTTCTTGTCGCGCCAGATCTTGTACATATCCGGCACATCCTGCATGCCGATGCGGTGCGAGATCAGGAAGCTGGGGTCGATCTGGCCCTGCTCCACGCGCTCCAGCAGCGGCTTCAGATACTTGTGCATGTTGGTCTGGCCCATCTTCATGGTGATGCCCTTGCCGAAGGCCGCACCAAAGTTGAGCTTGTTCAACGCGCCGCCGTAGACGCCGGGGATGGACACCGTGCCGCCCTTGCGCACCGACTGCAGGATCTGCCGCAGCGCGGTGGGGCGGTCCGTCTCCATCATCAGCCCCTGCTCTACCTTGTCGTAGACCGCGGAAACATCGGTGCCGTGCGCCTCCATGCCGACCGCGTCGATGCAGCTGTCCGGGCCGATGCCGCCGGTGAGGTCGCGCAGCGCTTCCACGATGCTCTTGCCGTCGGAGTAGTCAATGACGGTGGCGCCGCAGTAGTCTCGCGCCAGCGCCAGCCGCTCCGGGAAGCGATCAATCACGAACACGTTGGCAGCACCCAGCATGTAGGCGCTCGCTGCGGCGAACAGACCTACCGGGCCTGCTCCCCATACTGCGACGTTATCGCCGGGCTGGATGTTCGCGTTCTCCGCGCCCTGGTAGCCGGTCGGGTAGATGTCCGAGAGGAAAAGGACTTTCTCGTCAGCGATATCGCTCTCGATCTTGATCGGTCCCACGTCGGCAAACGGTACACGCACATACTGCGCCTGGCCGCCTGCGTAGCCGCCGTAGATGTGCGAGTAGCCAAAGAGTGCGGATCCGCTGTACCCGTAGAACTTCTCGCAGACATGCGCGTTCGGGTTGGTGTTATCGCAGAGCGACCACAGATCTTTCTTGCAGAAGAAGCAGTTGCCGCACGCGATGGTAAACGGCACCACCACGCGATCGCCCCGTTTCAGATTCCTGACTTCACTTCCGACCTCTTCCACGATGCCCATGAATTCATGGCCGAGAATGTCGCCGGACTCCATGGTGGGAATGTAGCCGTCGTACAGGTGTAGATCGCTGCCGCAGATGGCCGTGCGGGTAATGC
Organism: uncultured Terriglobus sp.; assembly: GCA_964657335.1. Lineage (GTDB taxonomy): Bacteria > Acidobacteriota > Terriglobia > Terriglobales > Acidobacteriaceae > Terriglobus. Next base: position 11,101 of record CAZZVI010000012.1, read on the forward strand.
GAAGAATTGCGTCGCCCGGGTTGATGATCTTCGGGTCTTCGACTGTCTGTACTTCGACCTTGCCCGTGCCCATCCAGCAAATTGCTTTCATCTTGTTGTGCTCCTGGCGCATGGCGCCGGCTGTAACTCAAAAACGAAAAAGGGTTTACCGCAGGCGGCGAATGCCGTACCACGCGGCCAGGCCGATCAGCGCAGCGACGCCACCCAGCATCATGGCGTTGTTGTCGTGATCCGCTGCGGCTTCCGGCAGGTCACGTGGACGCGCGCGGTCGCTGCTGCCGGGAGGCGTCGGCAGGTTCTCGCCGAGCATGAACTGCTTCCACTTGCCGACGACGCCGCGCGGGCCGGCAGGCTGGCCCTCGACGCTAGGGATTTCCGTGCTTTCGATCAGCTGTTTCAGATGGCGGAGGTTCTCGATGGTGAGTTGCTCGGGGCTGCGCGATGCCACCGCTGCGACGGCGTTGCCGATGAGGCCGCCCGGCACCTTGAAGTCGCTGACGAGGGTCACAACGGTGCCCCTGCCGTAGCTGTTCGCCTCAAAGGTGACAGTGTCCGTCGTACTTTCAAACGGGCCGTTGGTGATACGCGACACGTGTCGGACGCCGGGAACGGCTTCCAGGATCTCCGAGTCGAACTCGATCTGCTTGCCGGTGCCGAGGTCTTCCATCACCCAATGAAGTGTGTTTTCACCGGTCGATGTGACGGAGATGACGCCCTCCTGCCACGCGGGGAGCAGTTCGGCGCGAGCGTACACCTGGTACACCTGCTCCGGCATGGCATTGATGGTTTGAACGGCGTGGGCCAGGACGCGGCCGTCGCGCTTGCCCTGCGGCAGCGGCTGATAGCTGCTGCCACTCTTTGGGAAAACTGGTGCTTGTTGGGATTGTGCTTCCATGCTGATCCTCACTGAGTTTCGAACACGCAGTGTGATGTGAGGAGGACGCAGGGAGTGGCTCAGCCGGGGATGTCATCTTAGCCTGCCGCCGGCCGGCCGGTATGGGAAGTTACACCGGAAACGCGGCGATGGAATCAGGTTCGATCTGCGTGACCCCCAGTTCGTTGCGCCGTTTGTGTGCCAGCAGGGTGTAGGCGTGCATGCGTGCGCGGTTCAGCGAACCGAGCGGGCGGTGCGCGGCCAGCGTGTGCGCCGGGCTGAAGGAGAGGCCCTCGATATACTTCACCTTTGCGGCCTGGTAGGCATCCTGGGCCGGGATAGCGATGCGGGCCACAGGCTGGTAGGGGGACTGGTCCTCAGGCCACTCCGCATGTGCGTTCTCGATGGAGAAGTCGTCGCGATTGATGGCGAGCTGCACACTGAAGACGTACTCGACATCGTGCGTCTTGAAATACTCGACCACATCGGTGCGCAGACCGTTTTCATCCTGCGGCTCGAACTCCTGGCCGGCGAGTTCTTTCAGGCCCGGGGTGATGGGTTCGACGCGGAACTTCGCGACATACTCGCCATAGCGGAAGGGTGACTGCGAGTAGTAGCTCTCTGCCAGCGGATGCAGAAACGGGTGTCCGAAGAAGTCGAGCTGGCTCGACTCGGTACCGAAGAACATCAGGGCCTTGTTGGCCGCGCGAGCGATCGAGCTAACGGCGCCCTTGGTCGTATCGCTCAAGTGCGGCGCAATGGTTGCGTTCGGCTTGAATGCCTGCAGAAAGCTTTTCGCGCCGGGAACGATGAAGGTCTTGCCAGTGTCAAAGACAAAGTCTTGCGTGTTGCCGAAGTGGCCCGCGAGCTGGTCGCCGCTGACGCCGAGTACCTTGATCGCCATGCCCCGCGGGGTGGATACCTCCCGGTCGTCGACAAACTCGCCGGGCGTGTGGGCGAGCCGGATCAGCACGTCGTAAGCCTTGCCTGGCTGCGAGAACAGACCCTGGCGAAGGTAATCCGGCAGATCGGAGTTGACCTTGAGCCTGCCGGTCACGGCGCCGTGCGCCTTGGCATGCGAAATGCGGACCGGCTGGCCTTCCTTGTGGCGGACGGTATCTGCCCCTTCGGTCATCAGGCGGCTGATCTTCTCGAACGTCCGGTCCTCGTCTGGTTCGATCGCTTCCAGGTCCCTGCTGTAGCGAAGATAGTGTTCTGCAGCGGGTGCGAGCAGGGTCATCGTGGCGAGGGCTCCCAATGTCCCTAGGCCGTCAGATGCGGCCGATGGCTGCTTCACTCCACGCCGGTGCCACCCCGTTTTCATTGGCCTAACTTCCCTCGGGATGTCATCGTATTCCGGCTATCAAACAGAAGGCGGAGGGGCAAACCCTCATGCGGATGCCGTTTCCGCCTCTCGGAAAGCAGGACGCGGTACACTCGTGCGGTCACGCCGCGGCGGCGTTGAATCTGCCCGGCAAAGCTGCTCCCTGAGGGATAGACCACGATGAGCAACAGCCCGAACGCCGGCAAGCTGCCGGATCCACACTGCCTGGCCGACCTGCCACGGCTCGTCTCCGCGTACTACACACTGCGTCCGGATGCGGACAATCCCGCGGAGCGCGTCTCGTTCGGCACCAGCGGCCACCGCGGATCGGCACTGCACGCGGCGTTCAATGAGGACCACATCCTCGCCATTACGCAAGCCATCTGCGAGTACCGGGCGGGGCAGAAGATCACCGGTCCGCTGTTCCTTGCCATGGACACGCACGCGCTGTCCGAGCCGGCCTTCCGCAGCGCGCTGGAGGTGCTTGCGGCAAATGGCGTGGAGACACGCATCGATACCGGCACCGTTGAGACCGGCAACCAGTACGGCTACACGCCGACGCCTGCGTTGTCGCACGCGATCCTGGTCTATAACAAGGGACGTGCCGATGGCCTGGCTGACGGCATCGTCATTACGCCGTCGCACAATCCACCGGAGGATGGCGGCTTCAAGTACAACCCACCTAACGGCGGTCCCGCCGACACGGACGTGACGAAGTGGGTGCAGGACCGCGCCAACGATCTGCTGAAGGCGAAGCTCGCGGGCGTGAAGCGCGTGAGTTTTGCCGAAGCGATGAAGGCCGATCACGTGCAGAAGCATGACTACGTCAGCGAATACGTTGGCGGCCTGAAGGACGTCGTCGACATGCAGGCGATTGCCGGGAGCGGTCTGAAGCTGGCGGTGAATCCCCTCGGCGGCGCGGGCGTGTACTACTGGGGCCGCATCGCGGAGCAGTACAAGCTGCCGCTCGAGGTGCTGTCCACGATTGTCGACGCGACCTTCCGCTTCATGCACATCGATTGGGACGGCAAGATCCGCATGGATTGCTCGTCTCCGTTCGCGATGCATGGCATGATCGACAACAAGGACAAGTTCGACGTGAGCTGGGCCTGCGACACCGATCATGACCGGCACGGTATCGTGGCGAAATCGGTCGGCCTGCTAAACCCGAATCATTATCTTGCCGTGTCCATCGAGTACCTCTTCCAGAACAGGCCGAATTGGGGCAAGGAAGCACGCATCGGCAAGACGCTGGTGTCGTCATCCATGATCGACCGCGTGGGCGCGGGAATCGGGCGCAAGGTGGTCGAGGTGCCGGTCGGCTTCAAGTGGTTCGTCACCGGCCTGAGCGATGGCTCGCTCGGCTTTGGCGGCGAGGAGTCGGCAGGTGCGTCGTTCCTGCGTATGGACGCGGGCGCGTGGTCCACCGACAAGGACGGCCCCATCATGGGCCTGCTCGCGGCAGAGATGACGGCACGCACCGGCAAGGATCCCGGCGAGCTGTACCAGTCCCTGACGGAGCGCTACGGCAACCCGGTCTACCAGCGCATCGACGCACCCGCAACGAAGGCCGAAAAGGCGAAGCTCGCAAAGCTGTCTCCTGAGCAGGTCACCACGAAGGAGCTCGCGGGCGAGCCCATCACGCAGGTGCTGACCAACGCTCCTGGTAACGGCGCGGCGATCGGCGGCCTTAAGGTAGCGACGGCCAACGGCTGGTTCGCCGCACGTCCCTCCGGCACCGAGGATGTCTACAAGATCTACGCGGAGAGCTTCCAGGGCGAAGACCACCTGAAGCAGATCCAGGACGAGGCGAAGTCGCTGGTGAATGCGGCGCTCAAGGGATAAGTCAACGCGCTCCTGCAGACCGGGTCAGGCAGGCCTTTGGTAGACTCGGGTTCTCACCGCGGCCTCGACTGCCCCTTATGCATTCGGCGATCGCTGACAAATCCGCAGGAGCACCGCCGCCATGCCGAACGAACTGTTTTTTGAAGACTTTCACCTGGGCCAGAAGTTCGCCTCAGACCGCACTGTCAAAGTCAGCGCACAGGAGATTACGGAATTTGCGGAGAAGTACGACCCGCAGCCCTTTCACCTGGATGAAGCCGCCGGCAAGAGCAGTTTCTTCAAGGGCCTTGCCGCGTCCGGCTGGCTGACCGCTGCCATCGTCATGCGCCTCCGGGTCGAGACGATTCGTGTGCATGGCGGCATGATCGGCGCGGGTGTCGAGGAGATTCGCTGGACCGAGCCCGTCCGCCCCGGCGACGCGCTGCGCACCGAGACGGAAGTGGTCGGCCTGCGCGCGTCGAAGAAGCGGCCCGAACTCGGGCTGGTCACGATCTACACGCAGACGTTCAATCAGCGCGAACAGGTGGTGATGAAGAGTACGGTAAAGTTTCTCGCGCCGCTGAAGCATGCATGAACCCAGGTAGTTACCACCTCGTAATCCACGATACAAATCAGTAGACTAGCCAGCATGATGCGGATGACGGTGCTCGCCTCGGGTTCCAAGGGCAACAGCGCCGTCGTTGCGTCATCGAATACGCGCATCCTGGTGGATGCCGGGCTGTCGTGCCGGGAGCTGATGCGGCGTATGGCCGCAGTAGGTGAGGACGTCAACCGGCTTGATGCCATCCTGATTACGCATGAGCACGCGGACCACGTCAGCGGTTTGCCGGTGCTGGCACGGCGGCTCAACATCCCGGTGTATTTCACCGAGGCGACGCATCGCGCCTGGGTTCGCCAGATGACGCCGCGCACCTCCATGAGCTACAAGCAGTGGCTGGAAAAGGTGCGGCGCGAAAAGCAGGAGCGCCTTGATGCGCAGGCGCTGGCTCATCAGATAGCAACAGACCCGCGCTCGGGAGAGGACGCACCTGCTGAGAACTTCTTTGCCGATGGCATCGATCTGGACGCGGTCGCCCAATCCTCTTCGGCAGCAGCGATCGACGCCACCACGGATCCGACCGGCGCGCTGCTCGCAACGGCGAATGAAGACCTCTGTGAAGACACCTCGGCTGAAACGAAGCAGAGCCTGCGCGACGACCCATCCTACCTGCCCGCAGTGGAGTACTTCCGCGCAGGGCGGCATCTGTGCATCGGCGACATTGACATCCTGCCCTTCACCATTCCGCACGACGCGGCGGACCCATGCGGCTTCGTGTTCTGCGCGGAAGGCCTGCGGTTCGGCTTTGCGACGGATCTTGGCTATGTGCCGGAAAACGTCAAGCAGGCGCTGCGCAACTGCGATGTGCTGTTGATGGAGTCGAACCATGACGTCGAGATGCTGCGGGACGGACCATACCCGTGGAGCGTCAAGCAGCGCGTGCTGTCGCGTGTGGGACACCTGTCAAACGCAGCAGCAGCCGAGTTTCTGACGCGCGATTATGACGGCGGAGCGCGTTACGTGGTGCTGGCGCACCTGTCGGAGAGCAACAACATGCCGGAACTGGCGCGGCTGGCGGCGGAGCAGGCGCTCGGCGACCGTCTGAGCCTGCTCGGCAACCGAGTGGTGCTGGCGCCGCAGAATGCGCCGATGGAAAGCCTTTGTTTGTGAGAGGATACGTCCCCAGCTTTGTTCGTGGGACGAATCCGTGCTGGATTCCGTGCATCGAACCGTCTAAGATGGTTGTGAAACGATGATGAAACCGAGCGGAACAAACCGGCCGAACGGCTACCTGGAAGACGTGCGGGCCTATGGCGTTGCCGAATCGATGTTGGGCAGCGATGAAGGTTGCGCCGACCAGGTGGTGGGCGATATTCTTTCGGGCTGGCGATATGACCTGTCGACAGTGACGACGGAGGTTCGCAGCGCCTATGTCGAGCACTTTGAAGTGTGCCGCCACTGCCGTGCCCGCCGCCGCCTGCACCGTACCATCGACTTTGTGCTGCTGACGGTTTTCACCCTCTCGGCATTTGCCTTCCTTCTGGCCACCATGGTCGTGCATCGTGGCCCCTGGGCGCAGGTGGAGTTTGCCGAGGTGCACATGCGCGGACGTTCGCTGGCGCTTACGCTGCAGTCGGTCGCCGTGGGCGGTCTGCTGCTTTCCGTGCTCATGTGGATTCTGGTCGCGATCGCAACGCCGGCTCCCGGCCTGATCTCCCACACCGTGCAGCAGCGCCGCCTGTCACACGGCCGCGAACGCGCTTAACCGCGCGTTCCTCATTAGACCCTTCATGGAATCCTCCGGTTCCTCCTATGCTGCGGCACAGCCTGCCGGTCCAGCTGCCGATTCGGGACAGCAAGCCGCACTCCAGCGCTCGGTCGAGGGTGCGCGCCCACGCGAAGGCGGCCTGCGCAGGATGGCTCAGGCTCCGGCAACATACCTCTTGCTTGGCATCAACATCGCGGTTTACCTCTGGATGCTCCACGCCGGCGTTGACCGGCTGACACCGTCACCGGAAGATCTCATGCGCTTCGGCGCGAACAATGCCGAGTTGGTTGTGAACGGCCACCAGTGGTGGCGTGTGATCACCGCCATGTTCGTGCATGTGGGCCTGGTGCATCTCGCCACCAACATGTGGTGCCTGTGGAATCTCGGCGTTATCGGTGAACCGCTGCTGGGCTTCTTCGGGGTCTGCAGCGTGTACCTGCTAACGGGCGCGGCCGGCAACCTGCTTTCCGTCGCCGTGAATCTTGCGTTGCAGCAGCGGGGCGAAGTGGGCGCGGGCGCCTCGGGAGCGGTCTTCGGCATTGCAGGCATCCTTATCGTGCTGTTCTCGAATCGGCGCCTCTCCGAGCGACGTCCCGGCTTCGCGGGTATACCGCTGCGCGAACTACACGCCATCCGCCGCTCCGTCATCTCGTTTGCAGCGTTGAACCTGCTGATCGGCGCGGGCACCATGGTACGTCCGGTGATGCACGGCCTCGGCCTCGGCGATCTTCGGATCGACAACATGGCCCACCTGGGCGGCTTCGGCTGCGGCCTGCTGCTCGGCCTGCCGCTGCTGTCGCAGATGACCAGCGGGCGTGTCCGCTACCTGCAGCGGCAGAAGCTGACCTTTGGCGCGGCTGCGTTGTTGCTGACGCTCTTCGGCTACGGGGCGGCAAAGCTGTAGCCGCTCCTGCCGATGGACTTCCTGGCTTTCCCCATCGTCTAACGGGACGTACTGCATCACGAGACACCCTGCGAGGTAGGACAGCCTCTATGCGCACACGATCCCTGCTGCTTCTGGTTTGCCTTTGCTGCAGCGGCAAGCTGCTTTCGCAGACGGCAGCTCCCGTTGCTTCGCTCACCGTCGAACAGATCGCCGCGCGTCTGGCGGAGAGGAACGCGCAGCGCGATGCGGCGCTGAAGAGCTACGAGAGCCATCGCGACATGCTTGTGTCGTTCAAGAGTCGCGTGGGTGACGGCCAGGCGGCGGAGTCGGTGGTGATGACGTTTACCGCGCCTGGGACGAAGCGCTTCACGGTGCTTTCCTCGTCGGGCTCCGCGTTCATGCGGGATAACGTCTTTCAGCGGGAGATCAACAGCGAACAGGCCGCCGCTGATCCCATCGCAAAGCAGCGGGCTGCCCTGACGCTCGCCAACTATGACATGAAGCTGGTCGGCGGAGACCACCTCGATACCGGCGACTGCTATGTCCTGGATGTGGTTCCGAAGACGACGAGCGCCTTCGCTTACCGCGGCAGGGTATGGATCCAAAGCACCGACTTTGCCGTGGTAAAGATCGATGGACAGCCCGCGCAGGATCCGTCGGCATTCGTCTCAGCCGGCAAGTTCACAACAGTGTTCGAGAAGGTTGGCGACTTCTACTTTCCGAGGGAAACGACTTCCAGCAGCCAAATTCTTATGGGTGGCGACGCCTCGTTGACGATCAAGTATGGCGGATATCGCATTCTGCAGGCTGATCCGGTGGGTGGGGCCACCGCGCGGTAATCCTCTTAGCTGCTCGCGCCATGCATCGAATGCCGATGCCAGAGGATCGCGTTCGCACCCCGAGCGTTTAAGAAGAAGCCCTTACGTCAGCGTCGTCTGCGCGAATTTCTTCACCATGGCCAGAAGCAGCCTGCGGTCAGTGTCGGAGAGATTGGCGCTGTAGCGTTGCACCTCGGAGAGAAAGCGCATTTCATCCGCGGACAGGGCAATCGAGGCGATGTCGCGCTGCGCCGGCTCGTCGGAAAAGAACTGGCTCATGGGAATGTCGAGCGCGCCCGCGATCTTCTGCAGCGTATCGAGCGACGGCACGGTGTGGCCGTTTTCCACGCGCGAAAGATAGCAGCGCAGCAGGCCCGTGCGCTTCTCGATATCGCCCTGCGACATGGCCTTCTGCAGGCGGTAGCCGCGAATCGTCGTCCCGATATTCATCGCCGCTGGTACCGTTGCCTTTGCCGGCATTGCTACCGGCATCATGATGTGCATGTCAGCCATTGCTCACAAACTTAAAGAGCGGCGAAATCGCTGACAAGAACAAACTGTGTCCAGCCACCGTTCCGCGAACCTATGCGGGTTCGTAGCGAGGGAGAGACTGCCGTATCGTACGCTGCAAGAGGCGCATCCGCTCCAGTTGCCTACAGGTTACCGCAGCCGCAACTGCAGGAACTGCAGACCGGTGACGGGGTTGCTGTTATGACGTTCGGTTTCGGTAAAGCCGAGCGCATCGTAGAGCCCGGCGGCCTGGGGCATGGCCGCGGGCACGGTGTCGAGAAGAAGCGTGTGCGCTCCGAAGTCCCGCGCCCACCCGATTGCAGCTTCTGCGAGCTGCCTGCCAAGGCTGTGCCCGCGGGCATCGGGTTCGACCCACAGCCGCTTCATCTCGCAGGCCCCTTCGCGGTCGTGCCGCACCTTGATGGCGACGCAGCCCGCCGGCCGCTCGGCTAGATTCGCGAGCAGCAGCACGCCCTTCGGCAGGGACCAGACCGTGCTGAGGTTCGCCAGTTCCTGGCCGTAGTCCGCGATGCAGATGCTCGCCGGGCCGCCTGCCAGGTGTGCGGCATAGTTCCGCAGCAGTGTTCTTGCGATGTCTTCGTCCTGCGGCCAGGCGGCGATGCGGATCGATGCTGCTTCCGAAGAGGTCATCAATCCGCTTTACGCGTAGCAATCACCTGCAGATATTCATTGGGGACGAGCGTGTGATGAGCAGGATCGGGAGCGGTGTTCGCGCCGGACCACAGGTCTTCGAGGTCCTTCGTCAGCGCTGCCTCGCCGCTTTCGCCCACCCGTTTGTACGCCATCTGAGTAGGGCCGAAGTAGCGACGGAAGAAGCCGACCGTGTCGGCCGGGCTCATGGGCATGTCGAAGTCGATGGGGATCAGCTCCGTCTGGATGTGATCGAAGCCGTTGGCAAGCCGTTCGCGCACGATGCTTTCGTCGCCCCACTGCACCGGCGGCGGCACGCCAGGCGGCGGAGGCGCATGTTGTGAGCCCACGCGGAACATCGCTCCGGAGAAGCTGGCAGGGTTCCAGTTGGCCATGGCCAGGATGCCTCCCGGCTTTAGAACACGCGCCAACTCTGCGGCGACCAGGGCGGGCCGTGGAGCGAACATCGCTCCAAACATGGTGAAGACATAGTCGAAGCTGGCGTCGGCGTAGGGCAGAGCCTCGGCATCGCCTTCGTCAAAGTGTATGTCGAGACCCTCGGCCGCGGCACGCTCACGCGCCTGCACCAGCAAGTTCGGAGCGATGTCCACGCCCGTCGCGACGGCACCGAGCTTCGCCAGTGGAATGGTCACATTCCCCGTGCCGCAGGCAACATCCAGCACGTGCGCACCGGCGGGTGGAGCAACGCGACGAACGAAATCCTCGGCTCCGGCGGCAATCGTCTTTGCGATGACGCCGAAGTCGCCAGCCATCCAGGTGGAACGCATGCCCGCCTTGATCTGCTCGATAGGGGGCGCCTGCGTCGCGGCATGAGCCTCGGTCATTACTTACCTCCTGCGCTGCCCTAGAGTTAGCGGTCAAATGCAGGGCGGTCAAGCGAAATCGTCACGGGATGCTTTATCCATCGAAGATCGACACCTTCCGGAGGCTCGCGATGCAACCGTCCTGTTGTTCGCCGTGGCCGCTTGAGCCGGGAGTTGGCTGCGCTACACTGACTCATCCTTCAACGTAAAACCCGGCAGTCCAACGAAAATACAGGGTTGAAATAGATGTGCGCGAAGTCTCTCGTCGACAGAGATAATCTCGCCTACCCCTCAGACGCTACTGGCTATGGAGACGCTATGAAGAAGACTGTGTGTGCCCTAACCCTGACGCTTTCCTTCTGTTCGATGGTTCAGGGCCAGCAGTTCTCGCCGGTGCCCGGCCAGGGGCGGTCCATGGTGGTCTCGAAGTTCGGCATTGTGTCCACGCCGCAGTTTCTCGCCTCGCAGGCTGGCGCGCACATCCTGGAAGAGGGCGGCAACGCGGTCGATGCAGCGATTGCGGCGAACGCCGTCATGGGGGTGGTGCAGCCGTACGTCAACGGCATTGGCGGCGATCTGTTCATGCTGTACTACGAGGCGAAGACCGGCAAGGTCTACGGCCTCAATTCCAGTGGGTGGACGCCGAAAGCCCTCACCACCGACTATCTGAAGGCTCATGGCGTGGAGACGATCGATCCGATCGGTGTCGAGACAATTGACGTCCCTGGAGCCGTCGCGGGATGGGATGCGATGCGGTCCCGCTTCGGGACCCTGCCGTTCCGCAAGACGCTGGCGCCGGCGATCTACTACGCCAGCAGCGGATTTCCTCTCGCTGAGCGCAACGCGCGGTATTGGATCTCAGAGAAGCTGCTGAAGCAGCCCGGCTACAAGGAGACCTATGACGTCTGGTCTCATCCGCCCACACCGGGAGACCTTTTCAAGAACCCCGGCCTGGCGCACTCACTGTCGCAGATCGCGGAACATGGCCGCGATGCCTTCTACAACAGCGCGATGACCGAGACCATGGTCAAGTTTCTGGATGCGCACGGCGGAACGCACACGGTCGAAGACTTCCATGACTTTCAGCCGGAGTGGGTCGAGCCCGTCTCCACCACCTACCGCGGATGGACGGTCTACGAGCTTCCACCAAACGGGCAGGGGATCGCCGCACTCTCCATGCTCAACATCCTGGAGCACTTTCCGCTCGCCCAGTACGGCCACAACTCTGTCGACGAGCTGCACGTCATGATCGAGGCAAAGAAACTCGCCTACGCCGACATGTACAAGTACGTCGGCGACCCGCGCTTTACCGCGATGCCTACGAAAGAGCTGACTTCGAAGGCACTCGCCGACAAGCGATACAAGCTGATCGACATGGGGAAGGCCAGCTGCCAGGTTCTCCCTTCCGAGGTCTCACAGGAGCTGAACAAGCACGGCAATTCGACGATCTATCTTTCCACCATCGACAAAGATGGGAACATCGTCTCGCTTATCCAGAGCAACTACGCCGGCTACGGCACCGGCTTTGTCGCACCCGGCCTCGGCTTTTCGTTCCAGAACCGCGGTGCGGGCTTTCAGCTGACGCCCGGCCTGCCGAACTCGCTCGCAGGACACAAACGTCCGCTGCACACCATCATTCCGGCGTTCATGGAGAAGGGCGACTTTCACATCGGGTTCGGCATCATGGGCGGATGGAACCAGGCGCAGGCGCATGCCCAGTTCATCGCCAATGTCGTGGACTACGGCATGAACATCCAGGCCGCGCTGGAGCAGCCACGGTTCACCAAGGACACGTTCGAAGGCTGTGATGTGCAGATGGAAGAGACGGTGCCGGCGAACGTCCGCGCGGGCCTGGCGCAGCGCGGCCATGTCATCAAGACGATCGAACCCTTCTCGTTCTCTGTCGGCCAGGGAGCTGTCGTGATGCGCGACAGCGCGCGTGGCGTGAACTTCGCTGCCGGGGATCCACGTTCCGACGGGGCCGCTATCCCGCAGGAGCCAAATACGAAGTAGCAGGGCGTTCAGCCCATGTACATGCCGCCGTTGACGTCGAGCGTGTGGCCCGTAATATAGCCGGCTTCTTCGCTGGCAAGGAAGCGCACGGCCGCAGCAATGTCGGCCACCGTTCCAGCCCGCGCCAGAGGCACCGCGCCAAGCATGGCGTTTTTCTGGTCATCGGTTAGCACGTGGGTCATATCGGTCTCGATGAAGCCCGGCGCGACGGCGTTGACGGTGATGCCGCGGCTGGCGAACTCGCGTGCGAGGGACTTTGTCAGGCCGATGAGCCCGGCCTTCGAGGCGGCGTAGTTCGCCTGGCCGGCCTGCCCCATTTCTCCGACGACGGAGGTGATGTTGATCACACGTCCCCAGCGGGCCTTCATCATGGGCTGCAGCAGCGCCTGCGTCAGCAGAAACGCGCCCTTCAGGTTGGTGTTCAGCACGTCGTCCCAGTCCCCGGATTTCATGCGCAGCACCAGGCCGTCGCGCGTGACGCCCGCGTTATTCACCAGGATGTGGATCGCGCCGAGCTTCGCGACGATCTCCTTTGCCGTGGTTTTGATCGAGTCTTCGCTGCTCACATCGAGCGCAAAGCTTTCGGCCTTGCCGCCGGCGGCCTCGATGGCGGCCTTCACCTCGGCCAGTTTGGCCTCATTTCGGGCTCCAAGAGCCACCGTCGCGCCTGCGGCGGCAAGTTCCAGCGCGATGGCTCGGCCGATCCCCTGCGAAGCACCGGTTACCAGTGCGACGCGTCCTTCCAAACCTGCTGCCATGCCGATCACCCCCGTGATATCCGCCGATTATACGAAGGGAAGCTTTCCGCGCTTGCACTCCCGGCCAGCGGCAGTCCATAATGCCGGGCACGGCACCTTGCGCGAAAGGTGCCCGCAACGACGCGTCCTAACTCGCTGGGGAAAGCCGGTTCGTCATGAACGAAGAGACAAGAACAATTGGCATTACGCTGTCAAAGCGCATCATCGCCGGCCTGGTTGGGCCGGAGGGCCTGGTGGGCAAGCTGACCTCATACCCGGAAGACGAGTTCTACGAAGACGCCCTGGTGGAGATGCCGCGCGAGCACCTGATTGCGGTGCTGTGCGAGCAGATCGTCGCCGTGGCGAAGGAGAACGAAGGCGCTCCGCTTGCCGGGATCGGGATCGCGCTGCCAGGCATCATCCGCGAGGGCGTCGTCGAGGACTCACCCAACCTGCCGCAGATGAAGGGCGCGCGCGTAGTCGCGGAGGTAACCGCGCTGCTGAAGGAGCACGGCTACGATCTGCCCGTCACCGTGATCAATGACGCGGATGCGGTCGCGGCCGGCCTGGCGCACCAGCAGGGCAGGCTCGACAGCATGATCCGCGTTTGGACGATCGGCACCGGCATCGGCTTCGGGCGCTACCCGCTGCGCGACTACGTGGGCGAAGGCGGCCATACGGTGGTGACGCTCGACGACCGGGAGACCTACTGCGGCTGCGGCGGGCGCGGGCACATGGAGGGCATCATGGGCCACCGCGCCATGCGGCTGCGCTTCCTCGACCGCGAGCCCGAGGACGTCTTTGAGGCCGCTGACGCGGGCGATCAGCGCTGCATCGAGTTCAAGAAGCTGTGGCACAAGGCGCTGGCCGCCGGCACGGCAACCTCCATCCACATGAGCGGCGCGGGCAAGTTCTACCTGACGGGCTACAACGTGCGTTTCGTGGAGCTGCCGCTGCTGAACCACTTCATCCAGCAGATGGTCCGCATGAGCCCGCTGCAGGCGTTCTCCGTAGAGATTCGGCCGGACGTGCCGGAGACCGTGGTGGTGGGCGCAGCTGTGGTGGCGCGCACCTCCTCGACGTTGTCCGTAGCGGAATAGACCTGCCGGAATGGCGTGGCCAACCCGCATTGACCCGCGGTTTCCGCGCACCTATAATCAGCGCTGATCGGGCGATAAGGCAGGCAGCTGCGCCGCAAGGCGTGGGAGGGCTCCGCCGCCGCACGAAAGCCACGGCTGACCGCTCCCGCGGCGCCGGGCCAGTCGGCCCATCATCGGGTCTCAAGGAGCTTTACTACATCCCATGAATCTTGTTTCGAAGTTCTCGACGCTTCTCGTCGGAATCGCTACGCTTGCGTCCTCTCCCAGCATGTCCGCGCAGGCCGCAGGCCCCCAGGCACCCGCCGCCGCACCTGCTGCTGCCGCACCCGCAGCCGTACAGCCGCAGGCCATCCCGGCCAAGATCGCCCTTATCGCCTTTGAACAGGCAGTCTTTGCCACGAACGAAGGCCAGAAGGCCATCGCCGATGTGCAGAAGAAGTACGATCCCACACGCGCGAAGATTCAGCAGCAGGAGACCGAGGTGGAGAGCCTGCAGAAGCAGTTGCAGAGTGCCACGAACATCTCAGAGGACGATCGCGCCAGCCGCGTTCGCACCATCGATGCCAAGCAGAAGCAGCTGCAGCGTGACGGCGAGGATGCTTCGGCCGCCTACCAGGCTGATCTGCAGGAAGCGTATGGCAAGATCGCGCAGAAGTTCAACGTCGTGATGCAGAAGTACATGACCGACAACGGCTACACCCTCGGCCTGGATGTAAGCGCAAACCAGCAGCAGAGTTCCGTACTGTTTGCCGTAGCGCAGACGGATGTGACCCGTGCCGTGGTAGACGCTTACAACACCAGCTCGGGCGTGCCCGCGCAGCCGGCCGCCGGCCCCGCACCCACGCGTACGACAACCCCACGTCCTTCCACGACCACACCCAAGCGGTAACCTCCGCCGGATGACGTTGGGGCAGCGGTCATATAGGCGCTGCCCCAACGTTTTTTCTTCGCCTGGAACTTTGGTACCCGCCTGCCACAGATTGCTTAAGAGCGGTGTGGAAATTTCTGTGGACAACCGCGTCCAGGTTCTGGATGGCTTGCGCTCGGGCCCTCTCCGAAGCCGCCTCGGGATCGCAGGTTATGACGTAAGCCCCTTATTTGAGGTAATTTACCTCATTTTGCAGTGTGAATAGGGCATGACACCTGAGACGCACTCCCGGCGCGCACGCACCAAGCTTTCCACAGATCACCCAAGGACTTCCTCAGCGTCACACTCCCGTTTTGACCTTGCTTATTGCCTTCTGTTTGCGCTTGTGGCATACCAGCCATTGAGCGCGCGGAGCCGTCTCGGTGTACTCCCGCGTGGGGACGCTAAGACACGGACGGTGGGCGAGCGTCTGGCGGCGGATCTCTCGTGGACACAGGCGGAGCGGGACCTTCGTTTCGCGCACATGGATCGGCTCTTCCCCTTCCATGTCGTCCGGCACGGCAGCAGGGTACGTCCGCTGTCGAAGGGTGCCTCGCTTGCACTGGATGAGGGTGTCGTCCCGCACTACATGCAGGCAGAGCACCTGGCCGGCGTCCTTGTGCTGCAACACGGGCGCGTTCGCGCAGAGCACTACGCGCTCGGCCTGACGCCTGCCACGCGCTGGACTTCGTTCTCCATCACCAAGGCCGTCACCGACACGCTAGTGGGCGCGGCGCTGCAGGGTGGCGCCTTGCGTTCGCTCGACGATGCTGTCACGCGCTACCTTCCGGAGATGAAAGGCAGCGCGTATGACGGCGTCACCGTGCGCCAGTTGATGACGATGACGAGCGGCGTTCGCTGGAACGAGAACTACATCTCGCCGGATGCGGACAACGTGCGGCTGTACACCACGCCCGTTGCACCGGGCCATAACAGCACGGTCGAGTACATGCGAGGGCTGCCTCGCGCCACCGCGCCTGGCTCGAAATGGGTCTACAACACGGGCGAGACCGACATGCTGGGTGTGCTGCTGCACCGCGTCACCGGCAAGTCTCTGTCGCAGCAGCTATCGCAGATGGTCTGGCAAAGCGCCGGCATGGAGCATGACGCGACCTGGATCGCGACCGCAGCTGGCAACGAGGGCGAGGACTTTGGCGGGTCGGGACTGTCAGCAACGCTGCGGGACTTCGGCCGGTTCGGCCAGTGGGTGCTTGAGGGCGGCGACGGTGCCGTTTCGCGCGGATGGTTTGCCGAGGCCACGCGTACGCAAACGAGCGCAGGTGGTGCTGGATACGGCTACGGTTGGTGGCCCCAGGCCGGAGCCGATGGCAAGCCCGACGGAAGCTTTGCCGCGCTCGGTATCTTCGGTCAATCGATCCTGATTGATCCGCAACGGCAGCTTGTCATTGTCACGCTTGGGGACTGGGATACGGCGATCGGCACGGCGCACAGCGCAGCACGCGCGGCGTTCTGGCGGCGAGTGAAGGTTGTTGTGGACGTTGGTCGATCAATTCGGAGCGAGTGACATCCGAATCGTGCCGGTACCGCTTCTCTTCGAATTCGACCCCGTGAAAGCGCGCTCGAATCTGCGAAAGCACGGGATCTCGTTCGCCGAAGCCATGACAGTGTTTCGCGATCCGCTCGCAAGAACGATCACCGACGAAGGTCATTCGCAGGAAGAGAACCGCGAGATCACATGCGGCCCATCGGAGCGCGCCCGAATGCTCATCGTGGTGCATACTGAGGAAGTGAACGGTCGCCTGCGCATCCTGAGCGCCTGTCGAGTTACCGCGCATGAGCAGCGAGACTATGAAAGCTAAGCACACAGAGGAAGCGCCGCTGGACTTCAGCAAAGGAGTCCGCGGCGAATACTACAAGCGCGCGATGGAGGGCAGCAACGTTGTGCTGCTTGACCCGGATCTGCTGGAAACCTTTCCGGATTCCGACGCCGTCAACACGGCGCTTCGTTCTCTCCGCGAAGTTGCGCTTCGGGTAGCCCCATCAAAAGCCTCGGCCTCACGGAAGAAGACAGCTTAGCTCAACCCGCAACCGGAACCTTCCAGATCTCCTCGCAATACTGCCGGATCGTGCGGTCGGACGAGAACTTGCCTGACCGTGCCGTGTTCAGCAGCGACATGCGGCCCCAGTGCGCCGTATCCAGGTAGGCCTTGCCTGCTTCTGCCTGTGCGGCGGCGTAGGCATCGAAGTCGGCCAGCACGAAGTACGGGTCGCTGTGGAGCAGGTTGTCGATCAGCGGAGCGAACAGGTCGCGGTCGCCGTTGGAGAAGCGGCCATCACGCAGGCCATCCATCACCTCGCGCAGCGCAGGGCTTTGCTCGTAGTAGCTGCGCGGGTTGTAGCCCCCGTGCTGCAGGTCGGCGATCTGCGGAGCAGTAAGGCCGAAGAGGAAGAAGTTTTCTTCGCCGCACTCCTGCCGGATCTCGATGTTGGCGCCATCCAGTGTGCCGATGGTGACGGCGCCGTTCATCATCATCTTCATGCAGCCGGTGCCGCTGGCCTCTTTGCCCGCGGTGGAGATCTGCTCGGAGAGGTCAGCGGCGGGATAGATCTTCTGTCCGAGCGACACGGAGTAGTTCGGCAGGAAGATCACCTTCATCAGATCGCGCGTATCGGGGTCGTTGTTTACGATGTCCCCCACGCTGCAGACCAGCTTGATGATGAGCTTGGCCATGGTGTAGCTGGGCGCGGCCTTGCCGCCGAACAGGAAGGTGCGCGGTGCCATGTCCTTGTGCGTGCCGTTCTTGATGCCGCAGTAGAGCGACAGGATGTGCAGCGCATTCAGGTGCTGGCGCTTGTATTCGTGCAGCCGCTTTGCCTGAACGTCGAACATCGCAGCGGGGTTCACGGCGATATTCATCGTGTCTTTGATATAGGCAGCAAGCCGGCCCTTCGCGCCCTCTTGCGTCTTGCGCCACTTGCCCAGGAAGTTGGCGTCGTCGGCAAACTTCTCCAGGCCCTTCAGGCCGTAGAGATCTTTGTGCCATCCGTCGCCGATGCTCTCATTTATCAGGCCGGTCAGATCAGGGTTCGCGAGCATCAGCCAGCGGCGCGGCGTAACACCGTTGGTCTTGTTGCTGAAGCGTTCTGGGAATGCCTCGAAGTAATCGTGCAGCGTGTCTTCTTCCAGCAGCTTCGTGTGCAACTCTGCAACGCCGTTGATGGCCTTGCTGCCGACGACCGCGAGGTGCGCCATCTGCACGCTGCGCTCGCCATCTTCGCCGATGATGCTCATGCGTCGCATGCGCGCGCCATCGTTGGGAAACTTCGCGCGCATGTCATCGAGAAAGTGCCGGTTGATCTCGTAGATGATCTCGAGGTGCCGCGGCAACAGGTTGCCGAAGAGGTCCAGCGGCCAGCGCTCCAGCGCCTCCGGCAGCAGCGTATGGTTGGTGTAGCCGAAGGTCGCCTGCGTCACGCGCCAGGCTTCGTCCCATGCCATTGCATGCTCGTCCATCAGCAGCCGCATCAGTTCCGCAATGCCGATGGAAGGATGCGTGTCGTTCAGCTGGATCGACCACTTCTGGTCGAAGTCACTCAGCGGCTTGCCGAGGCTCAGGTGCAAACGCACCATGTCCTGCAGCGACGCCGAGGTGAAGAAGAACTGCTGCATCAGGCGCAGGCGCTTGCCTTCGATCTTTTCGTCGGGCGGATACAGCACCTTGCTGATGGTTTCGGATTCGATCTTCTGCCGCACCGCGCCCATGTAATCGCCGGTGTTGAAGATGCTCAGGTCGAATGAGTCTTCGGCCTCGGCTTTCCAAAGACGAAGGCGGTTGACCGTGCGCGTCCTGTAGCCGGGAATCGGCGTGTCATACGGCACGGCCTTGATCAGCTGCCCGGGCACCCACCTCCAGCGGAGCGCGCCGTTGTCGTCCGTGTAGGTCTCACTGCGTCCGAAGAACGGAATGTCGAACGACATGGCTGCGGGAATCTCCCATGGATTGCCATACTGCAGCCACTTGTCGGACTTCTCCACCTGCCAGCCGTTGACGATCTCCTGCGTGAAGATGCCGAACTCGTACCGCAGGCCGTAGCCGATCACCGGCACATCGAGCGTTGAAAGCGAGTCGAGAAAACATGCCGCCAGCCGTCCCAGGCCACCGTTGCCAAGGCCCGGCTCCGGCTCTTCCGCGGCGATGGTCTTCAGATCGAGACCAAGTGACTTCAGCGCCTCTTCGGCGGCATCGGTCAGGTCAAGGTTCAGCAGATCGTTCTCGAGATGCGGACCGAGCAGGTATTCCGCGCTCAGGTAGCCGACCACCCGCACATCGTGCTTGCGGTACTCCTTGATCGTCTCAAGCCAGCGGTCCATCAGCCGGTTGCGCACTACGGCCGACAGCGCATGGTACTGGTCAATGCAGCTCGACAGCTCAAGCGGCCGGCCCACGGTGTGAATCATGTGGTTCTGAAACGAGATCGCAAGGTCCTGGGCAGAGATGCCCGCGCGATTCTCGTTGGGCATGGTGTCTGCCTGTTGCTGGTCCGTGTCGAAGTGCTGGCCGGCCCGTGACTTCTGCTGCATGGGGTCCATGCGAATCTCCTGCTTCTGTGCGTGTTCTAAGTGGGATGCGTCTGCGCGGCGAATGTTTCACCCGAGCGCCCGCGTATGCTGCAAGCATGGAATGTTCCACGTGGAACATTCGAAGGTCGACAACTTTCCATGTTCCGTTATGCCATTACAGACCGAACGGTATTTCCGAGTGATGAATCCGCAAGACGGAACGCGCTGATCGCACAGGCCACCCGGCTGGCACGGGACGGTGTGGATTACCTGCAACTGCGCGAGAAAGACCTGGGCGAAGCCGACCTGGTCGCGCTCGCGCGGGCCATGCACGCGGCCATTCGCGATGCGGACGGCCCGACGCAACTGCTGCTGAACGGGCCTCCCACGCTGGCACAGTGGGCCGGGGCGGACGGCGTGCACCTCTCGTCCACCACTTTCTCGCAGAACCTGCAATCGCTGCGCGGGCTGATCGTCAGCGCCTCGTGCCACACGTTGGCCGACGTCAAGCGCGCGTGCGAGTTCGCCGACCTGATCCTGTTTGGACCGGTGTTTGAAAAGCGTGTGGATGGTGAGGTTGTCGTGCAGGGCGTCGGCCTCGATGCGTTGCATGAGGCTTGCGTAGTTGCAGGGGAGCTGCCGGTGTTTGCGCTTGGCGGCGTGGATGCTTCGAACTCAC
>CAZZVI010000013.1:0-10322 GCA_964657335.1 uncultured Terriglobus sp.
TTTGAGGTGTGCTGGTGATGGTTCGGGTTTTGCCGGATGTGAGTTCGTTTGCTGCGGTGCTGCTTGGCGGCCTGGTGGCTGGGTTGCTGTTTGGGACTTCGCTGGAGCAGCTGCAGTTGAAGGCGCTGGATGCTTCCGGGTGGGTGGTGGCGCGGCAGAGTATCGATGCGGTGTTCAGCCGGATGATGCCTTGGCTGTGGAACACGACGCTGATCCTGTTCTTCGTCGCCGCGTACTACAACCGTGGCGCGTCGCGTTGGCTGTTCAACGCTGCGGGCGCGATGCTGCTGCTGGGCATTGTGTTGACGCTTGTGTTCGAGGTGCCGATCAACAAGCAGCTTGCCGCGTGGAGTCCGACGAGTGTGCCCGCGAACTGGGCTGCGCTGCGCGATCGCTGGGTGACGTTTCACTTCGCGCGGACTGCGGCCGGCGTGGTTGCGTTTGTGTTTGCTTTGCTCGCCCTGGTGAAGCGAACTTAAATGTCATTCCGGTTTGGCTCGGAACGTTCACCTCGGCGGCTGAAGCCGCTACAAGGAATGAGGGCGGGCTTCTACCTCGGGGGCTGAAGCCCCTTGTCGGTGACGGGTGTGCAGACTTGCCAGTCTCCTGTCTGGTTGCAATGCCATCCGGGCGTTGGTGTTGCGGCTGAGGTCAGCAGGTCTGCTCCGGGTTCGCCGGGTGCGTGGATGCCGACTGCGGTGCCGACGCGGCTGAGCGTCTCCGCCTGCGATTCTGGTGTCAGGAACAGGCTGCGGCGGTTTGGAGCGACCCTTGGCGGCAGGATGCTGAATTGCCCGTCGAGATGCGCAAGCGCTTGCGGCCGCACCTTCAACGGAATGATGGCGAGTTCGAGCCAGGTGGTGTTGTAGAGCACGGCTCCGTGCTGGCGCATGTAGCCCGCGCCGGCCCACAGCAGGGGATTGAACGAGAGTGGACCGGTGGTATTGTCTTCGGGCCACACGATCAGGCCGGGGCGATCGGTTGGCACCGCAGGAGCGGCCTGCAGCGCGGCGACCTCGCGCGCGACCGGCGTGATGTGGCGGTGCGCGAGCGTGAGCGTAAACAGGCTGAGCGCGGCGAATGCAGCGGCGACAGGCGGTGCAAAGCGGCGCGAGGTCAGCGCGGCGGACGCGGCGATTGCAAGGCACGTGTAGACGGCCAGCATCAGCCGCATCGCGAAGAAGTAACTGCCGTTCAGGTTCGCAGGAATCAGCGGGAACACCACAAGGAACCCCAGCGCAAACAGTGCCCAGGTCAGGCGGGAGCTGCTATCCCGCGCGGTCCAGGCGCGCATCAGGCTGCAGAGTGCAAGTGCGATCAGCGTCAGGACGGCCGGCATGAAGAGCAGGCGATACAGGTGCGACGACACGCTGCCGTCCACGAACAGAACGATCCCGAAGAGATGCCGATAGTCGGTAAGCCGCATGAACAAGGCGTAAGGAGCCGGGCCTTCCGACGCCACCCTGTGGATGGCAACTCCCTCGAGATTGCGGAAACTGAGCAGAAAGAAAATACCAAGGCTGGCGGCGAGTGCCGTGAACAAGTCGAGCCGGAACGCCCGTGTGACGAACTCGGACGACGCGCCTCCATGATCCATGCGAAGGCGCACCGCTCGCACCGCCAGATCGAGGACGAGGAACGCGATCACCAGCATCCACGGCACAGGATGCGTGAGGATGACTGCCAGGACCAGCAGCAGAAAACGGATGCGCGGCATCAGCGCGGCGCGGTGCCCGTTGCCACACCAGATCGCAAGTGCGAAGCATGCGAGGCCGATTGCCAGGGCATAGTTCACAAAGCCCATCATCAGGGGCCAATTCAACAGCACTGGCAGAACAAGCAATGGAGCCCATACTGCAGACGGACTTACAACCTGCATCAACCTTCTGACGCCCAGGCTGAAGACAAGGAAAAAGATACAAACCATGATCTTATCGGCCGCGGGCAAACTGCAGACACTGCCGAATGCAATCAGGCCGTAGTAATAGAGTGAATACGCTGGCAGGTAACGTCCGATGTAATACGTGTCAGAGTAAGTGTCATGCGCATGCCTAAGTAAGTCGCGAAAGACGTTCACATAGTACAAATGCAGCGGGCCATCCTGCGATGGAAAGACCGGCATGGACAATACCCATGCGCAGTGCAGCGCGACGACGCAGAGATAGGCGAGCAGCGCAAGACGCTGCTCCCTGACTTGCGCCGCAGGCATGGGGACCGGTCGCGATGTGTCGCGAGGATAGCCTTCTGTCATGAGTCAGCGCTGCGACGGCGCATGCGCGACGACTGGGTTGCCGCACACGGGGGAGAGCAACGGTGCGTCCAACGCCCCGCAGGGCCACACACAAGCGCTACCAATCCTTCGCAGAGAACTGGTGAGACGCTGCCGCTGTGAATACATGATGTACGCGCCATAAGGAAGCTCAGCCATTACGGAATGGGGCCATCGCCCCGATTGTAACGCGTAGCGAAATGCATGGGTTACCAGACATCTGGCATGCGCGGGTGTCCGAAATCGAGTCGTCGTGAACCACCGCGCGGCCATGTGGCATCTATAGCTGTTGTATCAGTGAGCGTTGCGCCGCGCGAAAGCGGCAGGAAAGCAGGCACGACAAGCATGGACGTAGTGAAGGGAAAGCTGACTGGTTGGATCCTGGGTGGTGCACTGGTCTTGGGTTTCGCCGGACCTCTTGTGACAAACGCAGAGGCGCAACGAGGCTACTATCGCGACCGGCATGGACACCGGCATCGGCGGCACGGCGGTATTGGCCCCGGTAAAGGCGCCCTCATCGGCGGCGCAGCAGGCACGGGTATCGGTGCTCTGGTCGGTGGTGGTAAGGGCGCGTTGATTGGCGGAGCAGTCGGCGCGGGAGGCGGCGCACTTGCCGGCAAGGCAAATCAGGATCATCGTCACAACGATGCGCGCCGGTATGACGAATACGGACGTCCGCGATAGGCTGAAGTCTGCAACGTGACGTGAAGCATGAGGGTGGATGCGAGTAGACATCCGCCCTTTTCTGCGTCTCTCATGTACAGGATTGAATGATGAAATCGCTGTTGTGCGTTGCCGGTCTGGCCGGTCTCGTCGTCCCTGCGGCGCATGCCGCCAGCTTCGACTGCGCAAAGGCGACGCGGCCGGTCGAGAAGCTGATCTGCCGTGATAAGAATCTGAACGCGCTCGACGAACGGCTTGGGCAGGTTTATCGCGCAGGATTGCAGAAGCTGCCGACCGCAGGAGTCGGTCCGTTGCGTGCCGACCAGGTGCAGTGGTTGGCGTGGGTGCAGGAAATGTGTCACGCTCCGGAACCGGACGCGCCTGTGACGTCCGCCGCCGCGGCCGACGTGGTCGCGTGCATGCTGCCGCTGTATGAGGAACGCACCAAGCTGCTGCGGGGTGTCGCGATCGAGCGCGACGGTGTCCGGTTCCTGGTGCGGACGCAGTACCTTGCCGCGCCGGAAGATCCGGACAAGGGTGATTTCCCCGGCTTTGGAACGCTGCAAGTGAGTTGGCCTCTTGCGCTTGTGGATTCCCCCGAGTGGAAGATATGGAATCAGGCGGCAGAGACCGCCGCATATGCCGTAGCGAGGGATGCCCAGAGCAACAAGGACACTTCAACCACCAGGCAGCCGCAGTGGACGCCGGAACTGGCGAAGAGTGCCGACACCGAGATCACGCTGCGCGTTCGGAAGGTCGAAGACCGCCGCGTGACCAGCGCGTTGTCCCTGGAGTCCATGAAGCATGGCGGACCGCATCCGTACGAGTTGTACTCGACTGAGACATGGCTGCTCGACGCAAAGCGCCCGCTGCGCGCGGTGGACGTGTTTCAGCCCGGCGATGCTTGGAAGAAAGCGATCGCCCAGGCGTGCTGGGTCGCGATCCGCGCGGGAGACAAGAGCGGCTATGTGTCGCAGGATGTGACCGGGCCGGATTCGAAGAATCTGGAGAGAGTGATCGTGGACGTGGGCAACTGGACGCTGGAGCATGACGGCCTGCACATCAGCTACCCGGAGTACGCTGTGTCGCCGCGTTACGCCCGGATGGACGACACCGTGATCCCCTGGACGGCACTGCAACCAGTGCTGGCGAAGGGATTTATCACGCCTTAATGCAGCCGGCGCCGCCCTTGCCCGGTGTGCGGCATCTAAAAAGTGTGCGTATCATTCAGGGGTAACCGCTGACACAGGAGATTCGACATGGCGACGCTTTTAGACAGTTTGAAGCAGTACACCACCGTGGTGGCCGATACAGGCGATATGAAGTCGATGGAGAAGTTCAAGCCGACCGACGCGACCACGAACCCGTCGCTGATCACTGCCGCGGCCGGCATGCCGGAGTACAGCTACATTGTGGACGACGTGCTGAAGGAAGCCAAGAGCAAGGCCGGCGCGAACTCTGACGATAAGGCCGTTGCCGCCGCTGCCTTCAAGACCCTGGCCGTCGCCTTCGGGCGCAAGATTCTCGACATTGTTCCCGGTCGCGTTTCGACCGAGGTCGATGCGCGCCTCTCCTACGACAAGGAGAAGACGATCGAGATGGCGCACGACATCATCAAGCAGTATGAAGATGCCGGCGTCGATCGCAAGCGCATCCTCATCAAGATTGCATCGACGTGGGAGGGCATCAAGGCCGCGGAGCAGCTTGAGCAGGAAGGCATCCACTGCAACCTGACGCTGCTCTTCGGTCTGCACCAGGCCATTGCCTGCGCGGAGGCGAAGGTCACGTTGATCTCGCCGTTCGTCGGCCGCATTCTGGACTGGTACAAGAAGGACACGGGCAAGGACTATCAGGGCGCGGACGACCCCGGCGTGCAGTCCGTCACGAAGATCTACAACTACTACAAGAAGTACGGCTACAAGACGCAGGTGATGGGCGCCAGCTTCCGCAACATCGGCGAGATCAAGGAGCTTTGCGGCAGCGATCTGCTGACCATTGCTCCCAAGCTGCTGGAAGAGCTGAACAGCCAGGAAGGCACGCTGGAGCGCAAGCTCGATCCGGCGAAGGCATCATCGTTTGACATGGAGAAGATCACCATCGACCAGGCGACCTTTGAAAAGATGCACGCCGAAGATCGCATGGCACACGACAAGCTGAAGGAAGGCATCGAAGGCTTCAGCAAGGCACTGGAGGAGCTGGAACAGCTGCTCGAGAAGCGGCTGAAAGAAGTCGCCGAGCCCGTCCACGCATAAGCTGTCCTCGCAACAACCGGAACCGGGTGCCCCATGTCTCGCCGTTGAGACATGGGGTTTTCTCATCTCGGCGGGTTCTCAGGCTGCTACACTCGGGCCAATCATGGTCTCCAAGCTTTCCAGCATGTTGCTGCTCTCGGCGGCGCTGACGCTCTCTGCGCAACAATCGCCCACTGCTGCCGCGGCCTCGCTGCAGGACCGGATTGCAGCGATCACCGCCGAGCCGGCGGTGAGCCGTGCGCACTGGGGAGTGAGCGTCACCAGGCTGGACGGCACGCCGGTGTTCGCATTGAATGATGCGCAATTTTTTCAGCCCGCCTCGAATGCGAAGCTGTTTACGACAGCCGCGGCGATGGCCCTGCTTGGGTCAGATCGCACCTTTGAGACGGGCGTGTATGCGCAGGGTAAACGGCTTTCGCCGTCGTCGCTTCAGGGCGATCTGATCCTGCGCGGCGGCGGCGACGCCAATTTGTCAGGCACGGAACTGCCCTACGTCTCGCCGGCACTGCGCCCGCCTGCCGACGGCTCCGCGGCAGCCGCGCCGAAGCCCGATCCGCTGCGCTATCTTGCCGAGCTGGCCGACAAGGTGGCCGCGACGGGCCTGAAGCAGGTCAGCGGCAGCGTCATCGGCGACGACTCCCTGTTTCCCTATGAGCCGTACCCGGAGGATTGGAGCATCGATGACGCGGTGTGGGGCTACGGCGCGCCCATCTCCGCGCTCACGATCAATGACAACCAGCTCCTGTTGACGATGAAGCCCGGTGCAAGGCCGGGAGCGCCCATCGCGTATGACATCTCGCCCGCAGCGCCGTGGTACACCATCGATACGGCCGATGCGAAGACGGGCGCGGCCGGCAGCGGATCGCACCTGGACGTGCAGCGTCTCGCGGGCACGCGCGTCCTGCGCATCTTCGGTACCATCGCGCCCGAGGCGCCGGCAGATCGCGAAGAGATTGCCATCGACGATCCCGCGGAGTATGCCGCGAAGGCGTTCAAAACGCTGCTCCAGGAACGTGGCATCACTATCGCCGGTGAGGTCGGCGTGCAGCATCGGCTGCCTGATGCGCCGGTTGCCTTCACGGCGGAGGCGCGCAAGCCCATTCCTGTCCTGGCAGAGGGTGTGGTCGCTGCGCGGCGGACCCACTCGGTGAACGACAAGGCCCTGGTCACGCGGCAGTCCGTGCCGCTGGGTGTCGACGTGGTCTTGACCAACAAGGTCTCGCAGAACCTGCATGCGGAGCTGTTGCTGCATGCGATGAGCGCCGCATTTCTCGACGGCTCGACGGTCGGCGGGGCGCGGATTGTCCGCTCGTGGCTGACGCAACGCGTCAAGGTCGATCCGGATGACTTCGTCTTCTTTGATGGATCAGGCTTATCGGGCCATGATCTGGTGACACCGCGGGCGATCACGAAGCTGCTGAGCTTTGCGACGACGCAGCCGTGGGGCGTGGCGTGGAAGGCATCGCTGCCCGTCGGCGGCGAAGACGGTTCCATGCGCGCGCGCTATCCCGATCCTCCGCTGAAGGACCACGTCTACGCCAAGACCGGGACCTTGGGAGAAGTGAATGCGCTTTCCGGCTATGTGGACTGCGCCAGTGGGCAGACACTGATCTTCAGCGTGATCGTGAACGACCATACGCCGCGTACGGGCGACGCTCTGAAGGCGCTCGACAGGATTGTGGCTGCGATTGCTGCGACGAACTGATGGTGAACGCAGTCTACATTTCGCATCTGCTAGGGTGCGCGCACGGGAGGACATGACGTATGAACCGGCTGCAGTTCATTTCGCTGCTCATTCCATGCATTGGTTCTTTCGTTCTGGTCATTCTAGGATGGATGTTTTCGAGCGCACGGCTGGGTCGAATCGAAACGGCGGTTGGCTCCATCCAGCACGATCTGCAGGAGTTCTATCGCATCACCGGCAAGCTCGAGGGCCGTGTCGAGGAAACATCGTCGCGAGTCAAGTAATCACGATTTGACGTCGCATGCCTTGGCAACGTGGCCCTTGCTGCGTCAGGAGGACACGGCAGCCTAAGCCAGCTTCGCCCCGGACCCAGTCTCTAAGGCAAGGTCATCGTCACCCACCGGAGGCCGCGGAAAGCCGCCACCGAAGCGATAGACCACCGCCAGCACGATCGCGCCGAGCACCAGGCTGAGCAGCGCGTCCACAGTGAGTGAGCCCTTTGCGCCGCCATGGCTTGAGCCTGCGCCGTCCATGAATACGGTTCCGGCGATGGCGAGATTGCAAGCGGCAATGCACACCGAATACTGCGTCGCGGACAGCGGATTGTTCTTGCCGACGATCTGGAAGACAAGTGCGCTGGTCGCCGTGTAGTTGACGCCCGCCATCAGGTTGTAAAACAGCATGCCGCCGGCAAAGACCCAGGGCGTGTGCGGGCCGAAAGCCATGGCAAGCGATCCGAGACCGGCGACCATCGCCGGAGCGATGAACAGCAGCCGCCGGTCGATGCGGTTGCTCAGCGGCCCGCCCAACGCCGCGCCGATCGCGCAGCCGATGGTCGACAGAATCCCGACGGACAGGTTCGTCAGGTTCGCGCTGGCATGGAAGTCCGTGCCCATGCCGCCGAAAAGATTCTGCAGAGCAAAGGTTGCTGACGGAACGACGAAGACCATCAGCGCGAAGAGAAACTTCGGCTGCCGCAGGGTTGTCCGCAGGTTCGTCAGCAGTTGCCGCATGGCATCGTCGAACCGGCTCAGAGCCCGATCCTCATGCCCGAGGATCAGCAGCGGCGATGCCCCCAGCAGCACGGGCAACGGGACCAGCAGCGCGGCTGCGGCGACCGGCAGGTGCCGTATCTCCCAGACCGAAATCGCGCCACCCAGGAACGACAGCGAGAGGTACGCAATGTTCATCCAGGCGGAGACGGTCCCGAGTTGCGAGGGCGCGACCAGGTTCGGCACCATGCCGCCGATGGCGCTGGTATACACCTGGTTCGCAAGGTAGCCGGTGAAGAGCACCAGCATCAGCGCAACCGTCGCCGCACCGTGACCGCCGTTAGCCGAAGCGGCGCGCAGCATGGGCACCGAAACGCCCAGGCAAGCCGTCGCCAGCAGCGCCAGCACCATCGCCCAGATGCGCCGCGGCAGGCCGCAATCCACCAGCGGGGTGACGAGGAAGCCGACATAGCTCGCCGTCAGGATGAGGGTGGCAATCTCCGACTCGCGCTCGAGCGTGACGCCGTGCTCGGGCAGCAGCTGCGACAGGCTCACCGCGACAAAGCCGTTGAAGGTGCCTCCGTACAGCACGCCGAAGACCCACGGCGGTACGTTGCGCTTTGGCCTTGCGTCCGGCGAGGAGGTCACTGGGCCTATCGTAACCCGCGTGCTTGCTCGTCCCGATGTATCCAATGCATCCGCTCTGCCGATCTGTCATTTCGACCGGAGCAGGACAGCGTCATCGTCCTGCGCAGTGGAGAAACCTGCTTCCGTGTCGCTGCGTAACCCAGAACAGCAGGTTTCTCCGCTCCGCTGCGCTCCAGTCGAAATGACAGTTGAGAGGAAAAGCCACATCAGGTTCATGACTCTCTCGCTCGCCCCAGAACCCATGGATTTCCTCAGCCGGGCGATACTATCTGGAGCGATGGCGAAGCGGCAGAGCGCGGCAAAGAGCATTCCCGAAGACCCGGCGGCGTCGCTGCAGGCGCGCATCGGTTACACCTTTCGCGATGCCAATCTGTTGCGCCTGGCCCTGACGCATAGCTCGCTGGCGTTTGAGCAGGGTGAAGCCGCGGGCCGCAGCGAGCCCAACCGCACCACGGAAGACAATGAGCAGCTTGAGTTTCTGGGAGACGCCGTCGTCGGCCTCGTCATCACCGAGCTGCTGTGCCGCCACTTTCCCGAGCGCCGCGAGGGCGATCTGACCCGCATGCGCGCCATGCTGGTCAGCGGCAAAAGCATGGGCGAAGCGGGTGTGCGCCTGCAGCTTGGCGCCGCGCTGCACCTGGGCCGCGGCGAAGATGCCAGCGGCGGACGCACCAAGAGTGCCCTGCTGGCCGACGCGGTCGAGGCACTGACCGCCGCCATCTACCTGGACGCCGGACGCGGCAAGTCGTTGCCAGGATTGGCCATGTCAGCCCCAGTCGCTGGTCTGAAGGCCGCTGCCGCCTTCGTCGAACGCGAATTGTTTACGCCGCATCTTGAGGCTCTGGAGGCCGCGGCGAAGCAGGGGGCACGCTTTGGCGGCGTGGTGGGCGATTGGAAGTCGGCGCTGCAGGAGCTGCTGCAGGCGCGCGGCGCGGGCCAGCCCCACTATCGCACCGTGGAAGAGACCGGCGACGACCATAACAAGCGCTTCCGCGTGGAGGTGCTGCTGCGCGAAGACGTGCTGGCCGAGGGGGAAGGCACCAACAAAAAAGCCGCGCAACAGGCCGCGGCGCGTCTTGCCTATGACCGGGCCGCGCCCGCGGTGGACGGGGACGCCGCAAAAGAGAACGCAGTAGCTCCGTCTGAAAGCGGCAGCCAGACTGCATGACGACTCCCGGCGGCTCGATCGGACCAAGCCCGATCCCAAAGGACACGGCTGCGGGGCAGGGTTCGCATCGTCGGCGCAACTCCCTCTTGGCGCTCTTCGTCGACGCCGTCGCACAGGTCCTTGCATCGCTTGCGCGGCTGACGGTGCTTTCGCTCTTCGTCATCACATTTCTGCTGCAGCCATCGCAGATCCCGTCCAGCAGCATGGAGCCGACGATGCTCGTAGGCGACTTCGTGCTGGTGAACAAGCAGGTGTTCGCGCCCGCTGGTCACTGGGGCTGGCTGCTGCCGTATCGCGATCCGCGGCGCGACGACATTGTCGTCTTCCACTACCCGGTCGAGCCATCGGAGCTGCTGGTGAAGCGGGTCATCGCTGTTCCGGGAGACCGGCTGCACCTGCACCGCGGAGCCGTCGTACTGAACGGTTCGCCGCTGGCGGAGCCGTTCACACGGTATGACGCGGTGGAGCCGTCGCTCTTTCGCGATGAGTTTCCTACGCTCGAGCGCGCCGACCCGGCGGTCGAGGCTCCGTGGTGGATCGAATTGCGCCGCCGCATGCGCCGGGGCGAGTTGCCCGTGCCACCCGATCGCTACTTCGCCATGGGCGACAACCGCAACAATAGCCAGGACAGCCGCTTCTGGGGCTT
>CAZZVI010000013.1:10422-30633 GCA_964657335.1 uncultured Terriglobus sp.
CGCGAACAGCAGGTTCCTCCACTCCGCTTCGCTCCGGTCGGAATGACGAAGTTGAGGGAAGTTCGGAAAGCCCTGCGACGCTTAGTCGCTGTAAGAGCGCAATCGTGCAGGCATCTCATCCCGCGTTAAATCGTGCCCGCACTGCACGCAATACACGTCGGTAATGTGCACGCCGCGGAAGCACTGGCCGCAGACCGGCTTCATCTGGAACTGGCATTGCGGGCAGAAGTGGAAGCCGCTGGCGACCTCCGTCCGGCAGGAGGGGCAGCGCGTCATCATGGGCTGGCGCAGCATGAAGTAGACGATGGCGCCAATGCCGCCCGGCATCACAAGCACGATCAGCATCCATAACGCGGGACGCATGTTGCGGCGCTTGACGTCGCGGCTGATGTAGCCAATCAGCAGAAAATAACTGGCTAGGGCGACTCCCCAGCTGTAGCTGCCGATGACGTGCATGACCGGGTTGCCGTGATGCTGCGGCTGACCCTGACGGCCCCAGAAGCTGAGCACCTGCACACCGGAAAAGACGGCGAGCGAAAGCAGGACAGACCAGAGCGGAATCAGCTTCAGCTCGTCGCCGCCCTCTTCCACATCGGGACGCTGGTTGATGTCGTTGCCCCAGAACATTAGCGAGCGGCTCCGTCATTGGCGTTCGAACTACGGCTGCGGCGCAACAGAACAATGGCGGCGGTAATCACCGTAAGCGGCAGAAACCAGATCAGTAGGATGCTGATGGAGCTGCCGGCCTCTTCGCCGAACTGCAGCACGCGTTTCCAAAGACCGCCTTCCCATCCGGCGAGACCTTCATCGGCGACGGTCCAGACGGCGGAGGCGATCAGTAGCAGCAGGGCAGAGCAGATGGCGACGGGCACCATCAGGTCGCGCACCGTGCGCTTGCGCGCCTGCATGGCCGTGGCGCGCTCGCGGATGACGCGGTGCGTGCGGTTGACCACCGCGGCGCGGGCATTTGCCGCGGCTGCATTGGAGTGGGACTGATCGGAGATTGACGGCGTCATTGAAGCGCCTCGCGCCGTGAGAACGTGCGCTCGCCCCGCAGCTTCTCGATCTGAGGCTTGAGCGCGGCCAGGCCGCGGTAGAGGCGCGACTTCACGGTGGAAAGCGGGGCCCTGGTGACCGCCGCAATCTCTTCCAGAGCAAGTTCGTCGTGGAAACGCAGTACCAGCACCTCGCGGTAGGTGGCATGCAGTTCCATCAGGACGGCGCTGACCTCAGCGGCATCTTCACGAGAACAGAACCGGTCAAAGGGCGAAGGCTCGTCGATTGCGATTTCAAAAGGACGATCGTCGCCGAGCGGATCCTGCAACTGGTCGAGCGACGCCATCACACGCTTGCGCGAAAGGTCGATCACAAGGTTTCGGGCGATGGTGAACAGCCAGGTGTCGAACCGTGCCTTGCCGCTGTACTGACCGCCGCGCAGGAGGACGCGCATCCAGGTCTCCTGGAAGAGGTCTTCGGCGACTTCGCGCTTGCCGGTCAGGAAGGTCAGGTAGCGCATCAGGCGATGCTGATAGGTGTCAATCAGGCGGTCCAGCAGCTCCGGGTCCTGGCGCTTCAGGCCGCGCGCAATCTCCCCGTTCTCCTGCTCGGCGGCTTCGAGCATTGCGGCGGTCATCGTCGCTGACATGGGAATGGAGGCCTGCACGTCGTTGTTGACGCGAGGCCCGCTGGAAAAGACGCGGGAGACGGCAGAATTTTCCTCTGGCATGGATGCATCCCGAGCGGGAGATACCTGCGAACACCTTAATTGTAAGGTTTACTCGCTCGCGTGGAGAACAAAACTTAGCGATTTAGACTGAAGAGATGCGGTCATACGGACAACGCGAGAAGCAGCGGAGTGCCGCGTGGAGGTAGTCTTCGGCATTCACTCGGTGACCGAGGCGGTCCGCGTGCGTGCGGCTGAGGTCGACCACGTGACCCTGGTTTCCGGCCAGCCCAGCCCGCGCATGGCCGCGCTGCTGGAGTTGTGCCGCACCGCCCGCGTCCGCGTGGCGCACGCCACCCGCGACGAACTGGAGAAGATGAGCCGCACGGAGAACCATGGCGGCGCCATCGCCTTTCTGCGCGAGCGCCGCGCGCTGACGCTGGAGGACTTGCTGCAGCCGACCGGGACGACGAAGCGATTTCTACTCGCGCTGGATGGTGTCGAAGATCCGCATAACCTCGGCGCGCTGCTGCGCACGGCCGATGGCGCGGGGGTCGACGGCGTGCTGATGCCGGAGCGGCGATCCGCTCCGCTGAGCGGCACCGTCGCCAAGGCCAGTGCGGGCGCGACGGAGCACGTCCGCGTGGCGCGCGTCGTCAACCTGGTACGGTCGCTGGAGGAACTGAAGCGGCTGAACATGTGGATCGTGGGTCTGGACGAGCGTGGTTCGATGGATTATGACCAGTTCGATTTCAACGCGGACATCGCGCTGGTGCTGGGCCGCGAGGGCGCCGGCCTGCACGACCTGACGCGCCGCACCTGCGACTTCCTGTTGCGCGTGCCGATGGCGGGCGCGGTGCCCTCGCTCAACGTATCAGTCGCTGGGGCGGTCGTGATGTACGAAGCCGCCCGGCAGCGCCGCCGTGCCGCATCCGCACCGCCCGCGGGTGCCGAGCCTGCGGCCAAGCCGTCCAAACCCCGTAAGGGTTTGGGATCGTAACCCGCCCCGCACGCCGCATGAATCTTATTCGCCATACATCCCGGCGTGGCCTGCTGCGCTCGATCAGCCTTTTTCCCTGCGGCTTACATGGCGCTGCGCTTCTACTGCTCGTCGTCCTGAGCGGAGCCCGAAGGGCGGAGTCGAAGGACCTGCTTTCCTCTGCGGCGCCGTTGCGCTCTGAAGGAAAGCAGGTCCTTCGACTCCACTCCGCTGCGCTCCGTTCCGCTCAGGATGACGATGTTGAGGTCGCGCAGTCGACTGTGCATGGGCCGTCAGACTCTCAGGCCAGCCAGCAGGCTACACCGCCCGCCGCCCCTGCTCAGACTGCCCCACCGCCAAAAGGCAAGGTGCTCTTCGAGCGGCACGAACCCGTTGTGACGGACGAAGCCGCTCCAAGCCCGGCGACGCCTGATCCCGAGGTTCCACCGGCGAATCCCACGGGCAAGGCGGGAGTCTCGTCCAGCAGTAAGCGTTCGCGCACCACGCTCCATCGGCATGACGATCAGCCCGGCGAGGTCAGTGTGCCGGGGTCGACTGGGGATGCAGTTCCAGCCGCTCCTGCTGGGCCTTCTGAGCCGTTCTCAAGCAGTGCGGCCGACGAGATCGCGGCCGGACCGATTGTCGTTACGGCACAGGACCACGAGGCAGCAAACCATGTCGCCGCCGCGGAGCGGAGCTCCATCGCTGCGACCGCAGTCAACCTGGATCTGCACCTGAACGCGCATACCGGCGAAGCCGAGGCGCGTGCGCAGCTTACGGTACGCAACACGGGCGTTGCGCCCCTGCAGCGTGTTCCGCTGCGGATCTCGGGCGCGCTGCGGTGGGAGAGCGCTCGCATTGCGGGCGCAGCATCCTCCCTGCCGCTGGAGCAGCACCATCTGGCTGATGACCTGGACCACACCGGCGTCTCGACGGAAGTTGCGATCACGCTGCAGCAGCCGCTTGCTCCGGGCGCTTCGGTCGCGCTCGACTTGTATTACGGCGGCACGCTCGGTGCGAGCGCGCAGCGTCTGCTGGCACTCGGCGCTCCTGCGTCACGAGCGGCGCTGACCGACTGGGACACCGTCACCGACACCTTTACGGGCCTGCGCGGCTTGGGCGAGGTGCTGTGGTATCCCGTTGCAGGAACGCCTGCGCTGCTGCGCGATGGCTCCGCCGTCACTGATGCAGTCGAGCAGAGCCGCCTGCGCGATGCCGTCGGCAGCTTTCGCCTGCGGCTGACACTGGCCTATGAGGGCTTGCGTCCGGATGCGGCGTTCTTCTGCGGTGAACGCAAGCCGCTGCAACCGCTGGCTGCCGATACCAACCAGACGAGCGACAGCGGCGCCGTCGTCGCGGAGTGGACGCGCTCGCCGCTTGGGCCGCATACGCCTTCGCTGTTCGTCGCCAGCGGCGCTCCCGCAGGCACCGGCACCGTGCGCGTGATGACGGCCTACCCCGCCGCGTCGGCTGCAGTAGAACAGGCGGCGGCGCGCGTCCGTCCCATGCTGGCGGAGTGGCTTGGTGCCGCGCCCGAGCGGCCGCTGCAGGTGCTCGACCTGCCGATCCCCGGCGCGGCCGCATTTGCCGATGGACCGCTGCTGGTTGTTCCCCTGGCGACACAGTCCAATCCCGCCGCGTTGGCCTCGTCGCTGGTGCAGCCGCTTGCGAACGCCTGGCTTCCCGATGGCATTGCCGCACCGTGGCTGCGCGACGGCCTGCCTGCGTTCCTGCAGGCGGTATGGGCCGAGCGCACGGTGGGCCGCGCTGCCGCGCTGGCGAACCTGGCCGCGACGGATGCCTCGCTGCGTGCCCGGTCAGAGCCTGCGCCTGCCGCCTACAGTTCTTCTGTGGAGGCTCCCGCAGCCCAGTCGGTGCTGGCTACCTGCACCGATGCTTCATGCACCCGCGGAAAGGCAGCCTACGTCTTCGAAATGCTGCGGGACATGCTGGGCGATGCTGCTCTGCAGCAGGCCATTTCGGGATGGCGCGTGCAGGCTGAAGGCACCCATCGAACCGCTGCCGACGAGACCCTTGCGATGGAGAAACTTCTACAGCGAACGGCTGGAGCAAAAGACCTGGGGTGGTTCTTCAAGAGCTGGATCGACGCGGGACGTGCCCTGCCGGACCTGGCCATTGTCACCGTCGCTCCGCGGCGCGTGGAGCGGTCGGCCCCTGTGAACTACCTGCCGCAGGCGCGCACGCCGGTTGCGGGTCCCATCGGCGCAGAGCCGGTGCCGCAGCAGGACGACCACCACGCCGGCGAGCAGGCAACGGCCGCAAGCAGCGGCGGCAGCGCTCCCACGCCCGGCTCGTGGCTGGTCGCGGTCGAGGTGCAGAACAACGGCGGCACCGACGTCGAGGTGCCCGTCACCGTCCGCAACGGCAGCCTGACGAACACGCTGCCGCTGCGGATCGCGGCAGGCAGCCGCGCTACGATCCGCGTGCCGTTTGAGGCCGAGCCCGAAGAGGTGCTGGTGAACGACGGCAGCGTACCCGAGGCACACACCACGCAGCACCGCCGCTCCATCCGCAACCTGCCACCGTCGCGGTAGCTAACCCTTGCAGCTTGGCTGCATGTGTTTAGAGTGGCTTTCCGCTTTCACAACGGAGAATTTAGAGGCCTTCAGGCCTCTGAATATCGCGCAGGGAAAGACGGGCTTCAGCCCCGGGGCGCGAGATCTCCAGCCCTGGAGGGCTTGCTTCCAAGGCCTGGATGCAGCGGGCAAACGCCCGCTGCTTCTCATGCTGTGATTTTCGATTTGTTGCAGGCGGACCTGTAAGCCGGATTCTGTCCACGCCGCAGCCACTTGCGTAACGGTTGCGCTGAACGATCATTCCTCTAGGCCCGGCATTACTGCCGGGCTCCAGCAACCTACCCGCGAGTCTGGCGCGCCGGGCCGGCACGCATCGTGTCTTTGCTTGCGCAAAGGCAGTCTTCCCGCCTATTTGGTCTTGCTCCGTGTGGGGTTTACCATGC
Organism: uncultured Terriglobus sp.; assembly: GCA_964657335.1. Lineage (GTDB taxonomy): Bacteria > Acidobacteriota > Terriglobia > Terriglobales > Acidobacteriaceae > Terriglobus. The sequence goes on from CAZZVI010000013.1 coordinate 16,045, forward strand.
CGTCGGCATTGCTGCCGGCGCGGTGCGCTCTTACCGCACCTTTTCACCCTTACCGCATTGCTGCGGCGGTATTTTCTCTGTGGCACTGGCCGTCTCGTCGCCTTGAAGCGCCGATCCCGGGCGTTACCCGGCACACTGCCCCGCGGAGTCCGGACTTTCCTCCCCTGCCCTCACAAACGTGCGGAAGGCAGCAGCGATCGTTCGGTCCGCCTGCTTCTTGAGTATAGCGGGAGCTTGTTCGTTGCTATTCTCCCAAAGCTGCGCTTGCCAGCAGAGAGTACGTTTTCCGGTCCGTCATCCTGAGCGGAGCGTATCGGAGCCGAAGGACCTGCTCTTCCTCCGAACGCGGCGGCGGCACAAAGGAAAGCGGGTCCTTCGGCTGCGCACTTTGTGCTCCGCTCAGGATGACCAGCGAAAGGTGCGCAACGATGGCAGTTTCTCAGGCGCAACCCTGGCTACTTGGCCAGCACGATCTCCAGCGGAATCTCGCGATCGAGTTTGTGGTCGAACTTGCTGATGGACTCCGTCTTGGACTTGTTGCCCCGAAAGGTCGCCCACAGCGTGAAGTCCGAATTCGAGGAGACGTTGCGGAAGTGGTATTCGCCACGCTGGTCGGTGACGTAGCTGCGGATGACGAGCGTGCCTGCCTCTTCCATCTGCACGACCGCGCCACGCAGCGGTTCGTGGCTGCCGTCCTGCACGGTTCCGGTAATGGCCCGTTCCGGCGCGCGGGTGTACTGCGCCTGCGACGGCATTCTGGCCATCAGCAGCAGCGATAGAGTCACCATCAGCCTTGCGGCCCGGCCAGCGCGTAGAGGGAGAGCGTTCTGCATGCCAGTGGATTCCTGTCAGCGGTCGGGATGGAGTTGCCGCGCGTGCGGGTCGGTCGCGGTAACTCTTCAGACGCTCACATTGCTCCAGACGACGCATGCCTCGCGCCAAATCGGCGTGGCATCGTGCACCGTTTGTACCGTGCCGCTCTGCATCACACCTCCCATGCCAATGCTGGATGTGCTGCTGGGCAGGCCGCTCGCGTCGGAAGAGGACACGGAGCAGCGCGTCGGCGTAGCCGCGGGCGTGCCCACCTTCGGGCTGGATGCGCTGGGTTCGGCGGCGTACGGGCCGGAAGCCGCGCTGACCATCCTGATCCCGGCAGCGGCGGCAGGCATTGCGTACGTGATGCCGATCAGCCTGGTCATCATTGCGCTGCTGACGATCGTTTATTTCTCCTATCGGCAGACGATCGACACCTACCCGAACGGCGGCGGATCGTACACGGTGGCGAGTGAAAATCTCGGCCGGGGGCTGGGTCTGCTGGCTGCCGCGGCGCTCATGCTCGATTACCTGCTGGATGTAGGTGTCGGCATCTCCACCGGTGTGGGAGCGCTGGTGTCCGCGGCGCCGAAGCTAGAGCCGCACACCCTGGCGATCTGCCTGGTCATTCTTGTGATTCTTACGATCATCAACCTGCGCGGCGTGCGCGAGAGCGGCGTCCTTTTCATGTTGCCGACGTACCTGTTCTGCGCGTGCCTGCTTGGCGTGCTGGGATGGGGCATCGCGAAGACGATGTTGGCCGGAGGACATCCGCAACCGGTGGTGGCGCCGCCGCATCCTTCCGGCAACGCCGTTGCTGCCGTCGGCGCCTGGCTGCTGATCCGTGCCTTTGCCAGCGGGTGCACCGCGCTGACGGGCGTGGAGGCCGTCAGCAACGGCATGACAGCGTTCGCCGAGCCGCGCTCACAGACGGCGAAACGGACCCTCACGATCATCGTCGTCCTGCTGGCGCTATTCCTCGCGGGTATTGCATACCTGACGCGAGTGTATGGGCTTGTCGCCACGGAGCCCGGCACACCGCACTACCAGAGCCTGCTGTCGATGCTTACGGCAGCCGTCCTTGGCAAAAGCGTCTTCTACTACATCACCATCGGATCGATTCTGGTGCTGCTGTCGCTCTCGGCCAACACAGCATTCACCGGCTTTCCAATGTTGTGCCGCGTCGTCGCCGAAGACGGGTACCTGCCGAATTTCTTTGGTATTCGCGGACGTCGGCTGGTGTACGCCGAGGGCATTCTCGTGCTGGCGCTGCTGTCCGGGCTGATCCTGATTGTGTTTGACGGCGTTACTGACCGGCTGATTCCACTCTTCGCCATCGGAGCGTTTCTCGCCTTCACGCTGTCGCAGGCAGGCATGGTCATGCACTGGCGGCGCAACGGCGGGGAGCGGTCGAAGCTGTACATGTTCATCAACGGCGTTGGCGCGTTTGCGACCGGCTGCACCGTCGTGATTGTTCTGGTGGCGAAGTTCGCCGAGGGCGCGTGGATCACGGTGTTGATGGTGCCGCTGCTGATCGTCCTCATGTATGCCGTGCATCGCTACTACGACCGCGCATCGCGCCTGACGAAGATCGACGGGCTGCAGTTACAGCACGAGACGGCGCCGGTTGCCGTGGTGCCGGTCTCGGGCTGGAACCGCGCCTCACAGGCGGCCCTGCAGTTTGCCTGTGCGCTGTGTCCCGACGTTGAGGTGTTGCATATTGAATGCCCCGACGAGCATGGCGAGGAGACCTCCGCGAAGTGGCAGCAGCAACTGGATGGAGCCGCAGGTCAGGCCGGCCTGAAGCCGCCTCGCGTCGTGTCGATGCCGTCGCCCTTCCGCTTCATTACATCGCCCATCGTGCGCTACGTGCTGGACCTGGAAAAGCGCGAGTCCGGCCGCAAGGTGATGGTGGTGGTGCCGGAACTGGTCGCCGTCAAGTGGTACCAGTACCTCCTGCACAATCACCGCTCCACCGTGCTGAAGGCCATGCTGCTGGTGCAGGGTAATCGGAGGATCGTGGTGGTGAATGTGCCGTGGTACCTGCGGTAGGCGCGAGAAGGGAACTGGGCGAAGAGCAATCGCGCTGCTACGACCGCAAGTAGCGTCGGTTCTGGGCACCGGGTCCGTGCACCACGCATGGTGCAGAGTTGCAGGATGCGACACCTGTGGCAAAGTTCCTCATTCGCCCCTGCTCTCTTCGTTCCCCTATAATCGTCTTTCAAAGACACGTGTGCGCAAGCCGGGTTTTTGGTAGATCGCGGCTGCCGTGCAATTGAGGTTTCGGCAGTGAGGGTGTTGTTATTAAAAGCGTAGAACAGGGCAGCCGTTTGGGGCGCCCCCAACAGCATGAGCACCACACGGTGCAGACCTCCTCACTTCATCTCCTAGCTGGAGTTCGTCGCGTCATCGGCGGCGGCGGCATGCTTGCCGCGGCTATTCTGTCGTCGGCCCTGTGCGATGCCACCGCGCTGCATGCGCAGGCCTTGCCTGTGGCCGCTGCGGCCCCGACCGAGCCGTTGTGCGCTCCGCAGGTGATCGGCAACCGCCGCTATCCGAAGGAGTCGATCCTGGCGCGGCTGTTCTCGCGTGCCGGCAATCCGTACGACGAGGCCACGGTCGAGCGCGATTTCAACTCTCTGTGGAATTCCGGCTACTTTGAGGACGTGCGGATCGAGCGGGCGGAAGGCGCGGGTTGCGCGCAGCTCATCATCTATGTGCGCGAGAAGCCGACCATCGGCGAGATCAACTACAAGGGCCTGAACGCGGTCACGCAGTCTGACGTGCTGGAGCGGGACAAGAAGGCCAAGGTCGGCGTCACGGTCGAAAGCCAGTACGACCCGACCCGCATCAAGCGCAAGGAAGTCGTGCTGAAGCAGTTGCTGGCCGAGCACGGTCACCAGTTCGCCACCGTGCGCACGGAAGTCAAGACGATTCCACCGGCGCGCGTTGCGATCACGTTCATCATCAAGGAAGGTCCGACGGTTAAGGTCGGCAAGATCGGCTTTGAGGGCAACCAGCGCATTAACAGCCGCACGCTGCGCGCGGCCATGAAGAACTCCAAGCCCATCGGCATTCCGCACTCCATTATTTTTGAGGACCTGTTCGCGCGCACCTTTGACGCGACCAAGCTGGATGAAGACGTGGAGCGCGTGCGCGCCGCTTACCGCGAGAAGGGCTACTTCAAGGTCCAGCCGGGCGATCCCATCACCAAGGTGCGTGACTCCGGCGGCATCAACATCTTCACGATGCACCCGTCCACCGGCAAGCGCATCGACATTGAAATTCCCATTGAAGAGGGTGCTCGCTACAAGCTGGCAGCGATCAACTTTACCGGCTTCGATAAGGGCGTGGTGAACGAGAGGGCGCTGCGGGCGCAATTCGCGCAGAAGGATGGCGAGTACTTCAACGCCACGGTCTTCGGCAAGGGGCTGGATAACCTGCGAAAGGCGTATGGGTCGTTGGGCTACATCAACATGGTCGCCAACCCGACGCCCGCCTTCGACGAAGCCAAGGGGACGATCACGCTGAACATCGAAATCGATCCAGGCAAGCGCTTCTTCGTGTCGCGTATCGAGTTCAGCGGCAACACCATCACGCGCGACCGCGTGATCCGCCGCGAGCTGCTGCTGGAAGAGGGTCAGCAGTACAACAACGCGGCCTGGGAAAACTCGATCCTGCGGCTGAACCAGCTCAACTACTTCGACACATTGAAGGCGGACCAGGACTCCGAGATCCGCACCAACAACGACGAAGGTACGGTCGACCTTCTGCTGAAGCTGAAGGAAAAGGGCAAGAACTCCATCGGCCTGAATGGCGGCTTGTCGGGCCTGTCGGGATCGTTCGTCGGCCTGAATTATGAAACCAACAACTTCCTGGGCCTGGGCGAGACGCTCTCGCTGGTGGCGAACATCGGCAACCTGTCGCGCAATGTGACCTTCGGCTTCACCGAGCCGTACCTGCGCAACAAGCCCGTGTCCGTCGGCTTCCAGGTGTTTGCCAGCAAGTACGATTTCAACCCGGCGAAGAGCTATGGCGCCGCTGCGGCGGGCAACACCAACCTGTCGAACGCACAGCAATCGCTGCTGACGAACTACAACCAGTCCAGCACGGGCTTGACGCTGTCGGCCAGCACGCCGCTGCGGCACTTCTTCAAGCACAGCGCGGGTGTGACGCGCGTCGGTGTCTCGTACGGCCTGACGCGGTCGAACATCTCCACCTTCAACGACAACACGCGCAACGTGTTTGAGACGCTGGCGTTCCGCAGCGGCATCGCGCAGAACAACGCGCTTGATGGCATCGTGTCATCGATCATCACGCCCTCGTTCACCTACTCGTCGGTCGATCGCGCTGCCGGGCCGCATAACGGGCGCGACTTCAACGTCGCCATCCAGGTGGCGGGCGCGGGCGGCAACGTCAAGTACTTCAAGCCGGTTGCCAGCTTCCGGCAGTTCTATCCGATGAAGGGCCTGCGCATCAATCGCGAGGGTCACAATGTGCTTGGCATGCGCGCGCAGGTTTCCCATACAGAGGGATTCGGCGGCGAAGTAGCGCCGCCCTTCGAACGTGTGTATGGCGGCGGCGAATCGGACATCCGCGGTTTCGACATCCGGTCGGCGACACCGTACACGTTCATTCCCACGCGCGTGAACTTCAACCTGACCAATCCCGATGGCAGCACGGTGCCACGCGATCCAACCAACAACACGCTCGGCAACATCCAGATTCCGCTGCCGGTCTACCGGCTGGTCACGGTCGGCGGCGACACGTCGTTCACCGGCAACCTGGAGTACCGCATCCCGATCGTTTCGCAGGTGACATTCGCGTTCTTTACCGACTTCAACATGACCTTCAACCTGCTGGACTCGCAGTTGCGCGAAAGCGTGCTTGGCGCCTCGACGCTGTCGAGCCCGCTGTACGGCTGCCCCACGTTCGTCAACGGCGCCTGCTCGGGTGGCAAGCAGATTACGTTCCCTCAGCAGTTGAGCACAGCGCCGGGCACCAACCTGGTGCCGCGCATGTCCAACGGCGCCGAACTGCAGGTGATTCTGCCGATCGTCAACGCACCGTTCCGGCTGTTCTATGCGTACAACCCGCTACGCATGTATGAGACGCTGCCGCAGAAGCTTGCAACCGACAGCGCCACCTTCGCCTCGTTCTTCCCGAACACCGGCGCGGGACGATACACCTATGCGCAGGCCATCCAGTTATATGGAGCGGACTACATCCTGCGCGAGCCGCGCAAGACAGTGCGGTTGAGCGTCAGCACGACGTTCTAACGCATACGCAGACACAACAAAGGGGCGAGCTCAGGCTCGCCCCTTTGTTTGCTGGTGCTTACACTGTGAAAAGCGTTTCCGTGACGAATTTCGCGAACTCATCAGGACTTGTGAAGGTTTTGCTGCCTACCACCTGACGAAGAGTCAGGCCATCACTTTCATCAACGTGGAAGTCGAACATCTCGCCGCCAGCAGGCATGCTGTCTACACTTGCTGCCGCAGTTGGCTCGTTGCTCTTCTTGTATGTAAGCGTCAGTTGCTCTGCCGAGTAGGTAATGAACGCATTCACAAACGGAAAGCGCGGCCGATTGATGACGATCTGCTGAGCGGTGCCGTTGGTCTGTGCCGTGACCGTAATGGGACTCTCGGTAACATCGCCTTGCAGCGTCTGCTGCAGCTCCGACAGGTCCTCTCGGAGAAAGCGCTCAACGGCCTGGTAGAACTGCAGCCCTTTGGTGCGGAGAACATGATCTTTGTGTTCCGCATGGAGGGTCGCCGTTGCGGCGACGTGGTCCTTCTCCTTGATGCCACGTGCAAGGTTTTCAATCCACTCTTTCACCGCTGATCTCCTTCGAAAGCTGCCGACATCACCGATGGGAACGGGTTAGCCAAGCGGAACCAATGTCCACTGGTCTACTGAGATGCGATCAGACGGCACGTTCGCGCATCAGCTTGAAAGCTTTGTGAACGAACGAGCCCATGTACCAGCCGTCGATGTACTTGTATGGCGTTTCGCCTGTGGTGTAGTGGCCGCATGGCAGCACGCGGCTGACGAAGTTGACGCCGCGGCGCCTGAAGTTCTCGAGCACGTCCAGTGAGAACTCCCGCAGGAAGGTCAGGTCCCACGTTGCGTGGATAACCAGCGACTGCCGCGTGCGTTCGGCGGCGAAGCGGTCCATCACCGTGATAGGGCTTATGCCTGTAAAGATGGAGCGGACATCTTCCTGCGTGAGGCCGTTGCGCTCAAAGGCGGTGCGCACGTGGCGCGTGCTCTGGCCGGTCCACACGACGTCTCCGAACTGCGTGCTGGCGTGGTTGAAGGCGCACACCTGGATGCGCGGATCAAATGCTGCCGCCATGAACGCATAGCATGATCCAAGGGACGTGCCCAGAACGCCGAACTGCTCGTAGCCCTGCGACTGCAGCCAGTCAATGCAGGCGCGAATGTCCACGACAGCCTGGCGGCACGCGGCAAGGGTGCGTCCCACGTTGCTGCTGACGGCGTAATCGCTGCGTTCCAGCTCGGCCGGTCGGCGGATGTCGTGGTATGGCTTCGAGAGCCGCAGGCCGGCGATGCCGAATCTGTTGAAGATGCTGCAGAGCGCGTTGTGGCTGAACGCGTCGGCGTTCCACTGCGGCAGAACGACGATCGCCTGCTTCCTGCGAGTACCGTTCTTGTGCGCCGGCTCGGGATACCAGCGCGCATTGACCGTGTCGTTCTCGGGATACTTGGTGCGCACCGGCGAAGTGAAGCGCAGAAACTGCGCAGGGCGGGTCTTGCCGCTCTCGGCGTCCTGGCGAATCTGCTCGGCCTTCTGCAGCGTCTCGGGCCGTACGTTGGTTGGAAACAGCTCAGGATGCCGCTCTTCCAGACGGAAGTCCTTTGGTACGGTGTAGCCGTAGAACTGCTCGCCACGCGCGATGATTTCGTCGTTGATGCGGACCATCCGTTCCAGCGCGTCAGGATCTGTCTCCCGTGACTGCGCGGCGAGATCGCTGAAGTCTGCGAGCCAGTCGAAGCCCCACTCCAGCGGACGCACCACGCGATTGGTGTCGCGCGTCGTCAGCGCTGTCTCCCAGCGGATCATCCAGTCCGCATACCACTTGTCAAACATCTTCCTAGGATATCGCGCCGGGGCAGTGCGCCATTCATTGGCATGCCATCTGCCTTACAGTAGACTTCCAGTCGCACCCACCGGAAAGGTTTCATGACCGCGAGACACCATCGCCTGCTTACGTTCGTTCTCGTCATCCTTAGCATCTGCAGCTTGACCGCCTACGCTGCGAATGCGCCCCGTGCTCGCTGGACTGAGGCTGAGGCGAGAGCTTACTGGGCCAAACAGCCCTATGCGATCGGCGGTAACTTTCTGCCGCAGGACGCGATCAATCAGCTCGAGATGTTTCAGGCTGCAACGTACGATCCGGCGGAGATCGAGAAGGAGTTCGGCTGGGCGCAGGCCGCCGGCATGACGACCATGCGGGTGTTTCTGCATGACCTGCTATGGCAGCAGGACAGTGCGGGCTTCACGAAGCGGCTCGACAACTTTCTCGGCATCGCGCAGAAGCATGGCATCAAGCCGGTGCTGGTGCTGTTCGATACCTGTTGGGATCCGCAGCCAAAGCTCGGCCCGCAGCATGCACCGGTTCCCGGCATTCACAACAGCGGATGGGTGCAGAGCCCCGGAATCGCCCTCGAAGATCCCGCGCAGCAGGCGCGCTTTGAAGCGTATGTGAAGGGCATCGTGGGCGCGTTCGCGAGCGACCGGCGCATCCTGCTGTGGGACCTGTGGAACGAGCCCGACAACGTCGGCAGCAACTACCACGTCAACTTCCCCGACCATCTTGCGCTGGTGAATGCCACCTTGCCCAAAGTGTTTGCCTGGGCGCGGTCCGTCGGCCCTGTGCAGCCGCTGTCGTCCGGCGTGTGGACGCACGATCACTGGGACCAGGAGTCCACTTGGTCGGCGACCGAGCGTACGCAGCTTACCGAAAGCGACGTCATCACCTTCCACGATTATTCGTGGCCTGAGAAGTTCGAAGCGCGCGTCGTACAGCTGGAGAAGTATCACCGGCCCATCTTGTGTACGGAATACATGGCGCGCGGCGCGGGCTCGACCTTCGACGGCAGCCTGCCGGTCGCGGCAAAGCACAACGTCGGCGCGATCAACTGGGGCTTAGTTAAGGGCCGCATGCAGACGTACCTGCCGTGGGATAGCTGGAAGCACCCCTACACCGACCGCGAGCCGCAGGTCTGGTTCCATGATGTGTTCTACGAAGACGGCAAGCCCTACCGGCAGGCGGAGGTGGACATGATCAAGCGGATTTCGCGGGAGAAGAACGTCGGGCGTGCGGTGAACTAGGCCGTCCGCAGCACACCCCGCATGGAACACCGGAGAAAGCAGTGGGTGGGTGCCCCATGTCTCGCTTTTGAGACATGGGTCCGTACTCCATGCGAAGCAGGAGAAGCGAGGCGCAGAGCTCCCGTCGAGCTTAAAGACCCACGATGTTATACAGCACACCAATCCCATCGATCGTGATCCGCACCAGGTCGCCTTCGGCGAGCGTGAAATCCGTTGGCGGCACAACGCCCGTACCTGTCATCAGGAAAACGCCATAGGGAAAGTCCAGTTCGCGGAAGAGGTATTCCAGCAGTTCGGTCGGCTCTCGCTTCAGCTCGGCGAGCGTGGTGCTGCCACTGACGATCGCCTTACCGCCGCGGAGTATCTCAAGCTGAATCCTCGTCGCGCGATTGACCGGGCCGGGCGTCAGAAGAATGCACGGACCTATCGCGCAACTGCCGTTGTAGACCTTCGCCTGCGGCAGGTAGAGCGGGTTCTCGCCTTCGATATCGCGCGAGCTCATGTCGTTGCCAATCGTCAGGCCGATCATCTCGCCGCGTACGTTGGCGACTAGTGTGAGTTCCGGCTCGGGGATGGACCAGATCGCGTCGGTGCGGACACGCACAGTGCCGCCGGGCCCAATGACGCGCCAGCCAGCGCTCTTGAAGAAGAGCTCCGGTCGCTCAGCTGCGTAGACGCGGTCGTAGAAGTCGCCGCCGCCCGCGGCCTTGCTCTCTTCCATGCGCGCGTCGCGGCTGCGGTAGTACGTGACGCCCGACGCCCACACCTCCTGCAGGTGTACCGGCGGAAGAATGCCGTACGGCAGTGCGACCGCCTTGCCGCGGGTCGCGGCAGCTACGCGGTCCGTCAGGTCAAAGCTGTTCAGTAGCTCGTCCCAGCTATCCGCTTCCACGCGGAAGAACGAAGCGTTGTTTTCGACGAAGATGCCTTCGGTGGTGCGGTAGAGTTTCACGTTCTACTCCTTTGCTGGTCGTTGACTTTAGAACTCTTCACGGCCCGGTCATCCCGTAGCGCAGCGGAGGGATCTGCTGTTCGCTCTCCTTGCCTTAATCGCGGAAGCGAGCCCACAAGCAGATCCCTCCGCTTCGCTGCGGGATGACAGACAAGGAACGGGCCTGCTGAGAGACCAGGACCATCACCCGCTCCTGTTCAGCCGAGCAAGAATCGCATCGGCATCGTAGACGCAGCCGCCCCACACGCCTCCGCTGGCCTGCACCAGAGCGGCCCACAGCCGGGTGTCGTCCTGCATCGCAGGATGCGCGGCGAGGTCCGGCCGCGGATCGCGTGCAGCAAGCCGCGCAGCGCCTTCTTCCGGCGAAAACTCCGCGCCGCCTTCACCTATGAAATCCACCGTCGCTGCCAGGCTCTCGCGATCCACCACGATGCGGATCGTGTCGCCTTCGCTGATGCGCCCGATGGGACCCCCCGCCAGCGCCTCCGGTGAAATATGGCCGACGCACGCTCCCGTCGAAACACCGCTGAAACGCGCATCGGTCAGCACGGCGACGTGCTTGCAGAATGGCAGGCTCTTCAGGGCGGAGGTCACCTGGTAGATTTCCTGCATGCCCGCGCCGATGGGGCCGCCGCAGATCAGCACCACCACATCGCCTTGTGCAACCGAACCGGCTTTGATGGCTGCGATCGCAGCCGTTTCCGTGATGAAGACGCGCGCCGGTCCGGTATGACGGTACACGTCGTCCGCATCGATCAGTGATGGGTCGATCGACGTGCTCTTGATCACCGAGCCCTCCGGAGCGAGGTTGCCGACGGGAAAGCAGACGGTCGGGGTCAAGCCTCGCGAACGCGCGCCGTCCGGTGAAAAGATCACGTCGTCCGCGTCGATGCCGTCCAGATCGCGCAGACGTTTGCGCATGCCGTGCCGCCGCTCGCTGCCTTCCCACCAGTCGAGATTTGCATCGAGCGTTTCACCAGTCACGGTGCGTACGGAGGTGTCCAGCAAGCCCGCCCGCCGCAGGTGCAGCATCACCTCCGGCACCGCGCCTGCGAGGAAGACCTGCACCGTCGCATAGCCGTTCGGCCCGTTGGGCAGCGCGTCCACCAGCCGCGGAACGGCGCGGTTCACCTCGATCCAGTCGTGCGCGGTGGGCCGCCGCAGACCGGCCGCGTGCGCTACTGCCGGAATGTGCAGCAGCAGGTTGGTCGATCCGCCAAAGGCCGCGTGCACCACCATCGCGTTGCGGATGGCCGCGTCGGTCAGGATGTCCTGCGTGCCGAGGCCAAGCTCCGTCATGCGCAGCATGGCCTGTGCCGACTGCGCCGCGGCGCGCAGCCACACGGGCTGGCCTGAGGGTGCAAGCGCCGTGTGCGGCAGCGACATGCCAAGCGCCTCAGCCACCACCTGCGAGGTCGCGGCCGTGCCCAAGAACTGGCATCCGCCACCCGGCGAGGCGCATGCGCGGCAGCCCATCTCGGCCGCTTCTGCGAGCGACATCTGGCCCTGCGCGAACCGCGCTCCAATGGTCTGCACCTTGCCCGCATCTTCGCCGCTCTCGGGCAGCAGTGTCACGCCGCCCGGCACAAGGATGCTGGGATACTCGCGGGACGATGCCAGCGCCATCATCATGGCGGGCAGGCCCTTGTCGCAGGTTGCGATGCCGATGACGCCGCGGCGCGTCGGCAGCGAGCGCATCAGCCGCCGCAGCACCATCGCGGCATCGTTACGGTAGGGCAGCGAATCGAGCATGCCCGCAGTGCCTTGCGTTCGCCCATCGCACGGATCGGTACATGCACCCGCGAACGGAATCGCATGCCGGTCGCGCAACGTTCGCGCGGCCTCGGCGACCAGCAGGCCAACCTCCCAGTGCCCCGTGTGGAAGCCGAGCGCGATGGGCGTTCCGTCCGCGGCGCGCAGGCCGCCGTGCGTGCTCAGGATCAGGTACTCCGGGTCACGCAGCCGGCTGACATCCCATCCCATGCCTGCGTTCTGCGACAGTCCGAACAGGTCGCCGGAGGGCTGCTGCAATAGCATCTCCGCCGTGATGGGCAGCGCGCCCTGCGGCCCGGCATCGCGCGTCCGAAGTTGCTCCCAATCGTTGCCGCCATCCAGTAGTTCTCTCGCGGACATCGGCATCGGGTTCCCTGTTTTCTGAGTTCTGCCTGTCGGCTTGGGAGTGGAGTTTCTGCGTTGGGCGCAGAACTTGCCCACGGTAATGCCCAACGCGGCCAGACCTTCAAGCTTCTACAGTGCTAGCACGTGCGGCCCGGCTCCGTCCAACAAAGGGTTGAGATAATTGAGGTCCATGCGCGTACATCCGTTCGTCTCCCGCACCGCTGCTTCTGCCTTTTTGCTGCTGTCACTCGGCGCCGCCGGTTGCCGGGCGCAGGTGCCTTCCACCACCGACATCTCGCCGGAGCTGGCGCGGCGCATTGCGTTGACTATCCGCACACGAGCTCAGCTGCCCTTCACCTACGACGTGAAGGTGGCCGACCGCAAGCCCGCCAAGGAACCCGGATGGGACCAGGTGACGGTGCTGATCGGCGAGGACGGCAAGCCGCCCCACGCCATGACCTTCCTGCTGTCGAAAGACGGCAAGACGCTGGCGCAGATGAACACCTTCGACATGTCCAAAGATCCGCGCACGCTGGTGAGCGATGCCGGCCGGCCTGCACGTGGCGGACCGGAAAAGGCTCCCGTCGACATCGTCGTCTATGACGACCTGGAATGCCCCTTCTGTGCGCGCATGCACTCCCAGATGTTTCCGGCCGTGCTGAAGCGCTATGGTGACCGCGTCCGCATCGCCTACAAGGACTACCCGCTGCAGCAAATTCACCCCTGGGCCACGCACGCTGCGGTCGACGCCGACTGCCTGGCCGCGCAGAGCGCCACCGGTTATTGGAACCTGGTGGACACGCTTCACAACAACCTCGACGGCATCGGGCTGGATCCTGCGGCGCCACCCACGGCCGACAAGCAGCCGCAGAAGACGCTGCCGGCGGCCCTCTCGCAGATTGACAAGGCCACGCTCGAAGAAGGCAAGAAGCAGAAGGTGAATGAGGCGAAGCTGACCGCTTGCATCCAGAAACAGGACGATGCTCCAGTAAAGACCACCTTGGCCGAAGGCGACGCCCTGAGCGTCAACGGCGTACCCGCGATCTTCATCAACGGGCAGCTTATTACCGGTGCGGTTCCTATCGAATACATCTATCGTGCTGTAGATGAGGCACTTACCGCGCAAGGTCTGACGCCTCCGGCAGCTGTACCCATACCGGTTCTGGCCGATCCGTCAGCGCCTCCGGCTTCGTCGGCCGGGGCGGCATCGGCGAGGTGAAGGATGTGAGTGTAAGTCGCGCACATAATATGCATCCATTGTGCTATTCTCCCCATCAGATGAAGTAAGCCGGGCAAACCGGCAACCATATCGCTGATGAGGAGAACCTTCCAATGACCATCACCCGCTTCACCCCCTTCAACGACGTCGCCGTCCTGCAGAACCGCCTGAACTCGATCTTCAACGACTTCGCCCGTCCGCAGGAGACTGGATCGGAGAACCTGAGCGCTGGCGCGTTTGTGCCCGCTGTGGACATCTATGAGGACACGCAGAAACTGGCGCTCTCCATCGAGGTTCCTGGTATTAAGCCGGAGGATGTGGACGTTCGCGTCGAAAACAACACGCTAACCGTGCGTGGCGAGCGCACCTTCGCCAACGAGCAGAAGGAAGAGAACTTCCGCCGCATTGAGCGCCGCTTCGGATCGTTCGTCCGCAGCTTCATGCTGCCGCAGACGGTCGATACCGAGCAGGTATCGGCGCGCTCTGAGCATGGCGTGCTCGTCATCGAGCTGCCGAAGAAGGCCGCTGCGCAGCCCAAGCAGATCAAGGTGAATACGACCACTGCCATGCAGGGTTCAGGCACCTCGAATCAGCCGAAGCAGGTGGAAGCCAACACGAGCCAGTCCGGTTCCAGCCAGCCTCAGGCTCGCGAGCAGAAGGCTGCGTAAGAGAAGTTGAGCTGTAATGCTTGCGCTCCGCGTGTGTACGCCGCGTCTGTTTAGCGCCGAGAGGGCTGCCCGATGTGACATGGGCAGCCCTTTTTTCCGAAGGGCCGCAGGCCGCGCGGGATACGCGATCCATTGAGTTGAGGAGAAGAACATGGCGATCAAGTGGGACAAAATGACCGTGAAGTCGCAGGAGGCCGTACAGGCCGCCGCGACCATGGCCGCGGAGCACGGCAATCCTGAGGTGCTGCCCATGCATCTGCTGGCCGCGCTGCTGGAAGACCGTGAAGGCATCGTCCTGCCCGTGCTGGAGAAGATTGGCGTGCCCGCGCAGCAATTGCTCAGCAACGTGAACACGGCCATGAGCAAGCTGCCGCAGATCCAGGGTGCGCAGCAGCAGCCGAACGCCGGCACCGCGTTCAATCGCGTGCTGGAGCAGGCCTTCAAAGAGGCGGGCAACTTT
>CAZZVI010000014.1:0-21378 GCA_964657335.1 uncultured Terriglobus sp.
CGAGAGCCTCGCGCAACAGCGGTTCGCATGTATCCCATTCCTCAATCGCCGCGCGAAGGTCCGGAGCACGTACTGCTCCACCCACGTCTGCGATGCCGGCATCGACTGCAGCGGCAAGAAAGGTGCGGCCTTCGGCACGTGCCATGCCCAGCTTCATGCGCGTCCCCTCTGCAGCACGTTTGCGAAAACGTCGTCCACGGCGGCGAGTGTGGCGTCTACATCGGCCTCCTCATGCGCGGTGGAGAGGAACCAGTTGCCGCGCGGAATGATGCGTACGCCGCGGTCGACCATCGCCGAGACAAAGTCGCTGTAGAGCGCATTGTCCATCGCAAGCGACGAGCGATAGTCGTACACCGCCTGTCCCGCGGGAAGTAGCTCTTCGTGCTGCGGGAAGCCGACGTAGAAGATCGCGCCGTAACCCTGCACGACGACGGGGACACCGTGCTTTGTTCCAAGCTCAGCGATGCCCTGATGCAGGCGCGTGCCAGTCAGCTCCATCCGCCCGTAGACTGATGCGTTATTGGCGGCCAGCACGTCCAGCG
The DNA here is from genome assembly GCA_964657335.1 of uncultured Terriglobus sp. Classification (GTDB taxonomy): domain Bacteria; phylum Acidobacteriota; class Terriglobia; order Terriglobales; family Acidobacteriaceae; genus Terriglobus. The sequence continues at coordinate 543 of CAZZVI010000014.1, forward strand.
TTGCCAGGGCACCGGCTACCGCGGGCGGGATGCTGTTGTAGGTTCCGCCGTGACCGACTCTCCCCGCGGCGATCAGGCCCATGAACGTTTCCTTGCCGGCGAGGCAGCTGATCGGCATGCCATTGGCAATGGCTTTGCCGAAGATCGTTAGATCGGGCACGATGCCGAAGCGTACCTGCGCGCCGCCGAGCGAGAGACGGAAGCCGGTGATGACTTCGTCAAAGATGAGTACGACACCGTGACGCGTGCAGAGCTCGCGCATCGCCTCCAGATAGCCCGGTAGCGGCGGAATTACGGCCGTATTGCACATCACCGGCTCCGTGATGACGGCTGCGATCTCGCTCGCATGCCGATCGAGATAGCGTTCCAGCACGGCGAGGTTGTTCCATGGCAGAACGACGATGTGGCTTTCGGCTCCGTCAAACTGGCCGATGGATTCCGGCATGGTCGCCGGTGCGTCTGCCTCACCCGCCTTTACCGGATCGGGCGACAGGCTGTAGAGAATGTTGTCGAGCCAGCCGTGGTACTGACCCTCAAACTTCACAACGGTCTGCTTCCCTGTCGCCGCGCGTGCGAGGCGAAGCGCACCGTGTACTGCCTCAGATCCGGAGATGCCGAAGCGCACGAGTTCGGCGCATGGAACGATGCTCTGCACTCGCTCTGCGAGCAGGAACTCCAGCTCATGCTGTGCGGCGTAGATCTGTCCCCTGCGCAGTTGCTCGCAGGTGGCCTCGATGACCGAGGGATGCGTGTGGCCCAGGATGAGCGGGCCGCGGCCGAGCACGTAGTCGATGTACTCGTTGCCGTCGACGTCCCAGAGGTGCGAGCCCGACCCGCGATCGAAGAACAGCGGAAACGGCTTGTCGCCCGCGCGTACATTGCTGCTGACGCCACCGGCCAGCGACCTGCGCGAGCGCTCGAGATCGGCGATGGAACGGGCGTAGCGCTGGCTCATGCTGTTTTCTCTTCCACCGGGAACGGCTGCACGCGCACGGTAGCGCCGTCGGCGGCAAGCGAGTGATGGATGGCCGTGAGTGCAGCTGTTACGCGACGGCCATCGCGGACACCGGCCGCGGGCGTCGTGTCTTTGCGAATGGCGTTGACGAAGTCATCGAGGCAGGCAGGAAGCGCGCCGCGCAGCGTGCCGAAGATGTCCGCGGAGAGGAACGTCTTGGGATAACTGAAGCGTTCAGGCGTGCTCATCTCAAGGCTCTCGCGCTTGCGATCGAAGTGCAGGTGGCCGTGCTCGGCAACAATGCCGATAAAGGAATCGACCATGGTCGGGAAGGTGTCTGGGTGCACCCATCCTGACTCAAAGGTGGCGATCGCCCCGTTGCTGTAGCGGACCTGTGCCTGGATCATGTCGTAGGTGTCGATCCCCTGCGCAACCAGAACGCGCTTGATGCCCCAGGCGCGCGCCTCGACGGGATCGCTGTCGAACATCCAGCTGACCAGATCGATGTCGTGGCAACTGAGAAACCAAGCCGGCGTGGTCGTGTGTGCCCAGTTGATGAACCTGGTCGGCACAAAGATGGTGTCGTTCTTGCGAGCGTACGCGGTCAGCGGCGCGCCGATGTCGCCCGCGAGCATCGCCTGCTTCCCCGCATGGTACGGAGCGAGCCAGCGGTGATTGAAGGCGACCTGCACCTTGAGATTCGTCTGCTCTGCCAGCCGGACCAGCGCGTCTGCTTCCGCGAGATCCGTCGTCATCGGCTTCTCGATCAGCACGTGCTTGCCGTGCTTCAACGCGCTCTCTGCCGCGGCGAAGTGCTCGCCGTCGGGCAGCGCGATGCAGACCGCATCGATTTCGCTGGATTCGGTAATGCCTTTCCAGTCATCCGTTGCATGGGGAACGCTGTACTTCTCCGCGACGGCGCGGGCGCGCTCGATGCGGCGCGCGGCAAGCGCGACCACCCTCGCATAAGGATGATCCGCGTAGATGCGGATGTACTGTTCCCCCATGATGCCGGCGCCGATAACGCCGATGCGGATGTGGTTCATGAAGCAATCTCCTGCATAGAGGCGAGCAGCATGGCATGCGCCGCCCGTTCCATCTCCACACCGGCATGCCATGGAACGCGCGACGCAACCACCTCATAGCCCTGCGAAGCCTCCGCGAACTGGTCCGGCACATACCCGATGTAGTCATTCGTCAGGCCGAGGAACATCGTTCGCGGCGCCGGTGACGAAGCTCTGATATCGAGCGCAATGCGGATGAAGACTTCACCGGGCAGCGTGACCAGCGCCGCCTCACCGAGGGTGATCACACTCATCTCCGCCGACAGATGCTTCGGCTCAGCGACCGGCTCGGACTCGTAGAGTTGCTGATAGTACTCCTCAATGCGGGCGAAGAGATATTGTTGCTTGGCGGCAACGAGCGAAGGTCCTGTGTGGGCGTCGAGCGCGATGAGCGCAGCTTCGCGGCGCGCCGTTATTTCCGTCAACGGCTGGTACTGCTTCAGCACCAGCCGGAGGACATCGGTCGTGATACAAATGCGGGGCTGTTCGACGGTGAGCGACGGCAGGCCCTTCAACACTGCGTCTGCAAGCGCCTCGCCAAGGCGTTTCGCCGTTGCAAAGGTTCGGAACGGGTCGATGATGCCGACAGCGCTGAGGTCGCTCTTATGGCCGATGCTCAAGTCCCCTTCCGCGCCGTTAAAGTACATCGCCTCGACCTGCGGGCCAAGCTCGCCCTGCAGCTTCTCCAGCGCATAGAACGGGAAGTCCTGCGTGATGCTTAGCGTGTCTGGGCCAAGCACCGTGGTGTGGCACGCATACAGCACGGCGACGGCTGCCGGAGTACCGTCAGGTTCTTCCACCAGCAGAACACCGGCGTAGGGATCGACAGGCGTTCCGTCTGGCGTCCTGCGGTTCACCGCGATGCCGCTGCATGGAACCAGGCCGGTGCGGAGCGTTCGCTGCCGCTTCCCCGCAGCCGCGCGGCTGACGGCCTTCACGATGCGCGCAGCCAGCGTGTCAAGGTACGTTCCATCCAGCGGTTGACCCTGGTTGAAGAAGTGATGCAGCGTCACCGGGCCGCAATGCGTGTGCGTGGCAGAGAGGAAGACGTGGCCGGCGGGGATGCCGGTGGCCTGCTCAACCTCTTGACGCACGCGGGCGGCGAACTCCGCTGAGACTGCAATGACCTCTACGCTTACGAGCGCCACCTGCGTTGTGCCGTCGTCAAATATGAGAGCGCGCGCGTGCAGGTCATCGTGAACTGCGGTTGCCGTGCCTTTGCGCGCATCGAAGCCGGCCATCTGGCAGCCCAGCGCAGGCGTGACGCGCTCGCGTGACGCGCCGATCCTCCAGGCACGCGCACTAGCTGCCACTGCTGCTCCCAGGGACGGCGGCAATGCAGTCGATTTCGACCTTGATGCCGAGGCCGAGCACCGACTGCACGGTGGTGCGTGTTGGCAGAACGCCTTTGAAGAACTCCTGGTAGACCACGTTGTAGCGATCGAAGTCTGCGATGTTCGCCAGGTGGACCGTGCAGCGCACCACGTCGGCGTAGGTGCAACCGGCCTCCGCAAGAACGTCGCCTAGGTTCTTCAGTGTGAGCCGCACCTCTTCTTCGATGGTGCCGGCAACTGCGTCGCCCGTTGCAAGGTCCATCGGTCCCTGGCCGCTGACGAACAGAAATCCGTTCACGAGGATGCCGTCGGAGTACGCACCCGTGCTTGCCTTGCGGTTGGGGTTCACGACCTGCTTCAATGCCACGTGGTTCTCCTGTGCGTTTGAAGATACAGCGACCGTTGCGTCGGAGCGTCGAAATTCCTCCAGCAGTCAGGCAGCCGTCCACCATGCTGGACGCACGTGGCCGCGGGTGCAGTCCTCGCTTGACCACCGCAGCGCTGCGCCGAACAATAGGTACACTGCATGGCAAAATCAGCGTCTTCCCCACGCCCGGAACGCGTCGGCATTGTTGGCCTGGGCCTGATGGGTCAGGGCATCGCAGCGTGCCTGCTCGCGCACGGGCACCAGGTCGTGGGCTTTGACCAGGATGCGTCGAAGGCAGCCGAAACAATGCTGCATGCAGAGGCTGCTCTCAAGGAGTTGAAGCGACGCAGGCTGATGAGCGCCGCCGCCGCCAAGACGTGGCGCGGACGTTTTCACGCAGCAAAGTCCCTGGACGACTTTGCCAAGTGCACGGTGGTGCTGGAGTGCGTCCGCGAAGACCTGGACGTGAAGCGCGATCTCCTTCGTGAGCTTGAGCGCATTGTTTCCCCGAAGACGATGCTTGCTTCGAACACGTCAAGCATTCCCATTACACTGCTGCAGGTCGATGCCACGCGGCCCGAGCGCATCGTAGGCATGCACTGGGGTGAGCCGGCGCAGATCATGCGCTATCTCGAGATCATTCCCGGCAAGCAGACAAGCAAGGCCGTGCTGCGGCGCGCGTTGCGGTTTGGTGTCGCATGTGGCAAAGAACCGGCCGTGCTGCTGCAGGACATCCGCGGCTTTCTTTCCAATCGCATGATGTACGCGATGCTTCGCGAAGCCTGCTACCTGGTCGAAGCAGGCATTGCAGATGTCGAGACAGTCGACCAGTCGTTCCGCAACGATATCGGCTGGTGGGCGCTGCTGGCCGGGCCGTTCCGCTGGATGGACCTGACCGGCATCGGCGCGTATGCGACGGTGATGGAGGGCGTCTTTCCCGAGCTGAGCAACGCGGCTGCGGTGCCTGAGATGATGCAGGCGATGGTTCGAAAACATGCGCAGGGTGTGAGCAATCGCAAGGGCTTCTACCGCTACTCGGACGAAGAGGCTGCAGCCTGGCAGCACAAATGGGAGCAGTTCACCTACGAGATGCGCGCGCTGGCGGAAAGGTACACGCCCGCAACATGAGCGAAGCCGTTTCGAACGCACATCCCGTCACAGCAACGCAGCCGAAGCTCATCTCGTGGCTTCTGCTCTTCTCCTGCAACCTCATGTGGGCGCTTCAATTCACCTGCATCAAGCTGGTGCAGGACCAGTGCGGGCCGTTATTCACGGTGTGGTTTCCCACGGCGATTTCGCTGGCGGTGCTGTACCCGTTTGTCCTTGCGGAGCGACGCTCCGGCGTCGCACCACCTGTGCCCGTTGGACGCAAGAAGCCCAACCTCTTCTTGGTGTACGCGACGCTCTGCGTGCTCGGCGTGGTGCCGGGGCAGCTCTTCATGACGTGGGGCACGCGCCTGTCACTGGCCAGCAACGCCGCATTGCTTACGCTTACTTTGCCGATCACGACGGCAATCTTCGCCGTGCTGTTCCTCAAGGAGAAGATGACCGTGCTGCGCTGGGCGAGCTTCGCGCTTGCCATCGCGGGCGTGGCGATGTGTTCCGGCCTGGACCTGCACAGCGTGCATTTCGATCGGGGCCAGTTGATCGGCAACCTGCTTGTGTTCGCGGCCATCCTGGGCAGCTCGTTCTACAACTCCTACGGCAAGGCCGCGCTGGACTGGCACTCGCCGATCGAGATGCTCTTCTGGACGTACGTCGGATTGACCGCGCTGATGACGCCGTTCGTGCTTCTGCTGGAGCGCGGCAGCTTCCTCAACCTGCCGCACTTCACAGCGAGCACATGGGCCGGGCTTGCGATGCTCATGCTCTTCCACACCACGCTATCGATGATCCTCTTTCTGAAGGCGCTCAAGTCCATTGATGCGATCCAGGCGGCGCTATCGAACTACCTCATCGCAGCATTCGGTGTTCCCATCGCGGCCTTCTGGCTGCATGAACACATCAGCACGGGAGAAGTCCTGGGCGGCCTGCTTGTGCTGTCGAGCACGGCACTGGTTACGCTGCTGGAGCGGCCGCGAGAAGAGAGCGTCCTTCCCTGAAGACGTGACGCACGCCTTCAGGGGATTGCTCAGGATCGTCGTAGGTCGCGCGGCTGCGGATCGTCTTCGGATCGAAGACGGTGATGTCAGCGAACGCGCCTTCACGTAGAACGCCACGGTCTGCAATGCGGAAGCGGGCTGCAGGAAAGCCCGTGACCTTGTAGATCGCGGTCTCGAGCGACATCCATCCACGATCGCGACACATCGTCCCAAGCAGCTCAGGAAACGTACCATGCAGGCGCGGATGCGGCCGGCCCGTGACATAGAAGCCATCGCTGATGACGAGCGAGAGCGGATGCGCCAGGTTGGCGCGCAGGTTCTCTTCACTCTGGTTGAACTCCAGCACGTTGACCTGCGCCTTCTCCTGCAGCAGCAGATCGAAGAGCGCATCGACCGGACGCTTGTGCCATAACTCGGCCAATTGTTCGAGTGACTTGCCGACGAGATGCTGGCCCTCCACCGAACCGACCGCGCTGACCAGCAGCTCGTCCCAGCTGTTGGCCATGGTGTCCTTCATGGCCTCTTCCATGCGATCGCGTTCCACGTCGCTGGCCAGGCGTGCAAGCAACGCGTCGTTGCCGCCTGCGAGCGCCCACTGCGGCAGCAACTGCGTCATCACGGTGCTGCCGGCCACATAGGGATAGCAGTCGAACGCGATGTCGATGCCGCGTGTGTGCGCATCCTCGATCATGGCGAGGGCTCTCGCATTCAGGTCGCGATTGGCGCGGCCGACCGCCTGCAGGTGCGAGATCTGCAGGCGACAGCCGGTGCGCTCGGCCAGCGTGATCTGCTCCTGCAACGCCTCAATCAGGTGAAAGGCGTAGTCGCGCATGTGCGTGGTGTAGATCTTGCCTTCTTCCGCGACCACACGGCACAGGCGTTCGAGCTCCGACGGGGGCGCGCTGCTGCCGGGCGCGTACATCAGTCCAGTCGAGAAGCCGACGGCACCCCCCTGCAGCGCATCGCGAAGCATGTGCTCCATGTCCAGGACTACTTCATCTGGCAACGCGTCCATGCGCGTGCCTGCGGCAGCGATGCGCAGGCTGCCGTGGCCGATGAGCGAAAAGACGCTGCTGACGGAGTCATGCGAGTCGGCCTGGTGGAGATAGTCCTTCGCAGTGGCCCAGCCCCAACCATGACCGCCGCAAAAAATGCCGTTCGCGAACGAGCGCAGCTCGTCAGCGTGGCCGCCCTGAGGGTACGGCGAAAAGCCGCAGTTGCCGACCACCTCGGACGTGACGCCCTGCAACAGCTTCTCGCGCCTGCCTTCGAGCACCTGCAGGTCAGAGTGACTGTGGGCATCGATGAAGCCCGGCGCCACGACCATGCCGGAGCAGTCGATGCGCGGCGTGGCAGCTTCTGCCAGAAGGTCGCCCACAGCCGCAATGCGCGCATCGCGCACCAGCACATCTGCCTTGCGCAAGGCCGCGCCTGTGCCGTCCGCGACAAGACCGGCGGAGAGTATGAAGGATTCCATGCTTCCAGCTTAGCTGTGCGCGCCGGCTCCGGCGAGCAGCCCCTTCAGCGTGTGCTCCATGGCGTCCAGCGTAAACGCAACGTCGTCCGCGGTGTGCGCTGCTGACAGAGAACACTGCTTCATCGGCAGCTGGAAGAAGTAGACGCCGCCGTTCAGAAGACTGCGGCGCACCCGCATGTCCATCTGCGTGTCGTGCTGCGACGCGAGATCGTGCCAGTCGACCGGCAGATGATTCATGAAGTAGATACAGAAGGCCGAACCCTGCCGGGCAACAACTGCCTGCACGTCGTTCGCACGCAACAGGTCTTCCAGTCCGGCCTGCATCGTTGCGCCCAGCCGTTCGAGATGCCCGTACACAGCGCCGCCGTCTGCCATCAATCGCTCGATGGTAGCGATCGCGGCGGCGGTAGGAACAGGGTGCGCGTTGTAGGTCCCTGCCAGCAGCACGCGCTTTGCTGGATTGGGATCGACGAACAGATCCATCAATTCGCGCTTGCCGCCGACGACAGCGATGGGATAGCCGTTCGCGATGGCCTTGCCGTAGACCACGAGGTCCGGGATCACTCCGCTGAGGGCAGTAAAGCCGCCAAGCGCATGGCGGAAGCCGGTCTTCACCTCGTCGAAGATCAGGGCAAAGCCATACTTGTCCGCCAGCGCGCGCAGGCCCGCAAGATAGCCCGGCTTCGGCTTGATGATGCCGACGTTCTGCAGCACTGGCTCAAGGATCATCGCCGCAATGGGATACCTCTGGCACACCACTTCAACGGATTCGAGATCGTTGAAGTTGACGATGTGCACCAGTTCCTGGTGTTCACGCGGAATGCCCGCGCTGATCGGCAGAAAGGGATACTCGTCCGCCACGCGGCGCTCGCCAAGCGCGGAGAGCGGCGTCATCAGGTTGCAGGACACATCGTTGTGCCAGCCGTGATAGCCGCCCTGCGGCTTGAGGATGTGCGAGCGTCCAGTGGCAGCGCGCGCCAGACGCAGCGCCTGGTAAGTCGCTTCGCTGCCGGTATTGAGCACCTGCACGCGCTCGACCCATGGGATGTTCTCGCAAAGCAGTTCCGCAAAACGGCCTTCGAGCTCGGTCGTGCCGCTGCCAAACAGGCTGCGTTCATCGGCCAGCACCTCCCGCACGGCGTCGTTCACGTGGGCATCGTTATGGCCCAGCACATAGGGACCGAACGCCGCATGGAAGTCGAGATACTTGTTGCCATCCACGTCCCACATCCACGCACCCTGCGCGCGCTGGAAGACAAGTGGAGGATCGACGGCGCGATTCGTGGAGACCACGCCTCCGGGAATGTACTGCGAATTCTTCTTCAGGATTGCTTCGGATTTCGGATATTCGGCCATGGATGTTCCAGGAAATGTTTGCGGAAGGCAGGGCTTGCAGAAGGAGGTAAGCGCAGGAATCCGGGCACGCCCGCAGACAGGACTGTGCCCGTGACCAGCGGCTGCTAGAAGACGAACTTGCCGCCCAGTTGGAGCACCCGGTTTGGCTGGCTGCTGTTCGTCGACGTGATCACACCTGCCGAACTGGGTGTGGAGATGTTCGCCGAGGGGTTGGCGAAGTTCGGGTGGTTCAGCACGTTAAAGGCATCGAGTCGAAGCAGGAACTGCGCTCCTTCATACACCGTTGTCTTCTTCTCCAGGCTCACGTCGAAGCCCACCTCGGGCGGCCCGATGAGGCTGTTGCGACTTGAGTTGCCGAAAGTGAAGTTGTCCGGCACGGCAAAGGCGGTCGAATCGAAATAGTGACCATGCTGGCTATGCACCGCATACGGGTTCTTGCCAGGCACGATGTTGGGCCGCGTCGCATACCAACCGACGGTGGAAGTGCCGGCGGCGATGCCGTTGCTGGTGTTGGTGGTAACGCTCGGAATTGTGAAGCTGGCCGAAAACGGTGTACCCGAGCGAAGCTGCGTCAGGCTTGCCAGCGACCAACCATTGATCACGCGCTCGCCAAAGCCATTGTGGTGAAAGGGCAGGTCGTACGTGGCCTGGATGAAGAAGTTGTGCCTGCGAGTGCTGTCGCTGAGACCCTTGTCTGCCTTCACGTTGTAAGGATTCTGGGTGGTGCCGCTGATCGGAACATCGTCGAGGCCCTTGTTCCAGGTGTAGCTGGTCTGCAGGTAGACGCCGTTGCCGGTGCGCTTGGTCAGCTCTGCCTGCAGCTGGTTGGTGAAGGCGAAGCCCGTGGTGAACAACGTGTAGATGTTGGACCATGGCTGATACGGCCGGCCGGACTGCAACGACGTGAGCGGCCGCATGGGCGTTGGAAAGTTCCTGTCGAACGCGTAGAACGGCGCCTGCGTAGTCTTGTTGCCGACATAGGAGATGCGCAATCCGCTGGCCCAGGGCAGGGCCTGTTCCAGCGTCAGGTTCCACTGCTGTACGCGCGTGCTCTTCAGGTTGCGCTGCACGGCATAGATCGCGGGGTTTGCCGACACGGTGCCTGTCCCGGGGAATGGGTTCGCCAGCGTCAGTGTCGGTGCGTAGGCCGAGGTGGCCGTGTAGTTCTGCGTGAGCACGAACGGGAAGTTCAGCTGCGAGATCTGGCGCACGCCAATGTATGGCGGCACGAAGTTGTAATACATGCCGTACCCGCCGCGCAGAACGATCTTTGCGTCACCCGTCAGGCGATAAGCAAAGCCGAAGCGCGGGCCGAAATCTGCCTTGTCGGTCAGCAGCACGCTGCTTCCCCAGCCATTGCTTTCTGACGTTGTGTAGGTGCCCGGGTAGAGCGCAAGCAGGGTGGCGTTGGTGTCTTTGGGCAGCTGTCCGCCGACGCTGCGGATGATGAATTTCCCGCTGGTGAAATCGAAGTTAGTGAAGTCGCCGTCACGTTCGTTGGGAGTGGTCTGCATCTCCCAGCGCAAGCCCAGGTTCAACGTCAGCCGGGGTGTAATCGTCCAGTCATCCTGACCAAAGAAGGCAAAGTTCTTGTAGGTCATGTAAATGGGAATCTGCGGTGTCCCGCGAGTCGTGGAGTTCGCATCGCCAAGCAGGAAGTCCGCGAACGCATCGCCCGTCGGGTTGTAGTTCGGATCGGTGCTCAGCGTTCCCTGCGGGCTCGCAGTATAGCGGCCGGTGAACCCAAAGGTGCCCAGTGCGCTGCTGCTGGTGCCGGACTTGATCGCGATCGAGTTGAAGTTAACGGCCGCGCCGACCTTCACAGTGTGCCTGCCGCGGACATACGTGAAGTTATCCAGGATCTGCTGCGTCGTCTCCGGCGAGTGCCCGCTGCCGCCCGTGTCGCCGCCGACCGTCGTGTAGTTCGTCAGGTTGACGGTGCTGAGACCACCAATTGAAAAGGGACCGTATAGACCAGGGAAGAGCGTTGTCGGATCGAAGCCGGCGTTCTGGCCGAGACGGATGCTGCGGTGGGTGAACAGCGAGTAATGAATCTCGTTCAGCATGGTCGGCGAAAAGACAGTCGTATCGCGAACCATGGCTTCGCCGGTAATGTAGCCGGCGTTCTGGTAGTTACCGTACTGCGCCGGCGTGCCGTTGCGCGAGAAGTAAGGATTCCCGTACGCGTAGTAGCCCTCAGCCGTAAGCGTGTGCATGCGGTTCAGGTTGTGGTCGATGCGGCCCGTGTACTTGAAGTCGTCGTAGATGTTCTTGACCGTCTGCAGCAGGTTGTTGACCGGGCCGCCCGAAGACGATATCCCCGTCGATGCAATGTTCGCGTGCGGAACATAGGCGAGCAGTGCCGCTGCGCGAGGATCGATCGAAGTGATCTGGTTGCCGAGGATGGGCGTGCCGGTCGCCGAGTTCCACAAGGTCTTGTAGCCCGCGAAGTTGCCTGCGCGCTCACTGTCTGTCGGCACGGAGAAGAAGTTCGGCTTGCCGTTGCGCTGGATCAGCGTATCGACGGCCACCAGGAAAAACGTCTTGTCCTTCCAGATGGGACCGCTGAGGAAACCGCCAAATTCATTGCGGTTCAGGGGCGGTTTGACCACCGTGCTGGCGTAGGCAAAATAATCGCGCGCGGCGCCGAAGCGGTTGCGGTTGAAGTAATACGCCTCACCATGGAACTTATTCCCGCCAGACTTGGTCGTCATCGAGATGGCTGATCCGCCCTCGAATTCGGCCTTCGCCCCGTTGCTCTCGACCTTGATCTCCTGCACGATTTCCGTCGAAGGCAGGGTCGTCAGGTTGGTGTCATACGAGTAGGCCGCCGCCCCGTTGCCGAGATCGTTCACCGGCACGCCATCGACCGTGTAGTACGCGCCGCCCCAGTGCAGGCCGCCGGAGATCTGCGGATTATCCGCATTGTCATTGGTGTTGCCGGCGACAAAGATAAGGGCACGATCGATGGTGCGGCCGTTCAGCGGCAGCCGCGCCAGCGCCGTGCCTTCAAGAACGTCGCCTATCGAAGAGCTGTCGGTGGTAATTGCGTCGGGCGAGGCGGAGACTTCCACCCTATTGGCTGCGGAACCGACCGGCAGCTTCAGGTCGTTCCGGATGGTGGCGCTGACGAGCAGGTGAACATGCTGCAGTGTGGCTGTCGCAAAGCCCGGGGCTGTAATCGTCACGTCGTAGTCGGCGGGTTGCAGGCCGGTGGCGCTGTAGGTGCCGTCCTTGATCGTGGTGACTTCAATCGCCAGCTGGTTGGTGGCGATGTTACGCACGCTCACCTTCGCACCTTCAATTGCGGCACCGCTTGGATCGGTCACGGTTCCCACCAGCGTGCCGGTCACCGACTGTCCGCCGGCAGCAGCAGCAAAGACGAAACAGAATAGAAGGAAAGACGCGAAGAAGTTCCGTTTCATGAGCATGCCCTCAAGGTGAAGAAGTGACATCGTCTGAAGCTGGTGGCCCACTTGCATTGACGGCAACGCGCGGCGATTCTCGCCCGTGAATGCGCTTGGCAAATGTGCTGCGTTGACTCAATGTCGCCTGCATCCCCAGCCTTGCCAAGCGGAGATTTTCATTTCACCCGCTGTTCGTCCAACGCGCTGGACAAGACTGCGTCACGCGGCTCGGGATCGGCTCAAGAGCGAAGATGCAGGCGTTCGCAAGGCGTATGCTGCGAATCAAAGATGGCACTCGCTCTCAGAAGCTCAGCCCTTTGCGTCGTCGCGTGGACTGCGCTTGCCTGCGTCGGACAGGTTCACCCTGCGCTGCTTCCACGCGCGCAGCAGGTGACGTATGGGCAGGGCAGCATACCCATCTGCAACCTAACGCTGCCGGGCACTCACGGTGAGGACGATGCCTCCGTCGCCGAGTTGCGTGCGTGGCTCAAGCAGCACTGTGGATCGAAACTTCGCGGCACGCTCCCACTCCGCCTCGACGTGAAGCAACGCGGAACTTCCCTGCCGGGCGCTGATGATCACGCCGACGCGCACGGGCGCGAGTCATATCACCTCTCGATACGGAGGGACGGCGTGGCCGTCCAGGCGCCGACGACGGCCGGCATCTTCTACGGCGCGGAAACGTTGCGACAGATGGCAGAAGGCGACTCACTGCCGATCGCCGAGGTGGACGACTGGCCGTCGCTTTCCTATCGGGGCTTCATGATGGACATGAGCCACGGCGCCGTGCTGACGGTGAAGGAAGTGAAGCGGCAGATTGACGGGCTGGCGCGATGGAAGGCCAACCAATACTTCTTCTATGTCGAAACCGACCTCGATCTGCCGGGTTACCCGCTGCTGCACAAGGACTCCAGTTGGAGCGCGGACGACATCGGCACAATCGTTCGTTACGCCCGCGCGCGGCACATCGATGTGGTTCCGTGCGTCGAGCTCTTCGGACATCTCCACGATCTGTTTCGCATAGAAAAATACAGCAGCATGGCCGCGCTGCCTCATGGCGGCGAGGCGAATCCCGCGGATGCGGGCGCGCAAAAACTGCTGGATGACTGGCTTCGCGCGTATGTGTCTTTATTCGCCAGCCGATGGCTACACCTTGGCTTTGATGAACCCTTCGAGCTGGAGCGCACCAGAAGCAAGATCACCGGTGTTTCGCCTGAAACGCTGTGGCTTCAGCAACTGCAGCACGCGGCTACGCTGGCCGCGCAGCTGGGGAAGCGGCCCATCTTCTGGGCCGACATCGATGAAGGCGCCTATATCTTCAACAAGTATCCCGGCCTGGCGAGCGGTCTGCCCAGGAACGCGATCGCTGCGCCCTGGTTTTATAACGCTCGGCCAAGCTACGACAACCTGCTGGGCCTGTTCGCGGCAAATCACGTGCCGATCCTCGTCGCTTCGGGCATCTCGGACTGGGACAACATCACCCCGGACTTCGAGAGCACGTCGATCAACATCGATGGCATGCTTGCCGCCGGCCGCAAGGCGAACGCTCTGGGTCTGCTCAATACTGAGTGGTCAGACTCCGCGCTGGCGCTGCACCGCCAGGCAGACTCCGCGATGGCCTACGGTGCGGTCGCGGCGTGGCAGAGCACACCCGTGGATCGTGATCGCTTCTTCCAGGACTATGCGGCGCTCACGAACGACCCGGCGGACGCGCCCCACATGGCCCGCGCGCTGCAGTCGTTGCGACAGGCACAAACGCTGTTGCTGAAGGCACTTGGCAGCGAGACCAGCTTTCGCATGTTCGACGATCCGTTCCGGCCGGCCACCCTCGCGCGTGTTAGGGCGATGCAGCCGCAGCTCGTCGAGGCACGCCTGCATGCCGAGACAGCCACGGAAGATCTGCTCGCCATGGAACACAGAAGCGGCGAAGCCGAGGACTTGCTGCTGGGTGCCCGAATGATGGACCTGGCGGCCATGAAGTTCCTCTACGCGGTCGAGATCGCCGCGAACTTCGACGCACTCCCTGAGCATCCAACGCGCGACGACATGGACTACCTGCTGAAGCGTGAGTCCGCGGCGCGCAATCACAGCCGCGTAGGCGACCTGATTGACCTGACGGGTGAGTTGGCGCAGCAATACCAGCACGCGTGGCTTCAGCAGTACAAGCCCTATCGCCTGCCCAGCGCAATGGCGCGGTGGCAGGCGGAGCAGACCTATTGGATCGCCCTGCAGGGAAAGATCTGGTATGTCGTGCGGAACTACAAGGAAGGCGATCCACGACCTACCCTGAGCGGCGTTCTGGCGATGCGCTAGTTACGCGGGCCGCATGAACGGGCCGGACTTCAACGCCTGCAAATGCTCCTCAGTGAATGCCGCTCCGTGAAAGAGTGCCAACCCCTGCGCTCCGAGCTCGCGTGCAGCGTCGATCTGCGCGATCACATTGCCGATGTTGCTCTTGCCTGAGGTCGAGTCGATCGCAATCCCCGCGAGCACAGGGCAGGATTCGCCGATGTCATCGATCGTGAGTGCAAGCTGCTCGCGAAACTTGTCCATCTCCGACTGGTAGACCTGCGGGATGAAGTAACGCAGCCAGCCGGAGTTGGCCCACCGGCCCCAGTCGCGCCCGCGGATACGATCGCGCCGCCAGTCGTAGCCGCCATTCGCCGAGAAGATGACCTGCGGATGCTTCGCTGCCAGCATGTCGCGCGTCTCTTCCATGAAGGCGCTGCAGCCCAGCGTGCGAAAGTCCTCGGCCTTCTGAGAGGTCATCACGTCGGGCAGGCTTTCTCCATGTAATTGCCTGTAGATGTTCCGGCACAGGTCGCAGACGCAATAGCCGGTCGTAGCGTAGCCGGGTTCTTCGACGTGCAGGCCGCTGAGCTTTGGATAGCGCGCGAGCGCGCGATCCAACTGCGCCTGGATGACGTGGCGTGCCGTGTGATGCTGCGGGCAGACACTCGGCACCTTGCGCCACTCGAACTTGTAGAGCGTCTGGTCCGGTCGGATCTCATCGAGCCGCTGCGCCTTCCACTCCGGATTGCCGCCGATCGCAGGATTGAACTCAGGCGAATTGTCTTCGCGGTACTCGGTGAAGCTGTACCACATGTGCGTTTCCAGCCCGGCCTTGCTCGCCTCCTCCGTCAGGTAGCCCAGCCAGTCCCAGCGCGCGGTTGGATGGTCTTTGCGATACTCCTCGTGATCGAGCGCGGCAAGATAGGCGGTCACCGTCCACGGCAGCAGATGCGTGAAGTTGGCCGCGGCGTAGCGATCCACCGTCGCTTTGATCTGCTTCCTGCCCTCGGCCTCATTGGCCGAGGTGTGCTGCTCTGGATGGATCCAGATCGCACGCATCTCACGCGAGAGCTTCGGCGCGCGCGGCACCTCGGTCTTCTTCACAGTGCCGGGCATGTTGGGCGTGGCGGTGGCAGGCAGTGCAATTCCGGCAAGCGCCGCGGGGGCCAGAAGCTGCATCGCCTGGCGCCGGTTGAGTCTTACGCTCATGCGTTGCACTGTATCCCTTCCCCTTCAGAGCCACTCCGTCTGGACATCTACGCGATCCCGAGCAGCGCGAGCGTGTCGCGCTCGATGATGCCTTCGGTCAGCTTCTCCGCGACGCGCGGCAGGCCGGAGTTGCCATGGATGTGATTCACGTTGCGCAGCGCGGTGATCGTGTCTCCCGGCGTGGTGAACGGATAATCCGAACCCATCAGCAGCTTGTGGCCGCAGCCATACTCCTGCGCCAGCATGAGCGCGTTGTAGAACTGCCACGGCCGGTAATACAGCGCGGAGATGTCTGAGTACACGTTGGGCTGCTTGCGGATCAGGACGACCGCGTCCGCAACCCACGGATGTCCCATGTGCGCGATGACGATCTTCAGCTCGGGATACTCCAGCGCAACGTCCTCGATCTGGATCGGCAGCGCGTACTTCAGCGGGGCGCGGCGTGGAAACGTCGTTCCCTGGTGCACCAGCACAGGGATGCCATGCCTCTGGCAGAACGCATACACCGGCTGCATGCGGACATCCATGGGGTGGTAGTTCTGGTAGATGGGCGCGAGCTTCAGGCCGCGAAACCCATCCTGCAGGAAGCACTTCTCCATCTCGTCGAGGTAGTCCGGCTCATGCGGGTCAATGCAGGCAAAGCCGATCAGCTTCTCCGGGTGCCGGGCTACATATTGCTTCACGCGATCGTTCGGCACAATCAGGCCGAGATGCTTCGCGTGAAATCCGAAGACGATGGCCTTATCCACCGGCTCCATCGCGGCCCAGTGATCGTCTTCCGCAATGTCGATCTGCGCCGGCGCGCCGCGTGCGATGGTCGCCTCGCGGTTCATCTCTTCGCTCCAGTCTTCAGCCTTCCACAGATGGGTGTGGCAGTCCACGATCACGGGAAGCTCCTCTGTTTCCTATTGTGCAGGAGGGTGTCCCTGCCCTCCGGGTACGCGTCCAGTCGGCTGGATATCGACAGCTACCATGCGGTGCAGGGCCGCGAGGACTTGCTACACTCACCCCCACTCATGCTTCTTCTGCGGAATGGATTGCTCATCGACGGCAGCGGCGCCGCGCCTGTGGTGGGCGGCGTGCTGCTGAGTCACGGCCGGATCGTGGACGTGGGTGCCTTCGACGCACCAGCGGATGCGGACGTGATCGATTGCTCAGGATGCGCGATCGCGCCCGGCTTTATTGACATGCACAGCCACTCTGACCTGAAGGTGCTGGAGAACCGCACGGAGAAGAGCCATCAGGGCATTACGACGGAGGTCGTCGGCAACTGCGGCTTCTCTCCCTATCCGTGCGGGCACCACGCACAGCTGCTCGCGGAGCAGAATGAGGGCATTCTAAACGGCGGAACGACCTGGCCCAATGCGGCCGCATACCTGGCCGATGTCAGGCGGGATTCGCGGCTGGTTCACGTAGAGTCGCTGGTTGGCCATGGAGCGCTGCGCGCTGCGGTGTACGGGGCAGAAGCGGCTACGCCAACCCTCGAGAAGCTCGCCGAGATGGAAGAGTTGTTAGATGATGCGCTCGCCGAGGGCGCAATCGGCTTCTCCACCGGCCTGATGTATGCGCCGGGATCGGAGGCGCCGTTCGCCGAACTGGAAGCGCTGTGCCGCGTGGTGCAGCGCCGCGGCAAGCTGTACACGACGCACATGCGGAGCTACTCCTGGCAGCTGCTGGAGTCGATCGACGAGCAGCTCGAGCTGGCGCGGCGCACCGGTTGCCGCCTGCAGATCTCGCACCTGCAGGCGGTGGGACGCGACAACTGGAGCAAGCAGCACGAAGCACTCGACCGCATCGAGCGGGCCCGCGCAGAAGGCATTGATGTCGCCTTCGACTGCTATCCCTACCTGGCCGGAAGCACGGTGCTGACACAGCTACTACCTCAGCGCGCACTCGCGGGAGGCATCCCCGGCCTGATGCACTTGATCGGCGATCCGGCGGAGCGCGCGTCGCTCGAACACATCCTGGCGACGGAGACCGCGCAGGCGTGGGACGACATCTTCATCTCGTCCGTTGCAACCGAAGCCAACAAGCCGCTCGTCGGGGAGCACCTGGCTGCCATCGCCGACCAGCGCGGCATCACGGCGCCTGCAGCGGTACTCGACCTGCTCCGCGAGGAAGACGGCAAGGTCCTGATCGTCGCCTTCAATCAGAGTGAGGCCAACCTCCGCGCGCTGCTGTCGCACCCGCTGGCCAGCATCATCACGGACGGCTTCTACGTCGCGGAGCGGCCGCATCCGCGGCTGGCCGGCGCCTTCCCCACCCTGCTCGGCGACTTCGTACGCAGCCGCGGCTGGCTCAGCCTGCCCGAGGCCATTCGCAAGATCACCTCGGCTCCCGCGGAACGGCTCGGACTGCCCGACCGCGGTCGCCTGGCGCCCGGCTTTGCTGCCGAGCTGACCGTCTTTGACCCGCAAACTGTTGGAACAGCAGCTACTTTCGAGTCACCGAAGATCGCTCCCCATGGCATTGAATTCATGGTGAAAGGAAGATTTCTGCTGGGTAAATCGTCCAGCCTATTGGATAGGTGTGTTGTTCTTGGAGCAGGGGGGGCGCTGGCGCATGCTAGATTCACACAACCCACCTCCGCGAACCCGACTTCCGACACGACTGGAGAGCTCTGCTATGAACGCTAGTCGAACCCCATCTGTTCCCGCTGTTGACCGCGCCCTGCAGATCATGGAATCGCTCGCCAGCAGCAAAAACGGCCTGTCGCTCTCGCAGCTGGTGGAATCCTCCAACCTGCCGAAGAGTTCGATCCACTGCCTGCTGCTCACGCTGGAGCGGCGCGGCTATCTGCACCGCAGCATCCAGACCGGCAGGTACATGTTCGGCTTGAAGCTCTTTGGCCTGGCGAACACCTCGCTTTCAAGCCTCCCTATTCGCGAGCAGGCAGCCCCTTTCCTGCTGCAACTCATGGAGCAGACCGGCCTGACCGTACACATGGGCGTGCTGGATCAGTACGAGGCGGTGCTGGTGGCCAAGTACGGGCCGCCAAGTTCGCGCGGGCTGGCCACGTGGCGCGGCAAGCGCATGGAGGTGCACTGTACCGGCATCGGCAAGGCACTCGGCGCGCACATGAGCGAAGAGGATCTGATGGCGCTCTACCAACAGCGCAAATTTCCGCGGCACAACGAAAACACCATCTCCACGTTGCGCAAGCTGCAGGAAGATTTCTCGAAGACCCGCCAGCGCGGCTACTCCATCGATGACGAAGAGGACGAGATCGGCTGGCGCTGCCTGGGCGCGGTCGTCTACAACGATGCAAGCGAGCCCGTGGCTGCCATCAGCGTGGCCGGGACGGTGAACCAGATCCGGGCAGACAACATTCCTCGCCTGGCCGAGACGCTGCGCGGATGCGCCACCGCGATCTCGTACTCGTGGGGCTATCTGAACAGGTCCAGCGCCGCGGCGGAGACGAATGCATATAAGCCAGCTTGATACACCGGCGCTCGTGGTCGATCTCGACATTCTGGAGCGCAACCTCGACCGCATGGCGCAGTACACAAAGAGCATCGGCGTTGCACTTCGCCCGCACATCAAGACGCACAAGGTCCCGGAGATCGCACGCATGCAGGTGGCGAGCGGCGCTGTAGGCATCACCGCTGCAAAACCGGGAGAAGCCGCCGTGATGGCCGCGGGCGGCGTGCAGGACATCTTCATCGCCTACCCGATCCTCTCGAAGCACAAGGCAGATGCGCTTCTGTCTTTGAAGGACCAGGCGGCGCTGTCTGTCTCGGTCGATTCGGCGGAAGCGGCTGAGGTCCTCGCGGCTTCCTCATCGGCGCACAGCTACGATCTGCCGGTTCTCGTCGAGATCGATGTAGGCTTCGGACGGTGCGGCGTGGGAACCTCGCAGGCTGCGCTGGACCTTGCATTGCACATCGAGAAGCTGCCCGGTGTGCACTTCGGCGGCCTAATGTTCTATCCGGGCCACATGATGATGCCGAAGGAGAAGCAGGACGAACTGCTGCCGGCGGTGAATGCCGCGATCGAAGCGGCGTACGGGGCGATCACGAAAGCTGGTCTGCAGATGGAACGCGTGAGCGGCGGATCGTCGCCGACAGCCTACCGCTCGCAGGACTTTCCGCTTGTGACGGAGATTCGGCCAGGCATGTATCCGTTGAACGATCGCAACCTGGTGCACGGAGGCTTCGCCGCGCCCGAAGACTGCGCGCTGACGGTCCTGACCACCGTGGTGAGCACCGCCGTGAAGAACCGCGTCATCCTCGACGGCGGCTCAAAGACCTTCTCCTCCGACCGGCTGCTGACCGGCGACCACATGGGCCACGGCGACGTACTCGCCGACCCGGGCGCGGTCTTCTTTGGACTATCGGAAGAGCACGGCCACCTGGACGTGAGCCGCAGCACGCGCCAGTACAAGCTGGGCGAACGGCTGCATGTGCTGCCGAACCACGTGTGCACCACCATCAACATGCACGACACGCTGTATGGTGTGCGCGGCGAGACGGTCGAAACGGTGTGGAACGTGGCCGCGCGCGGTCGCGTGCAGTAAGGCGAGAAGAGGACATCATGGACTCCTTGAAAGCTGCCACATGGAGCGGCGGCACCGTTGGCGTGGCCGGCCTTGGTCTGCTGGGCCGTGGCATTGCCGCCTGCCTTCTGGCGCACCGCATTCCGGTCATGGCCTACGCGCTTACAGCCGAGGAGTTCACAGAAGCTCGTTCCTTCATTGCCACGGCGATCGACGAGTTGATCGCGCACGCGGGCTTCGACGAATCGCTGCGCAGCACCTGGAGCGAAGGCTACCTCGAGGCCGACTCGCCCGCGCTGTTTGCCCAATGCACGTTTGCCATCGAGAGCATCGTTGAGGACTTCGACGCGAAGACAAAGCTCTTCGGAGAACTGGAAGAAGTCCTCCCGCCCGACGCTCCCATCGCCAGCAACACCTCGGCCATACCGATCTCGAGGCTGCAGGGGACGTGCAGGCATCCAGGGCGGGTGCTCGGCATGCACTGGGCCGTGCCAGCCTTTGGAACGCGTTTTCTCGAGCTGATTCGCGGCGAAGCAACAAATGACGCATCGCTGGCGATGGCGGCGCGCCTCGCTGCGTCGGTCGGCAAAGATCCCTGCGTTGTGGGGAGGGACATCCCCGGCTTTCTCGCGAACCGTCTTGCCTATGCCATGTACCGCGAGGCCTGCAACCTGCTCGCTCTCGGCATTGCGGACGCCGCCACGATTGATAAGGCCTTTCGCAACTCCGTCGGCCTGTGGGCCGGGGTATGCGGTCCGCTGCAATGGATTGACTTGAC
>CAZZVI010000014.1:21478-30496 GCA_964657335.1 uncultured Terriglobus sp.
ACTCCGTCGGCCTGTGGGCCGGGGTATGCGGTCCGCTGCAATGGATTGACTTGACCGGCGGCCCTGCCCTGTACGGTAAGGCGATGACGGATGTGCTGCCGACGCTCTCCAACGAGACCGCTGTCCCCGAACCGCTGGCAACGAAGATGCGTGGTGGCGAAACGGGCATAGGCAACGGCGAAGGCTTCTATCGGTGGACACCCGCCGCGGCAAAGCAACTGCAGGGGCGCTATCGCGAACACGTGTGGCGCATGCACGGTGTGCTGAGGGAAGCTTCGGAGAGCGAATAAGCGCATGGGAGCCATTCACCTCACAAGCGCGGATGATGTCGTCATTCTTGGTTATTTCGTGCTTGTGCTGCTCATCGGCATGTACTTTCGTCGGAAGCAGAAGAGCGCCTCCGATTACTTTGCGGGCGGCCACCAACTGTCGTGGTGGCTGGCGGGTATTTCGCACTACATGTCCGGCTTCAGCGCGTTCACGTTCGTTGTCTATTCTGAAATTGCGTATCGCTACGGCCTGATCGCAACGCTGCTCTTCTGGACCAGCGTTCCCGCATGCATCCTTGGCGCGCGTGTCTTCGCCGCGCGGTGGCGTCGCGCACGCATCATCACGCCGGTCGAGTTCCTCGAGCAGCGCTGCAACCTCGCCGTGAGGCAGGCCTTCGCGTGGTCTGCGATACCCGCGAAGGTCTTCGAGGACGCCATCAAGATCTTCACGACCGCGCTCTTTCTGTCAGCAGGCATGGGCATTGGCATTCAGACATCCATCGTCGCCTGCGCAGCGATCGTGGTCGTCTACACCCTGCTGGGAGGCCTGCTGGCGCTGGTCGTCACCGACTACCTGCAGTTCCTCATGAAAGCACTTGCGATCGTGCTTCTGCTGCCGCTTGCGCTGTGGCGTCTGGGGGGCCTGCACGCGGCGCGCATGAGCATACCGCGCGAGTTATGGCGCGCACACAATGGGCCATACAGCTGGGCTTACCTCATCAGCTACGGTCTGATCGTGTGCATCAGCTACAACGGCAACTGGGCGTTCGCTCAGAAGTTCTACTCCGTCCCGGATGAGCGCGCCGGCCGCCGGGCCGCGTATCTTGCGGCAACGCTCAACTTCATCGGCACGCCGATCATGCTGCTGCCTGCGATGATGGCGCGCAAGCTGATGCCCGAGTTCGCCGCGCATGGCAATCCGCAGGATGTGTATGTCCGGCTGATCTTTCAACTGCTGCCCGCGGGCATGGTCGGCGTAATTGTCGCCGCGTTGTTTTCTGCAACAATGGCGACCGTCAGCGCGGACCTGAATGCCATCGCCAGCGTTCTGACGAAGGACGTCTACCAGCGCATCCTGCGGCCCGATGTACAGGAGCGCACCCTGGTCACGGTGGGACGCGGCTTCACCCTGCTGCTTGGAGTGATGATCCTTGGCATCAGCCTGTGGCTTGGGCGCGGCGGCCACTCCTCGCTCTTCCATGTGATGGTTACGATCTTCGGCGTTCTGCTTGCGCCCACGTTGCTGCCGCTGCTGTGCACGCTGCTGTTCCGCAGGCTGTCTTCAGGCGGGGTGCTTGCCGGCCTGTGCGGCGGCATCGCATGCGGCATCTGCACCCTTACCGCGAAGACGATGTATCTGAACGCGATGGGCCCAGCGTCTACGCAGGCGCTCGACTTCCAGCTGGAAAGCTACTCAATCTTCGCGAATATCGCGGTCACCTGTCTCGGCATGATTGCCGGCAGCCTGCTGTGGCCGGCCTCAGCTGACGAAACAGCGCGCACAGCGGTCTTCTTTCAATTGCTGGAGACACCGATTTCCGCGGAAGAGAGCGCCCACTCGCAGCCTCGCCGGACAAGCCGCATCATTCCCCTTTCGACCGTTGCGGTCGGCGCGCTGCTGCTCGCCTCGGCAGCGCTTGCCGCCGCGCCCGAGGCACGATGGATCGACGCCGCAATCAGCGCGGCGTTGCTCTCGCTCGGCGTGTTGCAATTAGCACGCAATCGAGAATCGGAATCATTGCAACGGTGACGACGAAAGCGCCTGCGGTGCCTTTAGGTGAACATGAACTCCGCGCTCATGCGTGCCGATACGCCGGGCACCAGGCGCACCCACTGTGCACTGAATGCGTCTGGGAAGAGGACGGGGTGGTATTCGCCCGCGACCAGCTTGGCCGTTTCGTACTTCATCCAACTGCCGTTGCCCATGAAGTCAATCTGGATCTCGACGGTGCCGCTCTTGTCTGAGACAAGATGGAGCATCTTGCGCGGAAAGTCCGTGAAGAGGAACGGATCGGAGGGCACACCCGCTACAACAGCATCCTTGCGCCACGGACCGCCCCACCCCTGCGGCTTGCCCCACGACCAAAGATCATCCGTCTTGCCGAAGAGTATGCCGCTTTGCGGCTGGCCGACGACGGCATTCGCATCGTTGTTCGGCGTGGTCTCGTTGCCGCCCATGGCGAGCAGACCGCGAAAGCTGCAGTAATCCGGAATGGTGCGCAGATGCTGGCACACGGGCTTCACGCCCCAGATCCGGCCTTCAAACGGCAGCGGCTGCAGCTCGTAAAACATGCCGTGCAGGTCCATCATGTAGTGCTCGGTCTCCACCTCGCGGATGCGCATCCACTCCGTCTGCCAGCCCTGCTCGAACGAGTGCGATGCCTTGGGCAAACGGTACTGCTGCCACTCGCCGTCGACCAGCGCGCGCAGCAAGGCCGAGCGCTCATCCCAGCCGGTGCATAACATCACGTTGCCCATGTTCTCGCGCGCGGCTACGTCGAGGTACGGCTTGTCGGCAATCCGCTTCCATGGGGCCTTGCCGTCCCACTCGAACAGGCCGCCCTGCGTCTCGCCATAGGCGAAGAAGCCGTTATTCGTCACGACCACGCGGTTCTGCGCGGTGTATCCGCCCTTGAAGTGTGGCTGCTTCGTGATCTTCATGGTCTCGGTCAGATTGGCGAGCAGGCGCGGCTTCAGATCGTCCATGCCCATCTCGAAGAACAGGCCCTCCATCGTCAGGAAGTAGACACGATTCGCCGGATCGGTAAGGTGAGGCATGGTGCTGGTCAGGCGATGCTCCACCAGGCCTTCAATGCGCTTCCACTTGCCGCCGGAGTCGATCACATAGGGGCCAATTATGCACTGGTTGGAACCGTGGTGCATCATGCGATTGGCGTACACGCCGTTCGATACATCGAGCCGCTCGAGCTTGAATGCATCGTCGATGCGAAACAGCCCGAGGCCCGTTCCCGTGCGCTTGCCGGACGAGTTGTAGGTGACAGCGTACAGGCCGTCAGCCCATGGCATCAGCGCACCGACGCCCGACTCCGTCCGCGTTGGGTCCGAGTTGCCCTTCAAGCCGATGTTGGGAATACCCGGCAACATGCTCTGCCCGACCGCGTAGCCGGTGGTGCCTGCCAGGCCCGCAAGAAACGAGCGACGGCTTAACGCTGCGTGAAAGGACTTCATCGATGGCTCCATGACATGACTTGTTTGCAACGAACCATACTGCATGGATAGCGGCAATGTAAATCGTTTAACTAAGGCCAGTTCAGGAATCGCATAGGGGAACGAACCCGGAGTGCAACAATACTTGCCATACCCATGCGGTCCGGTTCCCATCACGCACCCAAGCTATCTGACATCGCGCGGCGCGCCGGTGTTTCCGTCGCTGCGGTCTCCATTGCCCTGAACAACAAGGAGACCACGCGGGTCTCCGCCGCCAAGCGCGAGATGATCCGCGGCATCGCAGCCGAGCTGGGCTATGCACCGAACGAACTGGCAAAAGCCCTCGCCGAGCGCCGCACCCGGCTGCTGGGGCTGATGGTGCCGTTGCGCGATCCCATCTTCTTCAACCAGTTCATCGCGCAGGCACTGTCGGGCATTCAAAGCACCGTGATGAAGCGCGGCTATAACCTGCTGATCTATTCCCCGACAGGCAGGCCCGGACGCGACACCCGCGACCAGATACTCGAAAGCCGCTTTACCGACGGGCTCATCTTCATCAACACGCGGTCCTGCACGACGCGCGACATCAACGAGACCATCCACGAGCTGGACGCCGCGGGCATCCGCTTCACCATGATCAACAGCTACTACGGCCGCGCCAACATCAACTACGTCGGCGTGGACGACAGCGCACTGGCAGAGGCAGGCGTGCGCTACCTGGCGGAAAAGGGCCATCGCCGCATCGCGTTTCTCAGCGGCCTGAGCACGCTGCCGACGCACATCCACCTGGTGCAGGGGCTGCGGCGTGGTCTGGAAAAGACAGGCCTCGAATTTCGCGAGGACAACGTCGGGTGCTCCGGTTATGACCCTGTTCGTGCGTTCGAAATCCTGGACGGATGGTTCAGCCGGAAGCGAGGCCGTCCCACTGCCGTGTTCGCGGCGGACGACTCGCTGCTGATGCACCTGTACGACTATGTGGAGGCACGCCGCATCGCCGTGCCGCGAGAGCTCGCGATCCTTGGCCGCACCAATTCTGCGGGCGCGTCGAACCTGCGGCCGCGCCCCACCGCACTGTACATCCCCACGTTTGACATGGGCCGGCTTGCCGCGGAGATGCTGATCGATGCCATCGAGAAGCCGGGGCAGGAACGCCGCCGCGTGCTTCTGCCGTTCACCTTCGCAGAGGGCAAGACGACCTAGGCATACCTCGCAGGGCCGTTCGGAGGCGCACCCAGGACCAGCGCCGCACCAAATACGAATGTGCGGACACGAGGCAGTGTCCGAGCTGCTCGGAGAAAAGCGCTTGACAAGCAAAGTTGTGTGGAACTACCTTTGCCGCCAAACGTTAATCGGTTAACTCGACTCCAGAAAACGGGTTCATCAGGTGAGCCGTAAGTCGTTTCAGAGGACTGTCGCCGAGCCGTTCAGGAGAGCAGTAAGCGAAAGGCTGCCGACCGCAGCCAAGGAGTTGGACCATGTTGAAGCACTTGAGGCAAGCGGCACGCAATGCTCGCATCGCACACGCGGCGGTCGGTTCCACCGCGGCCCTGTTGCTGGGCGTGGGCGCCTGCCTGGCGCAGCAGGGCACGGGCAACATCATCGGCACGGTGCGGGACGCCTCGGGCGCCTCCGTCCCCAACGCGACGGTCGATGTGGAGAACCTGGAGCGCCATGACGTGGTGCACCTGACGACGAACGATGCGGGCTTCTACAGCTCGCCGCCGCTTGTGCTGGGCAACAACTACCGCGTCACCGTGACGCACGAAGGTTTCCAGACCTCCGTGTTGAGCGGCATCGCCGTGACCGTCGGCAGCCGCACCGAGGGCGATGTGCAGCTGCAGGTGGGCGGCGTCAACGCCACCGTGCAGGTGGAGTCGCAGCAGTCCGCGGCACTGGATACCACCTCCGCAACGCTGGGCGCTGTGATCGGCGAAAAGTCCATCCAGGAGCTGCCGCTGAACGGCCGCAACGTCATCGCCCTGACCACGCTCACGCCCGGCGTCCGCGTCAACGCGACGGTGGCACAGTCCGGCTTTGCGAACCGCGGCACCAACCTTTCCGCCATCTCCATCAACGGCTCGCCGACCGGCTCGAACTCCTACCTGCTCGACGGCCAATCGAACCTGGCAACCACCACGGGCGAGATCGCCGTGAATCCCAACGTGGACTCCATACAGGAGTTCAAGGTGCAGAGCGGCGTGTTCTCTGCGCAGTACGGCTTTACGCTGGGCGGCGTCGTCAACCTGGCAAGCCGCTCCGGCACAGACAGCTTCCACGGAACGGTCTATGAGTTTCTGCGCAACGACGTCTTCAACGCGCGCAACTACTTCGCGCGGCCGCCGCTGACGAAGCCCGTGCTGCGCTACAACCAGTTTGGCGGCACGGTCGGCGGCCCCGTAATTCACAAGCGAGCGTACTTCTTTGCCAACTATGAGATGTACCGCTTCATCCAGAGCAATCCGCAGTACCTCTCCGTTCCGACGGCGGCGCAGCGCACCGGCAACTTTGCCGGCCTGGCCGACGCCAGCGGCAACAAGATCCAGCTTTACAACCCCTACACCACCGTCATCAACGGCAACGTGGCGACCCGCGCACCCTACGTCAACAACCAGGTCACAAACCTTGATCCCGCCGCGGTCAAATATCAGAACCTCTTTTACCCGCTGCCCAATGTGACACCTTCGAACCAGTACACGAATACCAACAACTTCCTCTTCAGCAACCGCGGCATCAGCAACCAGTACAACGCGCTCGGCCGCTTTGACACGCGCGTCACCGATGCGGACACCGCCTTTGTTCGCTTCGCCTACTACAGCAACTTCACCAACGGCGGCACGGGTGGCGGCACCTACTATCCTGACCCGCGCGTGGCCAACCGCTTCGACACCTATGTCTCGAAGGAGCTGCTGGTCGGCGACACGCATGTGTTCTCGTCCAGCCTGATCAACGATCTGCGTCTGTCGATCGAGCGGCAGGAGTTCCCGTTCCAGGCTGCCAGCTACGGCTCCAACATTCCAGGTCTGCTCGGCCTGCCCGCGAGCGTGCCGAACTTTGCCACGCCGACCGTGGGCAACGGCCTGCCTGCGTCAGTGCAGACCATCGGCTTTCGCGCCTACACGCTGCCGCAGATCACCGACACGCTGACGAAGGTGGTCGCACGCCATGCGCTTACCTTCGGCACCGACCTGCGCTACAACATCGGCGCGAACCTGCAGCGGAATGCGCCGTCCGGCACCTTCTCCTTCGCTGCGGGCCTGACCTCCGACCCGTCGGGCGCGGCGCCGGCCGCTGGCTTCGTCAACTCCGGCAACACCTACGCGACGTTCCTTGCAGGAGCGGTCAGCTCCGCCTCGATCGTGACCAACACGGGCGAGACCGATCGCGCCTACAGTGCCAGCTTCTTCGCGCAGGATGACTGGCAGGCGACCGACCGGCTGACGCTGAACCTGGGCATCCGCTATGACTTCCAGCAGCAGCCGTTCGAGCAGAACAACGGCTACTCCAACTTCAACCCCACGGCATCCTTTGGCGGCTTCACCGGCATTACGCAATATGCCACGGTCAACGGCGTCGGCCGCAACTTCGTTCCCGAGCGGTATACCGACTTCGGCCCGCGCATCGGCTTTGCCTACAAGGCGACGGCCGATGGCAAGACGGTGGCGCGCGGCGGTTTCGGCATCTACTACCCGCTTGAGTTCAACTCCATCTACACCGGCCAGACGCAGGGCTTCGCCAACACGACCACGAGCTACAACCCAGCCGGCAACGATACCCGGCTGGTGGACTTCCAGTTCATCAACGGCTTCCCCACGCCTCCAGTGCAGCCGCTCGGCGCAGCGCTGGGGCCGCTCGGCTTTCTTGGTCAATCCATCGGCTACCAGGACCCGACGCGGTGGAAGACACCCATGTCGCAGCAGTACACCTTTTCCGTCGAACGGCAGATGCCCTATGACGTCGTTCTGCAGGCGACCTACGTGGGCAACCACGGCGTCCACATTCCTGCGGGCGGTTACAACCTGAACTCGCTGAACCCCAGTTACTTCTCCCTCGGCCGCACCGCACTGCAGGCTTCCGTGCCGAACCCCAACGCCGGCAAGTTTTCCGGCTCGCTCGGTGGAGCGACCATTACGCGCACGCAGGCGCTGCTGCCATTCCCGGCCTACAGCAGCGTCAACGTCTACAACCCTCACGACGGCAACTTCATCGCGCACTACCTCGAGCTGTCCGCGCAGCGCAACGCACGTAACGGCCTGACGCTGCTGTTCGGCTACACCATGGGCAAGCTGCTGTCAGACAGTTCGGTGTCTCCGCTCTCCTATCTCAACTCCATCGCGGCTACGGACGGCTACCAGAACGTGTACGACCGCCATGCCTCGGAGTATTCGCTTGATCCCGCCGACGTGTCTCAGCGCGCCACCGTCAGCGCGTTGTATAACCTGCCGTTCGGCCGCGGTCAGCACTTTGGCACCAGCAGCGGCTTCGTCAACCGGCTGATCGGTGGCTTCCAGTTCAACCTCATCGGAGTCTTCCAGACAGGCGTTCCGCTGGCCATTTCCGGTGCGAACTCCTACACCGCAACACGCCCCAACTATGTGCCGGGCCAATCGGTCGCCATCAGCGGACAGTCGCCGAACCGCTGGTTCAACATCTTCGCCTTCCAGAACCCGACGGACTATACCTTCGGCAATGTGCCTCGCACGCTGCCGCATGTGCGCGGACCGGGAACGCAGAACTTCGACTTCTCCATCTTCAAGACGACAGACATCACGGAGCGCTTCAAACTGCAGTTGCGTGGCGAAGCCTTCAACGTGCTGAACCATCCCAACTTCGGCCTGCCAGGCACCGGCTTCTCCGCTGCGGCCAACACGCTCAATGCAGCGACCGGCAACGGCATCTCCCCCGGTTGCACGGTAACGGGCAGCGGCGCAACCGCCACCGGTACCGGAGCCTGCAACACCAATGGCTCCTTCGGCGTCATCACCTCGGCCGCAGACGGACGTTCGCTGCAACTGGCCGCGAAGCTGATCTTCTAAACCGTTACGGCCGCTTCAACGAAGTGGGCAGAGAGCATCTCTGCCCGTTCCCTTTTCTCTGAGGAGAAGCATGAGACACCTGCTCGCAACGGCGCTCCTACTGTTCTTCGCCGTCCCGCTGCACGCCGCGCAACGCATCTCGCTTGATGGCGCAGGATGGACCTTCCAGCCAACGCTGGAGAAGCCGCAGCCGGTCACGGTGCCGCATTGCTGGCCGGCGTCCGAGCAGTATCGCAAGTACATCGGCCACGCGCTGTACGAGCGTGACTTCGCAGCGCCGCAGATGACGGCCGGCCAGGTGGTCCGTCTGCACTTCGACGCGGTCTACGATGTGGCGCAGGTGTGGGTCAACGGACACCGCGTGGGCACCCACCAGGGCGGCTACACACCCTTCGAGTTCGACATCACGGCCTTGCTTCATCCGGGGCAGAACCATCTGCTGCTGGACGTGGACAACACCCCAACCATCACGACGATACCCGCGCTGGCCACAGGAACACCGTCCACCCAGCAGAGCCCGACCGAAGGCGGCGCGGGACGCGTCACCA
>CAZZVI010000015.1:0-12768 GCA_964657335.1 uncultured Terriglobus sp.
CTGCGCGGCATGGTGTCGAAGACGATCTTCGCCATCTCCAGCGAAGAGTCTCGCTACACGCTGAACGGCGCCCTGCTTGTGCTCAAGGCCGAGAGCATGGCCATGGTCGCCACCGACGGTCATCGCCTGGCGCACATCGAGCGGCTGGGTGAGAACCTCTCGGGCATCACCGGCGAAAAGAAGACGCTGATTCCGCGCAAGGCCCTTGGTGAACTGCAGAGCCTGCTCGCCACCGGCAGCAACGACGAGCACGAGACCGTCGAGTTTGCTGATGATGAGACCACACTGTTCTTCCGCGTGGGTGGCCGCGTGCTCACCAGCCGCAAGCTGACCGGTCAGTTTCCGAACTACGAAGCCGTGCTGCCGCGCGACAACAACAAGTTCGTCATCGTGCGCAGCGAAGACCTGATGGGCGCTCTGCAGCGCGTCTCCCAGTTCGCCGACGAGCGGTCGGGCGCCATCAAGATCCGACTGGAGCAAAATGAGCTACGCATCTCGTCCCAGTCCACCGACTCGGGCGAGTCGGAAGACATCATCGAGACGCCCTACAGCTACGACCCACTCGTCGTCGGCTTCAACTCGCAGTACCTGATCGACTTCCTCAAAGCGATCGGCACCGCAGGCGAAGTGCGGCTGGAGTTCAAGGACGCGCAGTCTGCCGGCCAGATGCGCCCGGAAGACGCCAACGAAGACCAGAAGTACCGCTACATCCTGATGCCCATGCGCATCTGAGTGCTTCGTGCGGTTCTTGACGCCTGCGGTGTGGAGACTACGGTTTAAGCAGCACAGGAAAGCCCGGCCTCGCGCCGGGCTTTTGATTTCTAGCGTGGTCTAGGTTCCTATGCAAGCCGTCATCCTGAGCGAAGCGAAGGATCCTGCGAACTCGCGTGCACGTAGGAGTTTGCGGGCTTTCCGGCGAACAGGTACAAGCATTTTCTCCCAATCCTCAATTTAGAAGACGATCTTGCCGGCGAACTGCACAACACGTGCCGGGAAGGTGGATGCCGCGGTGACTGCTCCGAAGCTGGTGGAACCCGGCGCAAACGTGGTGCTGGCAGGGATTGCGAGGTTCACCTTATTCAGAATGTTGAAGGCCTCCGCGCGGAAGTCGAACGTGACCCCTTCCGGATACAACTGGAAGACCTTGTGCAGACCCATGTCCAGATCGTAGTACGGATCGAAGCGTACCGAGTTACGGCCGGCGTTGCCATACGGCTGGTTCACCGTCGGCAGGCTGAACGCATTCAGGTTGAGAGCGTAAATGCCCTGGTTGCCGGGCAGACGTACGCGCTGTGACTTGGGCAGCACAGGAGCCACACCGGGGACCCGGTTCGGGCGCTGATTCAGAATGGTGCTCACCGACTGGAAGCTGTTGGGCGAGTAGATGATGTTGACGGGCTGTCCGCTATCCAGGTTATTGATCCCGGTGACCTGCCATCCGCCCAATGTCTCCTGCAGGATGCCGGGAGCACTCGCGCCGAAGGTGCGTCCCTTGCCGTAGGGAAGGTCATACACAACGGTGAGGGTATCGTTCAGGGGCTGGTTATAGCCCGAGGGACCGCGCTCGCCCATGCCGCCGTTCTGCAGGTTGATGCGCGAGTTGTCGCCGCTGTTTGCGTCCAGGTGGCCGCTGGCGTTATCGATCGCGCGTGACCATGTGAAGGAGTTCAGCAGATACAAGCCGTGTCCTGTACGGTGCTCCAGTTTGGTCTGGAGAGCGTTGTAGGCGAGAAAGCCTGCGGGCAGCGTCTCTTCGATGGTGGTGAATGTCTTGAGGGGGCGGCCGGCGTTGCCGCTCAACTGATTGATGCAGCCGGTGGTCGTGGTGGTGTTGCAGGTCGCCGTGACGGCGTTACCGAGTGCCTGATTGTAGTCGGCCAGGACCTGGATCTTCACGCCGTGCTCGCCAACGTAGGAGGCTTCAAACGTGGTGGACGGACCAAGCTGCTGCTGCACCGTGAGGTGCCATGCCTGCACGTAACCCGTGGGCAGGTTCCTGGGAATGTAGCGCGCCTGGGTGTTGGCGTTGCTCGCAGCCGTAACCGTGGCGGGGCTTGTGAAACCGGTGGGAAATCCCTGCACGGTCGTGCGGAAACACGGCGTTGGATTGCTGGGGTCGTACGTTGCCGTAACCTGTGCCGCAGAGCAGACGGGCAGGCCGACCGTGGTGCCCAGGATGCCTTTATTTGCGAATGCCGGTGACTGGTTGATGTTGGTGTTCACGATGTTCGGCAGGTTATAGACGAGCAGGTTCTCGCCGCCTTCGCGGTTGAACTGCGCATAGCTGAGGCCATAGCCGGCGCGCACGACCGTCTTGTTGGTCAGGGAGTAAGCGAGGCCAAAGCGCGGTGCAAGATTGTTCAGCGGCATGTTGTGCAATGCACGATTGTAGATAGACCCGCTGGATGCCTTGATGAGCGAATTCGTCGTCGGGTCGAAGTTCGCGAGCAGGTTGTTCGATTCCCACTGCGGCGTGACCAGTTCGTAGCGCAGACCGGCGTTTACGGTGAGGCGGGAGCTCAACCGAATGTCATCCTGCAGGTACATGTAATGCATCCGCTGGTTGAGGTGAACGATGACGAAGTTGTTCAGCTGGTAGCTGTTCTGCGCGCCGAAGATGAAGTCGGCGATGGACACAGCTTCCTTCGTGCCCGTATCCGCCGCGCTGAGCGTGGATGCGTTCGTACCGGTGTAGCTGAACCCGCCGTTATAGGTGCTCTGTCCGTAGACGGGGTTGAAGTCATCGATCTCCGTGAAGATCGCCTGGTACTCGTATCCAACCTTGTAGGTGCTGCGGCCCTGGATGCGTGTGTAGTTGACCTTCGGGTTGTAGACCGTGGGATTCTGGAACTGCGGGTTGCTGGTCTGGTTGCCGAACTGGGTGAAGCCATTCACGGCTTGTCCATTCAAGCTGCGGACCACGGTAGGATCGGTCGGCAGACCGGGAATCCCTGCCATCAGGTTCGTCAGAGACGCACCATAGGGGCTCTTGCCGCCATCGGTATGCGTGTACGCGAAGCGGGCGTCAAGGATCGAATTCTGGCTGAAGACGTGGGTCACGCCGCCGGCGATCTGGCGGTTGAAGATCCGTACGCTGCCGTTGGCGTTACCGCCCGCGGGCCCCTGGATGGCTGGCGGAGACATGATGTTGCCGCTGTGCTCGCTGTAGCGGACGAACATGTTTGTCTTCTGGTTGAACGTATGGTCGATGCGAACGTCGCCCTTGTCGTCGACGATGGGATCGGCCGGCAGCGACGCGTAGTTGTTGGTGAGTGGGCCGCCAGGCACGTTGGGCTGCGGCAGGGCCCCAAGCACGCCCTTGGCGAACGAAGAGACCGCCGGATCGGTGAACGGGATGACGCCATTTGCATAGTTGACGCCGGTCAGGGGGTTCGTCACGGGGACGGCCACGCCGGAGGAACTGCGCAGGGTGAACCCGCCATTGGCAAGAGCAAGCGCGCTGGTGCCGTTCTGGTCCTGCGTGGGCACTGTTGCCTGCATGATGGCCCGCGTCACCTGCCGCGTGCCTTCGTAGTCAGCAAAAAAGAAGGTATGGTCCTTCCAGATGCGGCCACCGAACGTACCACCGAACTGGTTGCGGATCAGAACGGGTTTCTGCGGCTTACCGGT
The DNA here is from genome assembly GCA_964657335.1 of uncultured Terriglobus sp. Lineage (GTDB taxonomy): Bacteria > Acidobacteriota > Terriglobia > Terriglobales > Acidobacteriaceae > Terriglobus. The sequence continues at coordinate 3,631 of CAZZVI010000015.1, forward strand.
GAGCAGGTTCGTCGGTGGCGTGAACGGTCCGACGGCATTGAGCGCGGTGTTGCGGATGTAGTCGTACGCCTTGCCGTGGAACTGGTTCGTGCCGCTGCGGATGCTGACGTTGATCACAGCGCCAGCCGACCGGCCGTACTCCGCGGAGTAGTTATCCGTCTCTACTTTGAATTCGTTGATCGCGTCCGGCGATGGCGGCACTGCCTCATTGGAGAAGCCCTGGTTCGAGGTGCCGTAGGCGTTGTTGTCCAGACCATCCAGCAGAAAGTTGTTGAACTCGCTGCGCTGCCCGTTGACGTTGAAGCTGGCATCGCGGCTGGAGTCTGTGCCGTTTTCCAGCAGGTTGCGGCGAACACCGGGAACCAGCGCTGCCAGATCCGCATAAGCGCGTCCGTTCAGGGGCAGATTCTCAACTTCTCTGGTGCCGATGACCTGCCCGCGCTCACTGTTGTCCGTCTCCAGCAGCTGGGCGGCGTCCGTGACCGTGACCACTTCAGAGACAGAGCCGTTCTTAAGAGCGACATCCACACGCTGGTGGGCATTGACCTGCACGGTGAAGCGTTCGGTCGTGGTCGTCGTAAAGCCCTCCGCCTGGGCTGTCACAAGGTACTGCCCCAGAACCACGTCCGTGAACTCGTACGCGCCCTGGTTGTTGGTCTTGTTGACGACCTTGGTGTGCTTGTCCGCGTTCTCGAGCGTGACAGAGGCGTTGGGAACAGCAGCGCCGGAAGCATCCCGCACATACCCGAGCACGCTCGCCGTCTCGAACTGCGCATACAGATGAAGGGGAGTAAGGAGCAGGAGGAAAAATAAAGCCAGAAAGCAGGTGCGTCTCACGTCGTTGTCTCCAGAAAGTGCAGCATGGCTGCGTCATGACTTGGGTCGGGCCGCGCATCTACGCTGCAGCTCGCCGTGCAGTTACAGGTTGGCAGAGGAGAATAGCCTAACGCCGAAGCCCGTGTCATTTGGTTACTGGACCGTGACGGAAGATGAAAACGAGGTGAATACGCACCAGCTTTAAGAACTCATCGACAATCTGCATGGACGGAGCACAGAGACGCGCTGAAGGCGGGACGCTGTGAAAGCGTCAGCGGCGTGTTCACAGATGGGTCCTGGCCGACGAGGGAGATCCTGGGGCAAGGCCAACCGCGATTCATTGAGGGCGAGTTTTTGAAACCTTGGCAGCGTGAAGGAAGACGCGCTGAAGGCGCGTGTTGTAAAAGCTGGGGCGAAGTCCCAGGTTTGATCCATCCGGTCATGAGCGGGCTCAAGGCCCGCGTTATCCAAAGGCCTGTTTAGGATCAGGGGCCGGAGAGGAACGAGAGGGCGAGAGGGAAGAAGGTCACAGACCCTGGGAATCAAGCCCTCTCGCTCCCTGCTCTGCGCGTCGCGCGTTCTCAATACGGTCGCGGTGTGGCACAAATGCAGTTCTCGTATCTGGAGTACGAGTTTGGGCGGGCCAACGGTTGTGGAGAGAGGAGATTTCCGGGCAAAAAAATCGGACCACGTTTCCGTGGCCCATGTACTTCTCCCAGGTCTGTGTTGCTTCATTCACCCTACCGAGACTGTATTTCCGCATGTTGTTACTGAGGTCTTAGGACTAGCATGGGACATCATCAGTAATGCTGCCTGTGATATCTACCAGATTCCCAAAATGGAACTCCGCGAATTGGGTGCGAGTGCTTCCCTCATAGTTGTTGCGAGCGATCACCGCAGCCCAGCCCGACTCAGCGCACGTCAGTCACTGCCGTCGCCTACTTCCCGATGCAGAATGTCGAAAAGATGCGGTGGAGTATGTCGTCGGCGGTGGTTTGGCCGGTGAGTTCGTCGAGCGCACCGAGTGCTCCGTAGAGATCGAGCAGGAGCATCTCGTGCGGCGTTCGGTTTTGCGCAGCAGCCTGCGCTCGCACCAGTCCGGCGTGTGCCCTGGCGACCGCATCGCGATGCCGCAGATTGGTCAGCGTCGCTCCGGTGCCTGCGGCCGCGCCGCCGGTTGCAAGCGCGACGATTGCCTGCCGCAGCGACGCGATGCCTTCGCCGGTGAGAGCGGATGCGCGCACGGAATGCCATGGATCTGTTGCGGCTCGCGCAAACGTCCCATGTGGGACATCCATCGCAGCGGCATCGTCCGGAACCTTGCCAAGAGGCGCAATCGCGGGCGCAGCTTGCCCCGTTGGGGGCAGCAAGTCGATCTTGTTCCACACGACGATGACGGGACGGTTGCGCAGAAGCTCATACGCGGCGATCTGTCTGCCGGCGCGATCCATCGACGTGTGTCCGGAAGTCGTTCCCTGCTTTGGATCGGCGGCATCCACTACCAGCAGCACCGCGTCAGCCTCGGTCATGGCTTCGCGCGAGCGGGTGACGCCCATGCGTTCGGCCTCATCGTCGGTGTCGCGCAGGCCGGCCGTGTCCAGCAGCTCGACCGGAATGCCGTCCAGGCTGATGCGTTCTGCGATCACGTCGCGCGTGGTGCCCGGCGTGGCTGTGACGATGGCGCGGTCGCGCTCGACCAGCCGGTTGAAGAGCGAGCTCTTCCCCGCGTTCGGCTCTCCTACGATGGCGAGGCGCAGACCCTCGCGCAACAACCGTCCATGCGCGAAGCTCGCCAGCAATGCCTCGAGTGGCGGCAGCAAAGGCGAGATCCTCGCGGCAATCTGCTCCGCGGGCATGGTATCGATGTCGTCCTCGGCAAAGTCGATGCCGGCTTCGAGCGCGGCGATCAGCGCGACGAGCTGCTCCTTGACCGGTCGAATCGCCGCGGCAACGGAGCCGCCCATTTGCTCCGCTGCCTGGCGCGCCTGCTCCAGCGTCTGCGCGTCGATCAGGTCGCGCACGGCCTCGGCCTGCACCAGGTCCATGCGCCCACGCAGAAAGGCGCGCTCGGTAAACTCACCCGGCCGCGCCTGCGTTGCGCCATGGCCCAGCGCCGCGCGCAGCAGCCAGTCAAGCACCACGGGCGAACCGTGCGTTGCGATCTCCACCACATCTTCACCGGTGTAGCTGTGCGGCGCGGGGAAGAAGGTCAGCAGCGCATGATCGACACGTGCTCCGCTGTCATCGCGCAGGATGCAGAAGTGCGCCACCCGCGGCGCAGGCATCGTCTCGCGCGGAAACAGCCGGGCAGCAATGGCGAACGCATCGCTTCCCGAGAGCCGCACCACACCAATCCCGCCACGCCCCGCAGGCGTTGCATTCGCCACAATGGTGGTGTCCTCAAGCATCGCGCTGGGCTGATCATCGCGCAACACAGCCATTTCTCGATTTTACGGCGCGCCGTCGAACTATACCGGACCGGTCTCAAGCTCCACACCAAGCAGAGGATGCGGGCGAAGCCTTCCGCTAAGCCGACTTCTCAGGACTGATATTTACGGAACGAGCCTGAAAGTGATTTCCCGAAGAATACTCCTGGGTGTTTCGGAGCCGCATTGCGTAAGTTCACGATCCTTGCAAGTACGTGTTCGAAGCAGCACGGGATTGTGCATGGTCGCTGAGAGGATTCGACCATCACGACTATCGATCATCAATTGCACGTCAAACGTCTCTCTTCCCGTTTCCGCAACGAATCCATCCTGCTCTTTGGATACCTGGACGAAATTGTTCGGCGTAGCCGGATGTCCGTCTTCCATCCACTTGGCAGGCTGCTGGATGTGAAGAGCGGGCGGAGGGAGGTGCCGAACAAGCAATGTCTCAATATGATCAGTTGGGCTCACGGACAGTACGGTTAGTGAGAAATCGACAACGTCCTGGCCCAAGAGAATCCGCTGTCCATCAGCCCATGAGTTGGGCGCTGATCGCGATACATAGGCCTTCTGTCCTTTGTTTGTAAGCTTGGACTTTATGGCCAGCAACAAGTCGCTGTAGAAAGTGAGCGTATCGGTGATGGGCCCGATCAAGGCCGGCTGTATCCCGGCAAGGTTTGGCACCTTCATGTATGAGACAGGATCGTCCAAAGATACCGTCTGTCGCAGTGCAAGGCTTGCCGGCTCGAGGGCCTGTGGTGTGTTCGAGACATAGTCGGACCATCCGATTTCCTCGTAGAAGCGGCCATCTGGCCCACGCTTTACGGTGTCAGTAGCGCGGATGGTGTACTCTCGGCCATCGTTGTTCCCCGTCATTACATAATGCGAGACAGCGCCCTCTGTGTAGCGGCGTTGGAGCCCCCCAAGATCGTTGGACGTTTTCTGAGCAATCACTGCGGACGTCGATAGAGTTAACGGAGCAATGAGCAAAGCCAGAAGTATTCTCATCACAAGCCTCCAATCGATCGGAGGCTAGCAGGAACGATTGGTAATGGTAAACGCTGTTAACGGAAGTACTTGGCGAACTACTTCATTACATGATCATAGACTCGGAGTTCGCTTCGCACCCTTGACGACCTTCGCCGCGTCCAGCCATTCGCCAAACGCGGCGAACTCTGCGGTGGGTCCCGTCCAGTGCAGATCGTCCACGCTGTTGAACAGCGGGATATCGCAGCGGAGCGTAGCGAGATCGCGGAAGAGCAGGGCCTTGTCCCATTCCGCTCGCAATGTCTCGTTCAGGCCGTGCGGGTTGAGAACGTTCACGCCCCAGTCACGCGCGTCGTGCGGGATCGCTTCGAAGTGGCCGAACTTCGCCAGCACCGAAGCCGCTGACTTCGCACCCCAACCCCGCAAGCCGGGATAGCCGTCGGCCGCATCGCCCATCAGCGCAAGGTAATCCGGAATGGACGCGGGCGGCACGCCGAACTTCGCGATGACGCCCGCTTCGTCGCGCTCTACGCGCTTGCGGCGGTCCACCTGCACGACGCGGCTGCCGCGGACGCATTGCGCCAGGTCTTTATCGGGCGTCAGGATCAGCACCTGCTCCACGCGCGCATCATCCGCGGCCAACGCGGCGGCTGAGGCGAGCGCATCGTCCGCCTCAAACTCCACCATGGGCCACACGGTCACGCCCATCAGCCGCAGAGCCTCCTCCAGCAGGGGAAACTGCGCGAAGAGGTCCGGGTCAATGCCTTCGCCGGTCTTATAACCCGGCCACATGTCATTGCGGAACGACTCGATGACATGGTCGGTCGCAACACCGATGTGGGTTGCGCCCTCTTTCACAAGCGCCAGCACCGAAGCGAGCACGCCTTTCACCGCACCGACCTCGCGCCCGTCCGCATCGCGCATGGAAGGCCATGCGTAGAAGTGGCGGAACAGCTCGTAGGTGCCGTCGATCAGGTGAACGCGCATAGAGCGCCAGTGTACGGTGCGCGGATACACTTGCGGACGAAGGCGCTGCCACAACACCGCGAAAGCAGGATGACGCTGTATCCACCATGATTCGAGCGATGATCTGTCATTTCGACCGGAGCAGGACGGCCATATCGTCTTGCAAAGCGGAGAAACCTGCTTGTGTGTTTCCGCGGAATGCCCGGACAGCAGGTTCCTCCACTCCGCTGCGCTCCGGTCGGAATGGCAGGTCGCCGGCGCGATCGGGATTATTGGCCGCTTGCCTGGCTGCCGGTGCAATCGGTGCAGCAGCGTACGCACAGGTGCAACCGGGAGCGAACGTGACCGGCAAGCTGCTGCTGCGTTCCAGCCCGGCAACCGACTGGCCAACCTACAACGGAGACTACACGGGCCGCCGCTACAGCAGCCTGGCACAGATCACCCCTGGCAATGCCCATGCTCTCGAAGCACAGTGGAGCTTCGACACGCACAGCGCAGGCACAGTAGAAGCCACGCCGCTGGTGGTTGGTGGCGTGATGTATCTGACGGCTTCGAACGATGCCTACGCGATCGACGCTGCAACCGGTGCGCTGCTGTGGCATTATGCACGGCCGGTGACGCAGGGGTTGATCGACGATGCCTCCGGACACATCAGCCGCGGCGCCGCCCTGCTTGGCCAACGGCTTTACATGGAGACCGACAATGCGCACCTGCTGTGCCTTGACGCGCGCACGGGCAGCCTGCTGTGGGACGTCCCTTACGCTGAAGGCAATCGGAACTACGGCGCGACCAGCGCTCCGCTCGTCGTGAAGAACAAGGTGCTGGTCGGCACCTCCGGCGGCGACGACGGCGTGCGCGGCTTTCTTGCCGCGTTCGACGCCGACACGGGGAAGGAGACGTGGCGCTTCTGGACCGTACCCGCACCGGGCCAGACCGGATCGGAGACATGGCCGGTAGGCGACATCTATCTGCATGGCGGCGGAACCGCGTGGATGCCCGGCACCTACGATCCGGAGCTGAACCTGCTGTACTGGGGCACCGGTAATCCCGCTCCGGACTTTGACGGTGACGCGCGCGAGGGGGACAACCTGTACACCGACTCCGTCCTTGCCATCGAACCGGACACCGGCAGCCTGAAGTGGCACTTCCAGTTCACACCGCACGATGTGAACGACTATGACGCCGAAGAGACGCCGGTGCTGGTGAACACCACCTTTCACGGCCATCGAAGACGTCTGCTGGTCCAGGCGAACCGCAATGGATTTGCCTATGTGCTGGACCGTGTGACCGGCAAGTTCCTGCAGGCGACGCCGTTCGCCCAGCAGTTGAACTGGGCAACCGGCATCGACCCGGCAGGCCGTCCCATCCGCACCGACCTCACACCGACCTCGGAAGGCACGCGCATGTGCCCAAGCTACGCGGGCGGCACCAACTGGTACTCCCCCACATGGAACGAGCGCACGCATACGTTCCTGTTTCTGTCGCTGGACGACTGCAGCGTCTTCAAGCGAAAGCCGCAGGAGTTTCAGGAGGGCAGGGCGTTCTACTCCACCGGAGCGTCGCATCTGCCCAGCGACAGCCCACGCAAGTACCTGAACGCCTTTGACCCGGTCACGGGCAAGTTTCTCTGGCGAAGGCCGCTCGAGGGCCAGGGCCACTCGTCCGCGGGCGCCATGAGCACGGCGACGAAGCTTGTGGTCTTTGGAGACGATCAGGGAGAGCTGGAGGTTGCCGACGCAGTCAGCGGCCGATCGCTGTGGCACTCTCGGCTGAGTCAGCCTGCGCACGCCTCGCCCATGAGCTACGCCGTCGGCGGCAGGCAGTATCTTGCCATCGCCGCTGGTCATAGCGTGTTTACGTTTGCTCTGCCGGCCAAACCGAAACGCCATTGATCCGAATCGAAGATGGCGGGTGCCCCATGTCTCGCCTCTGAGACATGGGATCGACTCTCCAGGGGCGTGATCCGACATCTCAAAGCGAGCTGTGGGGCACCCGCTTCAGAGCCCCGATCCCTGACTTTCGTTGCGATGAGCAGGGTAAGACGGAACTCTGCATTCTCGTACACACTGCTCTAGCTGGGCTTCAAGCGTGTACGGCTTCGCGCTTCGGCAGGTGCCACTGAGGACGCACCCAGTGGCAGGTGTAGCCATACGGAATGCGCTGCAGATAATCCTGGTGCTCCGGCTCCGCCTGCCAGAAGGGTCCGGCGGGTGCGACCTCGGTGACCACCTTGCCCGGCCAAATACCTGACGCGTTCACGTCCGCGATGGTGTCTTCGGCGACGCGTTTCTGCTCGTCGTTCGTGTAGAAGATCGCCGAGCGATAGCTCTCGCCGCGGTCATTGCCTTGGCGGTTGAGCGTGGTTGGATCGTGGATCTGGAAGAAAAACTCGAGCAGCGTGCGAAAGCTGAGCTTTGCCGGGTCAAAGACGATCTCCACCGCCTCGGCATGGGTGCCGTGGTTGCGATACGTCGCGTTCGAAACGTCACCGCCGCTGTAGCCAACGCGTGTCGAAATCACGCCCGGATAATCGCGCAGCAACTCCTGCATGCCCCAGAAACAACCACCCGCCAGAACTGCCGTCTCATTCGCCATTTTCATTTACTCCCGTCACCTGATTGGATGCGCGTGCGCATGCCACCGAAGCAGTCTTCAGTGCGCAGCAGTACGCGTGTACAGCAGCGCCCGGTGGCGCCGCATCAGCAGCACCAGCGCGCGACGCAGATACATCGCGAGCAACGGCGTCGCGATGCCGGCGACGATGGCCCACACCACCAGCGCATGCCACTCCCACTGCCAGATGGCATGAAACAGGCGGAACGGATGATGGCTCAGGTGTTCCAACTGCTTGCGTGTCATCGGCAGACGCCGCGTGTGGAACAGGTACACGCCCGCTTGAATGAAGGGAATCAACAGCAGGAGGTGCAGCGGCGCCACCATGTGCGTGCCGATCTGCGAAGCAACCTGGTTCAACCCGAAGATCCAAGCCAGCAGAACCACCAGCAGCGTGGTGATGCCCACCGACGGGTTGATGCCGACCGCCATCCCCAGCGCAAGGCTCCACGCGATCCGCCGCGGCGTCACGCCTCCGCGCAACAGCCGTAACAACGGCCGAAGCACCTTGCAGCGGAAGAACTCGCGGACGGCGTAGGGAACGAGCATGGTGAGGTTGGACGCGAAAAGGCGACCCGGCGGTTAGCGGCAGAGACGTATTGACCGGATTAGACCTTGTGGACGCGCAGGTGGCCCTGCTTTGCGTAACGCAGCAAAGCGGAGTCATGCGTGACCAGCGTCAGGTCCTGCTCCCGCGCGGTCGCGGCGAGAATGCGGTCCACCGGGTCGGCGTGTATGACACCCGGCAGGCGGTTCGCCGCAATCAGAACGCGGAGCGACATATCCCAGAGCTGGAAACGTCCCGGAGCTAGGCTCCGTTGTACGAGATCATCCAGATCGATGGCGAGCTCGATCTTGCCCGAGCTGAGTTTCTGTGCAACTTCCCAGACCGACATGGGCGATAGGAAGAGCTGGCTCTCATCTTGCCAACGAAGGATCGCGGCTTCATCTTCGGGACTGAAGCTGTCCTTGATGCTGCCCGCGATCCAGAGCCATACATGCGTGTCCAGCAAATAGCCGTTCACTTCTTCTTCCTGGGATCGGGCATGCCCCAGGCTTCGAAGTCCGGCGAGACGATGTCGCCCAGAATCTTGATCTTCCCTTTCGCGATGCCAAAAAGCGGCACGTGAGCGAGGGGCTTTTCCGGCTCAGGCGGCACCAGCCGCGCGACCACCTTGCCGCGCTTTGTGATGGTGATGCTCTCACCCTTTTCGGCAGCATCCAGAAGTTGCAGGCAGGTCGCCTTGAACTTGCCTGCAGCGATTGTGGTGGCTGTCTTTTCAGGCGTAAACGGCGAGGTGATGATGTCTCCGCTCAGCTTGATATGCGG
>CAZZVI010000015.1:12868-16311 GCA_964657335.1 uncultured Terriglobus sp.
TCGCCTTTGGCCCTTGCACGAACGCTGACTGCGCCCGCTTCGGCTTCCTTGTCGCCCATGACAAGGATGAACGGCACCTTTTGCAGGCCGAACTCGCGGATCTTGGCATTCATCTTTTCGTTGCGTGCATCGAGCTCGACGCGCAGGCCGATGGCCTCGAGCTCTGCCTTCACCCTGGTTGCGTAATCGAGATGCTTTTCGCTGATGGGCACAAGGCCGATCTGCACCGGTGCCAGCCATAGCGGGAAGGCTCCGGCGTAGTGCTCGATCAGCACGCCGAAGAAGCGTTCAACTGAGCCGAAGAGCGCGCGATGCACCATGACCGGCTGGTGCTTTTCGCCGTCTTCGCCGGTGTACTCCAGGCCGAAGCGTTGCGGTAACTTGAAGTCGAACTGCACGGTGGACAGCTGCCACAGCCGTCCCAGGACATCGACCAGCTTGATGTCGATCTTGGGACCGTAAAAGGCCGCCTCGCCGGGAAAGGTCTGGAAGCTGAGGCCGCGTTTTGTGAGGACATCTTTCAGCGCGCCTTCGCTTTCGGCCCACTCTTCCGGTGTGCCGATGAAGTCCGTGTTGCCGGGCTGGTGCGTTGACAGCTCCATCCGGTATTCGGCGAAGCCGAAGCTCTTCATCACGGCTTCGGCAAAGTCGAGGCAGCCTTCCACCTCGCTCACAATCTGTTCGCGCGTGCAGAAGATGTGGGCGTCGTCCTGCGTGAAGCCGCGCACCCGCAGCAGGCCATGCATGGTTCCGGAGCGTTCGTAGCGGTAGACATTGCCAAACTCGGCGTAGCGCTGGGGCAGGTCGCGGTAGCTCTTCGGCGAGTTCTTATAGATCAAGATGTGGCCCGGGCAGTTCATCGGCTTCAGCCGGTACTCGGCGTCGTCCAGCTCCATCGGCGGGTACATGTTTTCGGCGTAGACCTCTTCGTGGCCGGACACCTTCCACAACTCGCGCTTCATGATGTGCGGCGTGTAGACAAGCTGGTAGCCGCGGCGAAGGCACTCGTCGCGCATCCAGCCTTCCATCTCCTTGCGGATCAGGCTGCCCTTCGGGTGCCAGAAAATCAGGCCCGATCCCGCGAGCTCCTGAATGGAGAACAGGTCGAGTTGCTTGCCGAGCACGCGGTGGTCGCGCGCCTTGATCTCTTCCAGGTGCTTGAAATGTGCGTCGAGGTCTTTCTTCTGAAAGAACGCGGTGCCGTAGATGCGTTGGAGCTGCGGATTCTTTTCATCGCCCAGCCAGTACGCACCGGCAATACTCATCACCTTGAACGAGCGCACGCGCCCGGTGGTTGGCACGTGCGGTCCGCGGCAGAAGTCGAGGAAGTCGCCGTTGCGATAGAACGAGACGTTCTCGCCGGGCTTGGTGAACTTCGAGATGAAGTGCACCTTCATGAAGTCGCCCTGCTGCTCGTAGCCCCTCAGCGCTTCTTCGTGCGAGATGTACTCGTGGCGGAAGGCTTCGTTGCGCGCGACCACCTCTGCCATCTTCGTTTCGATGGCGATCAAATCGTCCGGCGTGAAGGGCTTCTCGCGCAGGATGTCGTAAAAGAAGCCGCTGTCCGTCGCGGGTCCGTGGCCGAGCTTTACGCCGGGATACAGCTCCGTGATGGCCGTCGCCATGACGTGCGCGGCCGAGTGGCGCACGACACGCAGCGCCTCGGGATCGCTCTCCTTCAGCAGCCACAGCGAGACGTCTTCGTTCAGCGGCTCGGCCAGGTCAACGATGCGCTCTGCCGTGGCGGCCTCGGCATACATGCTCTCTTCGGTGCCCGCGCCGCGATGCGCGTCATCGGTCTGCTGCTCGGCGCCGTCCGCGGTGGGCTCGCCGGCAGACGTGCGAATCTTCGCGACGACAACAGCGTCGGCAAGTCGCGGCGAGATGCTGTGCGCGATGGCAAACGGCGTGGTGCCGCGCGGCACTTCGCGGACGCTGCCATCGGGAAGGGTGACCTGGATGCTGGCTGATGCTACGGACTCGTTCGATTCGCTCACACTCAACAGGATACTTCGCGGACGAGTGGTATGCCCTGTTCAAGCTGCCGTTCGGCGCTGTATGCTGGCGAACCATGACGACTCGCCGCGATCTCTGCCTCTCATTACCTGTGCTTGCGCTGCTGAGCGAAAGCTTCACCCGGGCCTCCGCCGCGCAGTCCGTCGCACCCGCGCAGGAAGCGGCGAAGCCCGATCCCGCGAAGATCGCGAAGGGCACGGCGATCTATGCGCACAACACCGTCTTCAGCTCCTCGGCACTGCCGATCAAGACCGGCAAGACTGGCTCGTCGCAGGCGGTGAACCAGGGCGCGCTGCCGACCGGGGAAGGCGTGGAGCAGCACAACACCGTGCTGAATGCCGGCATGGAGCCGCATCCACCCCATCAGCACGAGCATTCGGAGTGGCTGTTTATCCGTGAAGGCCAATGCGAGTGGCTGGTTGACGGCAAGCGCGTGCCCGCCGGGCCTGGCGACATCTGCTACGCCGCCAGCAACGTCTTGCATGGCATTCGCAACGTGGGCACCGTCCCCGCGAAGTATTTCGTGATGGCGGTCGGGCCGAACTTGAAGGGCTGATGCGTTCACACCGCGAAGGCGATTCGACGCGCCAGATCCTGAATCGCGTGGAGCTTGCGGACGGAGAAAGCAGAGGCCTTCAGGCCTCTGAACAAGAATGGTTTAGAAAAGGGGCTTCAGCCCCGGCCAGCCCTAAAGGGCTCGCCGTTGTAGCTTCGATTCAGCGGGCTCAAGCCCGCTGCTTTCTCCACGAACTGCTCGCCGGGCGTCCGCCGCGAAGAGCTATTAACGGGGCTCATCCCCGCCGCCGGTACAGTATCTGGAACTCGTAGCCGTCGTTCGGCGGGAACAGCCGGTTCACGGTCTTCAGCCGCTCCGCAAGCGCCGGTGCTGCCAGCAGCGGGTATTCGCGCTCGCGGAGGTCGGCGTAGTCGAAGTCGAGATACAGCGACAATAGGTAGATCGCCAGCGAGTCAGCAAAGGCAGCCGTCTGGTAGGCAGAGCGGGCCTTTTCGTCGATGCGGCCGGCGGTACGCGGCGCTCGGTGTCCAGCGCCGGCGTCTGGCAGCGGCTGCCCGGTGGCTTCGGCGCGCTCTTCCCACGCGTCGATGGAGGTTTCGCCGCGCACATTCGCCTTGGCCTGCTTCCAGGCCAGGTCGGCAAAGACGGTTGGCGCTCCGACCGTGTCCACGAAGTTGTGGCTCACGTTAATGAAGAACTCGAAGGCCAGCGCAAACTTATCGGCATGCAGACGGCTTGAGAGGAAGACGTACTCCTCCGCTCCGACGAGCGCGTTGCGGTGGCAGATGGCCTTGTCTGCCAGGGCCGCGGTGTAGGCAAGCGCGATGAGTGTCCGGTCGGTCGAGGCGAACGGTCCGGACTCGTCCCCGTCGAGCCTCGCGCCGGAGAGCGCCAGCGGAACAAACAGGTA
>CAZZVI010000015.1:16411-25563 GCA_964657335.1 uncultured Terriglobus sp.
CCGCACGCCCGCTGTACGCCCCCAACTACACCGGCCCCCGCTTTCTTGGAGCGCCGGTCGGCGACTTCTCCGTGCTGCAAACCCTGCTGATCACGGGAGCAACCGGCGTGGCGTCGTTCTTCGCATCGACCTTCCTCGCCATCATGACGATCCTGTTCCTGAACGAAGGCCTGCACCGGAAGATCGACTTTTCCGACAGCTACAAATGGGTCGGCCTGCCGATCGGGATAGTAATGCTTTGCGCTGCGGGGATGTATCTCGGGTCGCTGCTGGTAATGCGTTTGCGGCGCCAGGGCGGACGCTAGTAGGCTATTGCTACTCCTAAAGCCGTAGGTGATCGCCGTCAGGATGACAGGCGTTACTTGGATACGACCGGCGCAAAGGCCGCCTGCAGCACGCGATGGGTGCGCGTATCTTGCACCCATATGGCGACAGCAAGCTGCGAGGTTTGCATTGCCGTGTCTTTGCTTAGGAAGTGGAACGAACCAAAGCTGTCGTTGTTCTTTTCGAAGCCGTCGAGATAGACGGCGAGATCGCGGCTGATTCCCTCCGGATGAAACGTGGCGGTGAGAGTGACTACGGCGCCGGCCTTCACCGGCTGGCCATACCCGGCATCGCTGCTCAACGCGCGAACGACCATGCGGTGTGTGCGCACGCCGTTTTCGCCGCTGTAGCGAATGTTGTCTTCGACCAGCGCAAAGTTCACCGTGAGTTGCGGCGGAAAGGCGGCATCGGCACGTGCGCGCTCTGCCTCGGTCAGCGGGTCGCCGGGCCATATGGCGTTCTCTTCCGCGGCGGTCTGCTGCAGTGCGTGCTGCTCCTGCGTTTGCACCGCAGCGACAGCGTTCACCGCGCCGCTCTCATCAAGGGACGCGGAGAGATGAAGCTGCACGCCGCTGGGCCGTTCGCCTTGAATGCGTACGAACTTTGCGAGTCCCGCATAGACCTCTTCCGCGCCGCTGCGATTGCCGCCGTAGACGGAGAGATGCTTGCCATCGAGAAAGAACGTCGGGGTGTTGCCCGCGCCCAGCACGGCGCCGCGCGAGACGGTCGCCGGATTGGCGAGCGGATCGGGGCCGGGCACGTGCTCATCCATCTCCAACGCGACCACTTCATCGCGGCTGTGGCTCTGCAGCAGCGCCTCGAGCGCCAGGTCGGCGCCGGCGCACGGCATGCAGCTTGAGCCGGTAAACAGCTCCAGCAGCACCGTGTGGCCGCCACTCAAGGCAGTGTGAGCGGGCGGCGTAAACGGCGGCGGGAAGACCTCGGCGTAGCGGCGATCCAGTTCCGCATCCAGACCGGCATCGCTGCCGCCATGGGCCTGCCTGTAGAGCGAAAGCATGGCCGTGCGCAGCGGCGCGGCCAGCTCACCCATGACCTGTGCCCGTTCCAGCTCCGCAAGCGCCTCGGCATCGTGATGCTCCGCCTGTTCCATCTGCCCACGCAGCGCGTGGACGCGTCCGTTGAACGGCTGCAAACCTTCCGCTTCATGCAGCAGCGCAGCGCACGGCACCCGCTTGCCCTGGGCGAGGTACACGTGCGCGAGGGCGAGCACGGTGGCCGCGCGAGCATCCCGAAACGGCTCGCGCAGCTCCTCCGCGCTGGGCACCGGCGCCGCCAGCTTGCCGTACATCCTGACCGTGCCGATGTAGAAGTTGGTCTGTGTCATGTTGCGGTTGGCATCCTCGGCAAGCTGCTGCGCGAAGGGCAACAGCACGCCCGCGCCGGCCAGCAGATCGGCCTCGGTCGCCTGCTCCTGCCAGCGGTCGTAGCCCTTGTCGGCGTTAGCGACGTTCACCTGCACCTGGTCGCGAATCTCCGCGGTGCGTGTTGGAAAGTTGTCCAGCAGCAGGCGCAGGGCTGCCTCCTGCACTGTGTCGAAGAAAGTGCTGCTCTGATACTCCACGGAAAAGTTGCGGAAGGCTTTGAGTCGCGCGGCTGGATCGGGGATGGCAAGCGCCGCGCGGTAGGCACGCTCGTCCGGGGGCAGACGCTCGCGCGCATTGCCCTGGGCCTTCGCCGTGATGCTCAGCGCCGTCGCACACGTGATCGCGAGAAGACAAGCGGCTTGGGCGGGTCGGCGCATCGCTGCGAACAGCTTATTGCAGAGAGCAACGTGTCTGTAAGAGACCGTCCCATACACTGGCTGCATGGCCGCCCCACGATTCAGCTCGAAGTACAACGAGGCGGAGCCGTATCGCTGGACCATCGGCCTGCTGCTGGGGCTGGGCGTGCTGGTCAACTACTTCGACCGCGTGAACCTGTCCGTCTCGCATGATGCCCTGGTCACCAGCTTTGGCATTACGCCGGCGGCGTTCGGGCAGCTTTCCGCGGCTTACTCGTGGACGTATGCGGCATGCCAGTTGCCGACGGGCGTGATCCTTGACCTGTTTGGCGTGCGCAAGGTCTCGCTGGCGTCCATCTTCATCTGGGGACTGGCTTCGGTCGCCGCGGCCTTCGCGCCGGGCATTGCGCTGTTCTTTGCGGCGCGGCTGCTGCTCGGCATCGGCGAGGCGCCCACCTTCCCGGCAAGCGCAAAGGCGGTTGGAGCGTGGTTCCCCGCGAGCGAGCGTTCGTTGGCCACGGCGATCTTCGACAGCTCGGCCAAGCTGGCGAATGCCATCGGCGTGCCCCTGCTGGGGCTGCTGCTGCTGCGCGTGGGCTGGCGCATGTCGTTCGGCTTTACCGCAGCGCTTTCGTTTACCTACCTGCTGATCTTCGCCGGGGTCTATCGCGAGCCGCACCGCTTCTCCATGCGCAACGTGGTTGTGCTCGACGACAAGGGAGGCGACCCGCAGCAATCGCTTGCGCCGCCCATCCCGCTGGGTCGGCTGATGACGAACCGCAAAGTGCTTGGGATCGCCATCGGATCGGGTGCGTACAACTACGTGTTCTACCTGCTGCTGACGTGGCTGCCGACGTACCTGGCGCACACGCTCAAGATCACGCTGCGCGCATCGTTCCTGTACACGGGCGTGCCGTGGCTGCTGGCGGCGGTCAGCGGCCTGCTGATCGGCGGCGTGTTGGTCGATGCCCTGATCAAGCGTGGCTATGACGCCCCGCGCGTGCGACGCACGGTCCTGCTGTGCGGCACGGTCTGCGGGCTCGGCCTGGTCGGCGCCATCTTCGCGCACAGCCCCATGGGCGCGCTCATTCCCATCTCGATCGCGATCAGCGGTCTCTCCGCTGCGTCTCCCATTCTTTGGAGCATGCCATCGCTGCTGGTACCCAACAGCAGCACCGGTAAGGTAGGCGGCATCATGAACTGCGCCAACCAGATCTCCGGCATCTCCGCGCCGATCCTTACCGGCATCACGGTGCAGCGCACGGGCAGTTACACGTGGGCGATTGGCATTGCCGTTGCTTACCTGGTCATCGGCATCGCGGCTTACCTGGTGCTGCTGCGGAAGATTGAGCCGATCGATCTGCGCGAGGCGCTGGTCTCATAGCTTTAAAATTTGCCATTCCGAGCGGAGCGCGAAGCGCGCAGTCGAGGAACCTGCTTTTTCACCAGCGCCGTTGGCGCTCAGGCGCGCTTTGCGCGCGAACAGCAGGTTCCTCCACTTCGCTTCGCTACGGTCGGAATGACAATGTTGGGGAGCGCTCGAGTTAGATCTCGGGCACGCTTGAGCGTTACTTCTTCACCACCGCCCGTGTCGATCCCACCGTGATGCCGCCATCCACCAGCAGCGTCTGCCCGGTGACATAGCGCGAAGCCTCGCTCGCCAGAAAGACCACAGCCCCATCCAGGTCATTCGGCGCTCCGGGGCGGTGCAGCGGGATACGCTCCTTCAGGTACTCGACCCACTCGGCGTCCTCGTACATCACCTTGTTCTGCTCGGTGCGGAACCAGCCGGGCGCAAGCGCATTGACGGTGATGCCGTGTTTGCCCCAGTCGTCGGCAAGGCTCATGGTCAACTGCCGGATGCCGCCGCGGCTCGCGCCGTACGGCGCAAGGCCCGCATAGCCGAAGACGCTGGTCACCGAGCTGATGTTGATGATGCGTCCATAGCCGCGCTCCACCATGCCGCGCGCGACCGTCTGCGCGACAAAGAACGCGCCGCGCAGGTTGGTGTCGACGACGGTATTCCAGTCGTCCCAACTCACGTCCAGCGCCGGCTTGCGGATGTTGCAGCCTGCGTTGTTGACGAGGATGTCCACCTTGCCGCCAAGCTCACTCGCAGCAGCTTCCGCCGCAGGACCAAACGCGGCAATGCTGTTCTTGCCGCGCACATCGAGCGTCAGCGCACGCGCCTCGATGCCGAGTCCCGCAAGCTCCTCGATGAACTTGTCGCAATCACCCGCCTTCCGGCTGGTAATGACCAGCTTCGCTCCCGCACGCCCCAGCGCGCGTGAGAAGTACTGGCCCAGCCCGCGCGATGCGCCGGTGATGATGGCCACCTGGCCGGTTAGATCGAAGAAGTTATGGCTCATGCTCTTTCCTTGTTTGATGCGCTCTACTCCACCTAGGCCGGTCATCCCGCACACCGGAAAGCCTGTCATCCCGCAGCGCAGCGGAGGGATCTGCTTCTCGTTGTAACCCAAGCATCCCGCACAGCAGATCCCTCCACTGCGTTACGGGATGACAGTTCAGAACGGTGTACGAATGACTTACAGCCCAAACATTGTCATTCCGACCGGAGCGAAGCGAAGTGGGGGAACCTGCTGTTCGCGCGCGAAGCACGTCTGAGCGCTTTGGCGCTGGTGAGAAGCAGATCCCTCCACTGCGTTACGGGATGACAACTCAGATTGGCGCACGTATTACTCGCGATCAAGGCATTGTGAGTCAAGCTCCCGGCGTAACCACAACCTTCAGCAACCCAGCCTCACGCGCATGCAGACGCTTGAACCAGTTCGCCGCCTCATCCAGCGAAGACACGGCCGAGATGAGCGGCTTCACCGTGATCGCGCCATTCGCCATCAGCCGGATCGCCTCGGGATACTCGCCCGCGGAAGCACATGAACCCTGCAGCCGCACCTCTCGCTGCACAACCCGCTGCAGCGGCAGCGGCACCTCCGGCTGGATGTTGCCGATGAGCGTGACGGTGCCGCCGCGGCGCACGCATTCAATCGACGCGACCACCGTCTCCGCACGGCCCACGGCCTCGAGCACCACGTCGACGCCGCGGCTGCCGGTGCGCTTCAGCACCTCATCGATCAGCGGCTGACCCGAGAGGTGCAGCGTGTCGGGGATGCCGACGTCCACGGCCATCTGCAGGCGAGCCTCGTCCACGTCGGCGATCAACACTGACTTGCATCCGGCAGCGCGCGCCGCCTGCGCCGTCAGCAGGCCGATCATGCCCGCGCCGATCACCAGGGCCGACTCGCCACCCTTCATCGCCGACACGCGCACGCCGTGCAGCGCGACGGACACGGCCTCAAGCATTGCGGCCTCTTCAAACGGGAAGTCGTCCGGCAGGCGATACAGGATGCGAGCCGGCACTGCGACCACCTCGGCAAAGGCGCCGTTGCGCCGGTAGTCTCCGCACGAAACGCCGAGCACCAGGCGGTTGTCGCACAGGTTCACCTCGCCGCGCAGGCAAAACTCGCACTTGCCGCAATACACGGTGGAATCGAACGTGACGCGGTCGCCGGTCTTGTAATCAGCGACGTCCGCGCCGACCTGCGTGATGACACCCGCGGCCTCATGCCCCATGACGATCGGCGGAATGCGCCTTCCCGAGGCGCCATCATACCCATGCACATCGCTGCCGCAGATGCCGCACGCCGCCACCCGGATCAGCACCTCATCCGCGCCGCACGCAGGCTCCGGCATATCGATTACCTGCAGATGTTCGTACTGCTCCAGCATCAGCGCTTTCATTCGAGACTCCCTTCAGCATCATTCTCTGCTGCTTTACGTTGCACTGTCACTTGGAGAAAGCAGTGGCCTTCAGGCCACTGATCAGGATGCCGTTGAAAGGGCTTTAGGCCTGGTGCGGCGACTGCCGGGGCTAAATCCCTTGATGAGTGGCTGCTCTTCAGCGGGCTAAGCCCGCTGCTTTCTCCAGCAAATGCTTACTGCGGCAGAGGCTTCAACGTGATCGTCTTGCCCTGCTTGATCGACTCGCGCGCGGCGTCAAGGATTTGCACCACGACCATGTTTGTTTCGAGCGACGACAGGTCGCCCGCCGGGTCGATCTGCTTGTGCAAAACAGCCGCCAGATAGTCGAGCGAATTGCTCTGGTTCTGCGGCAGCGGCGGCGCGGGATGCGCGGCGGACTCGGTCTTTTCGCCCTTGTAGCGCGTGATGATGTCCTTGCCCGCGACGGTGAACAGCTCGCCCTTGTTGCCGTAGACCTCCATGTTCTTGACGGCAAAACTCCAGTCCCACGAAGGCATCAGGATGGCCTGTGCATCGGGGTAGGCGACGATTACGGTGGCATCGTCTTCCACGCGCGTGTAGATGTCGGGCTTGTGGGTCTGGCCGAAGGCGGTCACGCTCTGCGGCGTCTTGCCGTGCTCGATCACGGTCATTAGGTCCGCGCCGTAGCAGCCGAAATCGAACAGCGCGCCGGCGCCGTTCTGCGCGGGATCGGTGATCCAGGGCAGCCACTCCGGTCCGACTCCTATTTCTTTAGGACCTTCGTGGCCGTCGCGCACCAGCACCTTGCGCACCGTACCAAGCTTGCCGTCAGCAATCTCTTTCAGCGCCTCGGCGTTGCTGTTGTACCAGGTGGTCTCGTAGTTCACCAGCACCTGCACGTGGTTCTCGCGCGCGGCCTTGCGGATGGCGAGCGCGTCAGCCACCGTGGTGGTCAGCGGCTTTTCCACCATGCTGCTGATGCCGTGCTTCGCGGCGATCTCGATGACCTTGCGATGCTCTGCGATGGTGCCGTAGCCAAGCACCGCGTCGGGGTGCAGCTTGTTGAGCATCGTCTCTTCATCGGTGTAGAAGAGCGCCGGGTCCAGGTGGTATTGGTCGGCATATTGTTTCGCGAGCGCCGTGTTCGGTTCCACGATCGCAACGAGCTTCGCGCTTGTGCTGGTGGGCAGGTTGTGCAGAAAGCCCTTCACATGGCCATGCGTCAGGCCGACGATGGCCACGCGGATGGGCGTGCCCACGGTCTGCGCCCGAATCGGCGAAGCACATCCGACCAATGTGAGAAAAGCTGCTAGAAGACGCATACTAAGAGTCATCGACATACCTCCATGAAGAACGGACGCCGCGATCGCAGCAGATCCGCCGCGACCGCAGCGGTCGCTCCTAAATGCGCGCGCAGAGTCGCCGGCGCTCCGAACGCAAGGACGCGGGCTGTTGCATAGTAGCTGCTGCTTGTAACGCCTCGCAAAAGCTGAAACTAAATCCTTGCAAATTCTGTCATCCTGTCTATACCTGACTTTTCTGGAGTACCTATCACCATGCCTTTTGCCCCTGCCGTTCGCCGTGCCGTGTGCGCGGCTACCCTGCTTTCGATCGCTGCCGTTGCCGCCGCTCCCCGCGCGCTTGCGCAGAGCAAGAAGGAGCCAAGCTACTACGGCCCGCAGCCCGCGACGGAGAATGTCGACCTGAACATGTACGCGCAGATTCGGGCGGAGGGGCTGACCCACTCGCACGTGATGGAGTACATGAGCGGCCTGAGCGACGGCATCGGCCCGCGCCTGACCGGCTCGCCCAACATGAAGAAGGCCAACGAGTGGACGCGCGACCGCCTCTCTGACGCCGGCCTGGTCAACGCGCACCTGGAGGACTGGGGCGAGTTCGGCATGGGCTGGGCGCAGGTCAACAGCTGGGCCCGCATGATCACTCCCGACACCGAACCCATCTGGATCCAGGCTGCTCCGTGGTCCGCCGCGACCAAGGGCGCGGTCAGCGGCGATGCCGTTCTTGTGGAATTGACCACCGACGCTGACCTGCAGAAGTTCAAGGGCAAGCTGGGCGGCAAGATCGTTCTGCTGGGTGCGCCGCACCCGATGGTCGACATCACGGAGCCGCTCTTCACGCGCTACACCGAGGCGGAGCTCAAGGAGATGGAAGGTCCGGAGCAGCCGCGCGCAGGGCGTGGCGGCGGACCGAACATTCAGCAACTGATGGCAGAGCGGACGCGCCTTGCCGCATTGCGTACTGCCGCGCTGAAGATGATGACAGAAGAAGGCGTGGCGGCCATCCTCAGCCCCGCCCGCGATGGCGGCAAGGGCGGCGGCAGCGGCATCATCTTTGACGACAACGGAGCGAACCTCGTCCGCGGCGCGCAGACCCGGGCGAATGCCGTCACCATCCCCAACGCCGTCACCACGGTCGAGATGTACGGCCGCATGTATCGCCTGCTGAAGGCGAAAGCGCCTGTGAAGCTCGAAGTCAACATCGAAACCACCTTCACCGGCGATCACGAGCATGGCTTCAACACCGTTGCGGAGATTCCGGGCAATGACTCCAAACTGAAGAACGAAGTGGTCATGGTGGGCGGCCACCTGGATAGCTGGATCGCCGGCACCGGTGCGACCGACAACGGCGCAGGCTCGGTGGTAGCGATGGAAGCCATGCGGATCCTGAAGGCCATCGGCTACAAGCCGAAGCGCACGTTGCGCATCGCGCTGTGGAGCGGCGAAGAGCAGGGCCTGTTCGGCAGCCGCGGCTACGTGAAGCAGCACTTCGGCGAGTTTGAAGACAAGGGCCCGGCGGGCGATCCGGGCTTGGCTTTCCTGCGCGGGCCGCAGGGTCCGCTGAAGCCCACCAAGGAGTGGGAGACGCTGGACGCCTACTACAACCTGGACAACGGCTCCGGCCGCGTTCGCGGTGTGTACACGCAGGAGAACTACGCGATCGGGCCCATCTTTGCGCAGTGGATCGCGCCGCTGAAGGACCTCGGCGTCACCACCATCACCAATCGCAACACCGGCGGCACCGATCACCTGTCGTTCGATGCGCTCGGACTTCCGGGTTTCCAGTTCATCCAGGACGAGCTGGACTACGAGACGCGCACGCACCACAGCAACATGGACACGGTCGAGCACATCAAGGAAGCCGACCTGGAGCAGGCTGCCGTGGTCGAGGCGATCTTCCTCTACAACACCAGCGAGCGCGAAGCGATGATGCCGCGCAAGCCCTATCCTCACCCCGAACAGAACCGCGACCGCAACGCCCCGCTGAAGAACCTGTTCCCAACCGGCTCGCCCGCGCCCGATGCAGGCAAGCCGAACGCGCAGTAGTT